>NZ_CP026242.1:0-355789 GCF_002903305.1 Citrobacter freundii complex sp. CFNIH9 | reverse complement strand
CTCAGCACCGGGAACGTATCGTGCTGGTCGGTTTCCGCCGTGATCTGAAACTCAATGATGGCTTTTCGCTAAGTGGTGTATCCGCTCTTTATCCTTCACGACGGCCAACCCTTAGGGAGCTGCTGGACGCTGAGGTCGATAGCCGTTACATCCTTTCTCCAAAGCTCTGGGAATACCTTTATAACTACGCTAAAAAGCACCAGGCAAAAGGCAATGGATTTGGCTATGGTTTGGTAGATTCATCAATAGAAACAGTGGTTTGCAGAACACTCAGCGCACGCTATTATCGGGATGGATCTGAAATTTTATTAGACCGGGGATGGGATTTTAGCATAGGCGAAAAGCACTTTAATGATCCTGTCAATTTGGCAAGGCGCCCACGCCGTTTAACCCCGCGAGAATGTGCCCGCCTTATGGGGTTCGAGCAACCGGGAAAAGTTACTTTTCGCATTCCAGTCTCTGATACGCAGGCCTATCGCCAGTTCGGGAATTCGGTCATCGTCGACGTATTTGCGGCCGTGGCCAGTTTGCTTCGGAGCCGTATTGAGACTGCCGTTTCGGCTCGGCTCAAGGGAGAGTTTGAAGCGGCATCATAGTCATTCTTCTGTGTGATTTAACAGGGTAACGTAATGGTTTAATTCACAAAATATTAACATTCACGCAGATAAAACCTGGGCAGGAAGAGTAAGCCTGCTTCAGTTATCGCCTTCATCAGGAGGTACTGATGACGTATTTTGATTCAGCTGAAGATCTTACTATTACAAAACAAAGGGCTCTCCAGGAGCTTGCTAAACATGGCGTTGAGGCCAGCGACATCAACGTGTTTTTTTCCGAGTTGGGTGAGAAGGAAGAGTACAACGCGCAGGATGTATTGAGATGGCTGGGCTATTAGTCTTTTAAATTTCAGGAGGTCCCATGGGCCAGAAGTTTGCAGTATTTATTGCTTACGATGACGAACCAAACACGAAACGATACTCGGCTGAATTTCAGACGCAGAACGAGTATGTAAAGGGATGGCAGTCGGCCCTAAAGAAAGCACACCACACGTCCGGGCAGAAATCTGTGATCACCTGCGGATGCCGGGGCAAAGGCGCAAAGCGTCTGTACGTCCGGTCGCTACCAAACAGTGATACCTTCATATTGATTAAGGCTGCAAATACCGGCACTGAGCATGATCCATCGTGCGTGTTTTTCGACCTTGATGCCAGGCATACGGGGTTAAAGGGTTATGCCAGCAATGTTGTACGCATCAACAATGAGGGGACCATGTCAATACGCCTCGGAATAGGCATGACGGAGAAAGATCCGCCGGAAAAGTCAGAGGTTCCTACCCCGCCCCAAAACCAGCGACCTGAAGGTGGACAGGCTTCAATGACCCTGTCCGGACTTCTGAGTCTGTTGTGGACTGAAGCCGGTCTTAATGTCTGGTATCCGAATATGGCCGGGAAGCGAAATGATTCGCTGGTTCGCTACCGGATGTTGGACGCCGCAAAGCAGGTCAAATCAGGTAGAGCGTGTATTGGCGACCATCTCTTTATCGGGGTGGCGGACTCTAAAAGCAAAGTGGCCAGTGAGCAGGTTAAGCTGTTGTCGTCCGCAGAACTGAGCGACAAGCGACTGCTGCTGCTATCAGTACTGCCGCGCTATGACGCAGAAAAGCATGAGAAGCCACTGAAGTTTCTTCCTATGCGTAACTTCGGCGGTATGCCCCTTACCTTCTTTAACTCAGACGGGCACTGGGATAGCGTGAAGCGGCGATTCCCACTGGAATATGCAGCCTGGAAAAATGGTGGCAAAGTTGTTGTTTTTGCACTTACCTCTCCCGTATCTGTGACCACTAGAGGTCTCTCTGCACGAGCTCATCAGATAGTGCTTATGCTGGTGAGTGATAACTGGATACCTCTGGACTCCTCATACGAAGCGATTGTATCCCGTAAACTGGATGCCGAACACCGGCACTATGTTAAGCCTATGCGGTATGACGCAAGTGCGAGCGATGTATTCCCCGATTTTTATTTACTTGATACCCGGAGTGATAAGCCGTTCCCGATGGAGGTTTTCGGAATGTCGACACCAGCCTATCTTGCGCGAAAGGAACTTAAGAAGGCGTATTACAACCAGGAATATGGGGCCTATGGATGGTGGCACTGGGATGCTACGGAGAAGACGGAATCCCAGGATCTCCCTCATTTCCCTGAAGCTAAAAAATACAATTCACCCGAATCACAACCTTAAAATGGGGTTAAAAATGGCGTACATACTTTCGATGAGTGAACAGGTTAAACTGAAAGCGTTTTTGGCGGCAGTACTCGATGACTATAAGCTGGGAGCTATTTCGCAGCAGCAAGCTGTTGGCGGGATCACTAGCCTGGTTGATGCTCTTGAGATCAGTGACTCGGGGAAAATCAGCCAAATGCTATCGGAAGGACGTAAACTCCTCCGGACGGGATAAAGAGCCTACGGGCGCCAGGAATTTAAGTTTATAGCAAATTCCTGGCGGGAGCAGTTATGTCGTCTTTTTGTTTCGCGGTTTTGATGCCCCTGGGGATTTAGGTTTGATAGCAACTACGCCGGTCATAGCTTCGGTAAGCTGCTTGATTGTTCCTCGTAAAGACTCTGCAATGGTCTTTTCCGCATTGAGTGTCGCTTCCATGGACATCATCTGATTCCTGAGCTGCTGAAGCTCTTCTGTCAGATCTGTTTGGACCTTTTTGGACACCAGGTTCTCATCAGCTAAGCGTTGTGCTTCAGCTCGTAGTTGTTCATTCGTCCCTTTAGCTGTTGAGAGCTCCGACCGGACGAGCGTCAGGGCCGTGTCCTTTTCGGCTAAAGATGAGCTCAATTCAGAGGCATGGGATTGTGATGAAGAAAGGTCCTGTTCAAGCTGACTGACACTGGACTTTAAATCAGACACGGTCCGTTGTAAGTTTTCATTCTGGCTGTTGAGGGCGGTCAGCTCTACCTGCTGCGCTTTATTTTCATCATTAAGCTGCTTCTGATACTCCTGCTGCGAGGCCAGTTCCTGTTTGCGCTCACTCAGTTGCTGGTTCAGTGTCCCTACTGTCTGCTGTAAAAGCTGGATCTCGTTTTGGGCATGCTGTAATTCACTTTGAGTTCCTGCCAGAGTTTCTTCTGCTTCCTGAAGTGAATCTTCTAATTTACTGGAGAGTTCACGCTGCTGCTCCAGCAGGTTAATCAGGTTAACTTTTTCGTTATTCAGGACTGTAGCCTGTTCTTTCGACTGTGACAGTTCTTCCAGAATTTCAGCATTCCGGTGCCGTAACTGAGTAATTTCTGCCTTCGCAATTTTCACGCTATCACTCTGGATAGCCGTATAGCTTAAGCGGAAGTACCAGGTGATAAACGCAGTAAAATCACTGAATGCATCTTTAATCTGGTCAGGGATTTCAATCGCGCGTGCTTCTTCGGGCACCTCGTCCACGTATTGCTTGTAGGCCGCCAGCATCTCCTGAGCCCGGGCAAAAGACCCCCCCATTTTATCCCGCAGCCAGTGGGCTTTGAAAAACTGGTCGAGGTTTTCGGTGCTGATGCTCTTATCGAGGCAGATTTGTTCAATCTCGGTGAAATATTTAACCTTAGCTATTGACGAGTAAGGGGAATTCTTCAGTAACTCGGGGCTTAGAGGGGGCGTTTTTGGAGTATCTTCACTTAAACTGGACGCTGTCTGTTCATCCCCGTTCATCAAATTTACATTGTCAGTCATCATTCTTATCCTTTGGCCGGGATCTGGTTGGCAAAATAAATGCTAATCAGGTCATTCAGTGCGTTATGCAGGCTTTCACACTCAACTGAGATATGGACGTTACCATTTTCGAACAATCGGCACTTCCAGCCCTTCGGGTCGGTAATGTCACCCGTAAAATCGGTTTTCCGTAAGACAGCAAGCCGATCGTACATGTTCATTCCACTGCCGACAGGCGGTGTTGCTGCATTGGAGCAGATGCAAACGATATTCTCAAAGTCGTTTAAATAGAAGAGATTATCCTGAGAAAAGCCATTATATCTCATCATGTTCGAGTCGGGAAAAATGCCGCGTAGTACCAGTTTTTTTGGCATCACAAATTGCTGGGCATTAGTTTTATACCGGCGATCAAGCTGGCATAGCAGATCAACAAACCCTTCAGCAAGTGTAATGCTGCGCATGGCAACTGCCTGGCGCAATGTACTGCGGATTACGGTTAACGACGCAATTGGCGGAGCGTTCCGGAGAGACTCACGGAACTCTGCCCGCTGGTTGTGATTCCAGAATCGGTCAATACCCGTTTCTTCAAAAAGATTGTTCCATGTCTTACGGTCTATTTGCTGTCGCCCTTCCTCGATGCTTGCGGCCAGGGACGCAGGAAGGCCAAAAGCATTAGGGGCCATAATTTTGCTGTTAAACAGTGAAAACCCGCAAATTGCTGAGGCTTCGGCAATCAGCGTCATGCCGTCCAGAAATTTTTGCATAGCGGCATCACGACTACTGGCGAGTTGTTCGGTACGGGTACTCAACTTCAGTTCCGGCTGCGAATTCATGCTCATTTCACGATCCTTTTCCCACTGTTTTGGCTGAGAGATTTTCACTGGCCTATCCACCTCTCTCGTTAAAAAAATTCTCGTAGCGTCATATATAGTGAAGCCTTTACTAGTGACTAATGATGAAAAAGATTAGCACACAGATGTCGGGTGACCAACAACCCGCAACCCGTTAAGTGGCGATCGCATCCCCTGAATGCACAACCATTGCGCTACATGACTGATTAATAAGGGTTTTAGCCGCAATTACACTATGGGGGGTGCTATTTGAACGATGGGATTTACCGATAATTAAATCCCATAGTACATAAAGTGAGCTAAAAAAGGCCAATAAGCGTGACACCGTCACCTCGCGAGGTTTTTTTGTGGTAACTAGTTATTAGTAAAGGCATGACTAAATGTATAATGGGATAGTTGTTCGGGCCTCCTCTTTGGTCGTTATCACGGATGAGGGGCTGTTACGACTGATAGACAGTGATTGCACACATTGGGCTAAGGGCAACAAAATGACGGCGTCGCGAATTACACACCTAATAACGTCCTGTACCAAAGGTAAGCACTTCCAGTGCGGCTCCCGTGCGGAACTGAGCATCCGGGCCGGAGAGACACCTGAAGAGGCTATGGCCAGTTGGGCAGCGACCATAAGACGGTCGCAAAGTGCATCACCGGTACCCGCCCTATCGCTCTATACTGGGAATCACTGGTCAACGGCAAAAGAGATTTTACGGACGACGGAAAACCTGGAGTTGTGGGTGATCTCTGCCGGGTTGGGTTTTTTGAATAGTCGGGACCTCGTCGACGTATATGAAGCCACCTTTCATAATTTACCGTTCAGTCACCGCCATTGGTGGCGGGAATTAACAAATACATTCGGGAAGGAAAGATCGGAGAATTCCATAGGGACGTTAATGGAAGCCAGGCCTACTGATGATTACGTGATCGCTGCCTCCCCAGTTTATATCGCTGCGGTTGAGGACGATATCCTGGCAGGAGTAGGTAAACTAAATAATCCCATTGCCCAGTTGACCGTTGTAACATCTGGGGCATATTCTGGGGGCTGGAACCCTATTTAATTCGTAGTGAATCCCGCATGATGCCGGAACTTTCAAGCAACATGGTATGTCTCAACATCAAACTCGCGCAATATATCATTAGTAGTCAACGCATTTAGTCTATGGCTGAAATAGATAAAACAGAGGGTTTTAGAATTGAAAGCGATTATCCATGTTAATTCGACAAATGACAGTATTACTATCCAGCTATGCGGAGTTGGCGCTACTGAGGTACAGGCCAGAGAGAAAGCATTTGGCAACGTAAATCGCGTTGTTAATGTCTCCAGTCAGCAGTATCAGGGCGGACAGTGTGTCACAGCATCTCAAGAATTTATAGATGCCTACAATGTAGAACCTGTTTGGGACTCACGATTTGATGAGACTGGTAAGGTTGTAAATAGCCTTAATGAAGACTCACATCAGTTTATTGTTGATTTTTTGGAAAGTCTGTTTATTGATGAAAATGGCGAACTGAATTGCCGTGTGAAATCTGTACAGAATGAAACTTCTGATAAAAAAAGATTAGTAAATGAGTCTTCGGCATTTAGACATGCTATGGATATCCACTATAAATATGCTTCAGCGATCAAACCTGATACTAGTCATTAACTCTCTTCCGCCTCGTTTTGTATCTCTTACTTCATAAAGGGGTTTGAGGGCCAATGGAACGAAAACGTACGCTAAGAAGGTAATTCATTGTTTAAATTAAAATTTAATTCTCTCAGTTCCCCCTTCAAAATATCCTCCGGTAGCGTGAACGTATAATGCCCCAGCATATTGATATGCCCGTGCATCAGTGGGGATAACCGGACGATATCTTCACCCCCGGTTTCTTCTCCATTCCTGCGCATCCAGCTCAGGGCTTCCTGCATATAAAGTGTGTTCCACAGTACCACTGCGTTAGTGACGAGGCCCAGTGCACCCAGTTGATCTTCCTGACCTTCACGATAGCGCTTTCTGATCTCACCGCGCTGCCCGTAGCAGATCGCCCTCGCCACAGCATGGCGGCCTTCTCCCCGGTTTAGCTGCGTCAGGATCCGCCGACGATAATCTTCATCATCAATATAATTTAGAAGGTACAGCGTCTTGTTGACGCGCCCCACTTCCATGATCGCCTGTGCCAACCCTGATGGGCGCGAGCTTTTCAGCAAGGGGTCGTCTCAGAATTCGGAAAATAAAGCACGCTAAGGCGTAGTCACCCCGTGACTCCCCCGCGCCGATGCAGCGAGCTTCGTTCCGTCTTGCAGTGACGCAATCAGCGGGCAGGAAACGTTCCCTTTCCGCGCATGGCAGGCGCACACCAGTTCAGACAGCACGGCCTCCATGCGTGCCAAGTCGGCCATCTTCTCGCGCACATCCTTGAGCTTGTGCTCGGCCAGGCCGCTGGCTTCCTCGCAATGGGTGCCATCCTCCAGCCGCAGTAGCTCGGCGATTTCGTCCAGGCTAAAGCCCAGCCGCTGGGCCGATTTCACGAACCGCACTCGTGTTACATCCGCCTCGCCATAGCGGCGAATGCTGCCATAGGGCTTGTCTGGCTCCGGCAGCAGGCCCTTGCGCTGGTAGAACCGGATGGTCTCCACATTGACCCCGGCCGCCTTGGCAAAAACGCCAATGGTCAGATTCTCAAAATTAATTTGCATATCGCTTGACTCCGTACATAACTACGGAAGTAAGCTTAAGCTATCCAAACCAAATTTGAAAGGACAAGCGTATGTCTGAACCACAAAAGTCTGAACCACAAAAGTCTGAACCACAAAAGTCTGAACCACAAAACGGGCGCGGCGCGCTCTTCGCCGGTGGGCTGGCCGCCATTCTTGCGTCGGCCTGCTGCCTGGGGCCGCTGGTTTTGATCGCCTTGGGGTTCAGCGGGGCATGGATCGGCAACCTGACGGTGCTGGAACCCTATCGCCCGATCTTCATCGGCGCAGCGCTGGTCGCGCTGTTTTTCGCCTGGCGGCGCATCTACCGCCCGGCGCAAGCCTGCAAACCGGGTGAGGTCTGCGCGATTCCCCAAGTGCGAGCTACTTACAAGCTCATTTTCTGGATCGTGGCCGCGCTGGTCCTGGTCTCGCTCGGATTTCCCTACGTCATGCCATTTTTCTATTAATCACAGGAGTTCATCATGAAAAAACTGTTTGCCGCCCTCGCCCTCGCTGCCGTTGTTGCCCCCGTGTGGGCCGCCACCCAGACCGTCACGCTGTCCGTGCCTGGCATGACCTGCGCCTCTTGCCCGATCACTGTCAAGCACGCGCTTTCCAAGGTTGAGGGCGTGAGCAAGACCGACGTAAGTTTCGACAAGCGCCAGGCCGTCGTCACCTTCGACGATGCCAAGACCAACGTCCAGAAGTTGACCAAGGCGACCGAGGACGCGGGCTATCCGTCCAGCCTCAAACGCTGATCCGTTAACCGAACTCGGGAGCGACACATGGGACTCATCACGCGCATCGCTGGCAAAACCGGCGCGCTCGGCAGCGTCGTTTCCGCGATGGGCTGCGCCGCCTGTTTTCCTGCCATCGCCAGCTTTGGCGCGGCCATCGGACTGGGCTTCTTGAGCCAGTACGAGGGGCTATTCATTGGCATCCTGCTGCCGATGTTCGCCGGCATCGCGTTACTCGCCAATGCTATCGCTTGGCTCAATCATCGACAGTGGCGACGCACGGCGCTCGGCACGATAGGCCCGATCTTGGTGCTGGCAGCGGTGTTTTTAATGCGGGCTTACGGCTGGCAGAGCGGTGGACTGCTCTATGTCGGCCTGGCCTTGATGGTTGGGGTGTCGGTCTGGGATTTCATCTCGCCAGCACATCGCCGCTGCGGGCCGGACAGCTGTGAATTGCCAGAACAACGTGGCTGACGGCAACAGCCGTAGCCACCACAGAAAAGGAAAAATACATGACCACCCTGAAAATCACCGGGATGACCTGCGACTCGTGCGCGGCTCACGTCAAGGAAGCCTTGGAGAAAGTGCCCGGCGTGCAATCGGCGCTGGTGTCCTATCCGAAGGGCACAGCGCAACTCGCCATTGAGGCGGGCACGTCATCGGATGCGCTGACTACCGCCGTGGCCGGACTGGGCTACGAGGCAACGCTTGCCGATGCGCCACCGACGGACAACCGCGCCGGCCTGCTCGACAAGATGCGCGGCTGGATAGGGGCCGCTGATAAGCCCAGTGGCAACGAACGCCCGTTGCAGGTCGTCGTCATTGGTAGCGGTGGAGCCGCGATGGCGGCAGCACTGAAGGCCGTCGAGCAAGGCGCGCAGGTCACGCTGATTGAGCGCGGCACCATCGGCGGCACCTGCGTCAACGTCGGTTGTGTGCCGTCCAAGATCATGATCCGCGCCGCCCACATCGCCCATCTGCGCCGGGAAAGCCCATTCGACGGCGGCATGCCACCCACACCGCCGACGATCTTGCGCGAGCGGCTGCTGGCCCAGCAGCAGGCCCGTGTCGAAGAACTCCGTCATGCCAAGTACGAAGGCATCCTGGACGGCAATTCAGCCATCACCGTTCTGCACGGTGAAGCGCGTTTCAAGGACGACCAGAGCCTTATCGTTAGTTTGAACGAGGGTGGCGAGCGCGTCGTGATGTTCGACCGCTGCCTGGTCGCCACGGGTGCCAGCCCGGCGGTCCCGCCGATTCCGGGCTTGAAAGAGTCACCCTACTGGACTTCCACCGAGGCCCTGGCGAGCGACACCATTCCCGAACGCCTTGCCGTAATCGGCTCGTCGGTGGTGGCGCTGGAGCTGGCGCAAGCCTTTGCCCGGCTGGGCAGCAAGGTCACGGCCCTGGCGCGCAATACCTTGTTCTTCCGTGAAGACCCGGCCATCGGCGAGGCGGTGACAGCCGCTTTCCGTGCCGAGGGCATCGAGGTGCTGGAGCACACGCAAGCCAGCCAGGTCGCCCATATGGACGGTGAATTCGTGCTGACCACCACGCACGGTGAATTGCGCGCCGACAAGCTGCTGGTCGCCACCGGCCGGACACCGAACACGCGCAGCCTGGCATTGGAAGCGGCGGGGGTAGCCGTCAATGCGCAGGGGGCCATCGTCATCGACAAGGGCATGCGCACCAGTAGCCCGAACATCTACGCGGCCGGCGACTGCACCGACCAGCCGCAGTTCGTCTATGTGGCGGCAGCGGCCGGCACTCGTGCGGCGATCAACATGACTGGCGGCGATGCGGCCCTGGACCTGACCGCAATGCCGGCCGTGGTGTTCACCGACCCGCAGGTCGCCACCGTGGGCTACAGCGAGGCGGAAGCACATCACGACGGGATCGAGACCGACAGTCGCCTGCTAACACTGGATAACGTGCCGCGTGCGCTTGCCAACTTCGACACACGCGGCTTCATCAAGCTGGTCATCGAGGAAGGTAGCGGACGGCTCATCGGCGTGCAAGCGGTGGCCCCGGAAGCGGGTGAACTGATCCAGACGGCGGTGCTCGCCATTCGCAACCGTATGACCGTGCAGGAACTGGCCGACCAATTGTTCCCCTACCTGACCATGGTCGAAGGGCTGAAGCTCGCGGCGCAGACCTTCAGCAAGGACGTGAAGCAGCTTTCGTGCTGCGCCGGATGAGGAAAAGGAGGTGTTCAATGAGCGCCTACACAGTGTCCCGGCTGGCCCTTGATGCCGGGGTGAGCGTGCATATCGTGCGCGACTACCTGCTGCGCGGATTGCTACGGCCGGTCGCGTACACCACGGGCGGCTACGGCTTGTTCGATGACACCGCGTTGCAACGGCTGCGCTTTGTACGGGCTGCCTTCGAAGCGGGTATCGGCCTGGACGCACTGGCGCGGCTGTGCCGGGCGCTGGATGCTGCGGACGGTGACGGTGCGTCTGCGCAGCTTGCCGTGTTGCGGCAACTCGTCGAGCGTCGGCGCGAGGCCCTGGCCAGCCTCGAAATGCAACTGGCCGCCATGCCAACCGAACCGGCACAGCACGCGGAGAGTCTGCCATGAACAGCCCAGAGCACTTGCCGTCTGAGACGCACAAACCGATCACCGGCTACTTGTGGGGCGCGCTGGCCGTGCTCACCTGTCCCTGCCATTTGCCGATTCTCGCCATTGTGCTAGCCGGCACGACGGCCGGCGCGTTCATCGGGGAGCACTGGGGTATTGCAGCCCTCACGCTGACCGGCTTGTTTGTCCTGTCTGTGACGCGGCTGCTGCGGGCCTTCAAGGGAAGATCATGACCGCTTCCCAGCCAGCCGAGAGTGGGCAGCTTTGAGCTTCGCTACCAATCTGGAGGAGTACCACCATGAACGCAAACGCCCCGAACACTGCCAGTTGCACCACCTGCTGCGTATGCTGCAAAGAAATTCCGCTCGATGCCGCCTTCACCCCGGAAGGCGCGGAATACGTCGAACATTTCTGCGGGCTGGATTGCTATGAACGCTTCCAGGCACGCGCCAAGGCCGCGACAGAATCTGACATTGCGCCTGTCCCTGGCGGTTCGCAGCCGTCAGATTGAGGCATACCCTAACTTGATGTCAGATGCCATGTGTCATTTTCAGAAGACGACTGCACCAGTTGATTGGGCGTAATGGCTGTTGTGCAGCCAGCTCCTGACAGTTCAATATCAGAAGTGATCTGCACCAATCTCGACTATGCTCAATACTCGTGTGCACCAAAGCGAGGTGAGCATGGCGACGGAGGCTCTGTTGCAAAGATTGGCGGCAGTCAGAGGTAGGCTGTCGCTCTGCGCCGATCAGGCGGCTGCTGCGAAATGGTGGTTGAGCATGCCCATGGCCTCCGTCAGCGCCGAGGGCCCAATGCCAAAAGCTCTCTCCACAAGGCGCACCTCGCCCCTGATGCCGGGCTGCAGGCACCAGGGGCGAGCCTGTCCTTTGCGCAGGGCTCGCATGACTTCGAATCCCTTGATCGTGGCATAGGCCGTGGGGATCGATTTGAAACCGCGCACCGGCTTGATCAGTATCTTGAGCTTTCCGTGATCGGCCTCGATCACGTTATTGAGATACTTCACCTGCCGGTGGGCCGTCTCCCGGTCCAGCTTTCCTTCGCGCTTCAATTCGGTGATCGCTGCACCATAGCTCGGCGCTTTGTCGGTATTGAGCGTGGCAGGCTTTTCCCAGTGCTTCAGGCCTCGCAGGGCCTTGCCCAGGAACCGCTTCGCTGCCTTGGCGCTGCGGGTCGGCGACAGGTAGAAATCGATCGTGTCGCCCCGCTTGTCGACTGCCCGGTACAGGTAGGTCCACTTGCCCCGCACCTTGACGTAGGTTTCATCCAGGCGCCAGCTCGGATCAAAGCCACGCCGCCAGAACCAGCGCAGCCGCTTCTCCATCTCCGGGGCGTAGCACTGGACCCAGCGATAGATCGTCGTATGGTCGACCGAAATGCCGCGTTCCGCCAGCATTTCCTCAAGGTCGCGATAGCTGATCGGATAGCGACAATACCAGCGCACCGCCCACAGGATCACATCACCCTGGAAATGGCGCCACTTGAAATCCGTCATCGTTCCGTCCGTCCAATCTCCGCCAAGCATGCTCAAGCTTCACGATTTTTGCAACAGAGCCCACACGAGTATTGAGCATAGTCGAGATTGGTGCAGATCACTTCTGATATTGAACTGTCAGGAGCTGGCTGCACAACAGCCATTACGCCCAATCAACTGGTGCAGTCGTCTTCTGAAAATGACATTTGGTATCTCTCATAAACGGATGTTTTTGAGAGAACTATCTTCGGCCTTCACACGCACGAAAGGCGGCGAAGCTCCGCCGTTAATCCGTCCGCCGGAGATCTCGCCCAGGCAGGCTGAAGGCCGAGCAAGCCTGACAGGCCCGAAAAGCCCGGCACGGGCGTCGGCGGCGATGACGGCGGCGGCATTATCCAGGGTTGATGATGGAAGTGGAGGATATCGACAACCTCTCGCGCAACCAAGACATCGCGGTCGGACTGCAAGTGATCTTGAAGCCACGGGCCCGTCCCACCCCGACATGGACCTCGATGCCCGAACGGACGTTAGATTTCGAGTTCTAGGCGTTCTGCGATGAAGGTTGGATCCCAGCCGGGATTGAAAGTGTCGACGTGGGTGAATCCGAGCCGCTCGTATAGGCCACGCAGGTTCGGGTGGCAGTCGAGCCGCAGCTTGGCGCACCCCTGCGTTCGCGCGGCATGGCGGCAAGCCTCGATCAGCGCGGAGCTGACACCCCGGCCCGCATGTGTCCGTCGCACCGCGAGCTTGTGCAGATATGCGGCCTCCCCCTTGAGGGCGTCGGGCCAGAACTCGGGATCCTCGGCCGACAAGGTGCAACAGCCGACGATGCCGTCGCTGCAACTCGCGACTAGGAGCTCGGATCTCAGGACGAAGGTCTCCGCGAATGTCCGGTCGATCCGCGCGACGTCCCAGGCGGGCGTTCCCTTGGCGGACATCCACGCCGCAGCGTCGTGCATCAGCCGCACAACCTCGTCGATATCACCCGAGCAGGCGACCCGAACGTTCGGAGGCTCCTCGCTGTCCATTCGCTCCCCTGGCGCGGTATGAACCGCCGCCTCATAGTGCAGTTTGATCCTGACGAGCCCAGCATGTCTGCGCCCACCTTCGCGGAACCTGACCAGGGTCCGCTAGCGGGCGGCCGGAAGGTGAATGCTAGGCATGATCTAACCCTCGGTCTCTGGCGTCGCGACTGCGAAATTTCGCGAGGGTTTCCGAGAAGGTGATTGCGCTTCGCAGATCTCCAGGCGCGTGGGTGCGGACGTAGTCAGCGCCATTGCCGATCGCGTGAAGTTCCGCCGCAAGGCTCGCTGGACCCAGATCCTTTACAGGAAGGCCAACGGTGGCGCCCAAGAAGGATTTCCGCGACACCGAGACCAATAGCGGAAGCCCCAACGCCGACTTCAGCTTTTGAAGGTTCGACAGCACGTGCAGCGATGTTTCCGGTGCGGGGCTCAAGAAAAATCCCATCCCCGGATCGAGGATGAGCCGGTCGGCAGCGACCCCGCTCCGTCGCAAGGCGGAAACCCGCGCCTCGAAGAACCGCACAATCTCGTCGAGCGCGTCTTCGGGTCGAAGGTGACCGGTGCGGGTGGCGATGCCATCCCGCTGCGCTGAGTGCATAACCACCAGCCTGCAGTCCGCCTCAGCAATATCGGGATAGAGCGCAGGGTCAGGAAATCCTTGGATATCGTTCAGGTAGCCCACGCCGCGCTTGAGCGCATAGCGCTGGGTTTCCGGTTGGAAGCTGTCGATTGAAACACGGTGCATCTGATCGGACAGGGCGTCTAAGAGCGGCGCAATACGTCTGATCTCATCGGCCGGCGATACAGGCCTCGCGTCCGGATGGCTGGCGGCCGGTCCGACATCCACGACGTCTGATCCGACTCGCAGCATTTCGATCGCCGCGGTGACAGCGCCGGCGGGGTCTAGCCGCCGGCTCTCATCGAAGAAGGAGTCCTCGGTGAGATTCAGAATGCCGAACACCGTCACCATGGCGTCGGCCTCCGCAGCGACTTCCACGATGGGGATCGGGCGAGCAAAAAGGCAGCAATTATGAGCCCCATACCTACAAAGCCCCACGCATCAAGCTTTTGCCCATGAAGCAACCAGGCAATGGCTGTAATTATGACGACGCCGAGTCCCGACCAGACTGCATAAGCAACACCGACAGGGATGGATTTCAGAACCAGAGCTAATCCGGCAGCACTATTACTCCCAAGGGTTCCAGCAGTTGCTCCTGTTGCCAGGCACAGATCTTGACTCCTTCGAGGTTGACCCGTCTGGGGTCGAGCCCATCCAGATCGGCAAAGGTTAGGTCACAGCCCCGCAGATTGACCTGTTGCCAACAGTCGCGGGAGAAGGTGCCGCGGCTGAGATCTGAGCCCATCAAGGAAGCGCCGCTGAGATTGGCATTGCTCCAGTTGTTTTCAAACAGCTCGCATTTTTCCAGGCATTGGCCACTCAAGTTGGTATAGGCCAGGTTGCAACCTGAGATATAAGCCGAGCAGAAGTACATCTTATGGCTGACTTGATTGTAGAAGCGGGCCCGGGAAAAGTTGGCGCCCTTGAGATCGCACTCCCTGAACTCTATGCCAAAGCAGTTGGCACCGCTGAAGTTGGCCAAAGACAGACGGCAGGCCTTGAAACTGGCATCGCGCAGATCGGCATAGCTGAAGTGACACCCTTCAACGGCGCCGCTTTCAATGAAACTGCAATCCTCGAAACTGGCATCCTGCAGCTGACAGTGGCTGAAGTCACACTGATAAAAGCGGCAGCGGCGAAAACGGCTGTCACTCAAATCCTGGCGTGAGAAATCCTCTTGCTGAAAAACTTTATCAATAATATCCATACGGCTTCCTTTAATCAGGGAGGGTGCTAACTCTTTCGGCGAGCTTTGCCTAGGCAGGCAAACATGGGGTTGGTTCGCGCCTTCCCAACAACCTTTGCAGGGGTATAGGAAGTATAAACCACCTTTTTGCTCCTCATCCGAAGTATCTTACCTGAAATTCCCTCACTCGTTTACCGCTCAAGCCCCAATTTTAACTGCCGGTCCAGCCTAAACCGCTCTAATAAGGTTCGATTTGGCGGTAAAATCTCTAGCCTGATAGCTCGAGAGATACAAACTGCCCCACCGCCCCGTTTAAAAGTTGGCAGTGTTGAGCAGTGTTGGATTTGGGGTCGTCAGTCAAAGAGACGACTCTGTGATGGATCGAACAGGCTGGGAGTCAGTGGCGGCGCTCGTTCTGGTGGCAGCTCACGCTGCTTGGCGGCATTCGCCTTGGCTGTTTTCTGTTTCAGATGCTTGAGAATCTGCTCAATGACCTTCGGATCTTCGATGCTGGCAATCACTTTGACGTGACCGCCGCAGTGTTCGCAGACTTCAATATCAATATTGAAGACTCGCTTGAGGCGTTGCATCCAGGTCATGGCGCGGTGGCGCTCTGCAGGACTCTTGTCACGCCAGTTAGTATCGAGACCTTCCGATTTGTCGGGCTTCTTGCCCCGCTTGGCGGGTGTTACTTGAACTCGGTGTTTGCTGTTCGGTGCAAAGACGCCGTGGAAGCGTGTGAGGTTGACTCGCGGCTTAGGTACCAACGCAGCGAGTTTGGCGATGAAGTCCAGCGGCTCGAAGATCACATGGGTGGTGCCATTGCGGTACGGAGTTTTGAGCTCGTAACGCACCTGCCCATTGGCGGTTAATGCCAGACGTTTTTCTGAAACCGCTGGCCGACTAATGTAGCGACACAAGCGCTCAAGCTTATCCCGCTGATGCGCTTCGGCCATCACACCGGCGTGTAGCGAGAAACCAGCATGGTTGGCTACTCGACTGCTTGAGTCGGCTTTATCCTCACGCCCTGGCAAGGTTTGCAGGGTGAAGACTTTGCGCCCTTGCTGGGGGCCGACGGCAATGCGATACGTAACCGAAGCACCATGTAATTGAGTCAGCGTATCGTCTTCGCCCTCTTCCAGTGTCAACCACGTATTCTCGGCATCACGCTCCAAAATCCCACGCTTTTCCATGCAGCGAGCGATGCGATG
This sequence comes from Citrobacter freundii complex sp. CFNIH9, assembly GCF_002903305.1. Taxonomy (NCBI): domain Bacteria; kingdom Pseudomonadati; phylum Pseudomonadota; class Gammaproteobacteria; order Enterobacterales; family Enterobacteriaceae; genus Citrobacter; species Citrobacter freundii complex sp. CFNIH9. Next base: position 339,710 of record NZ_CP026242.1, on the reverse strand, counting down.
GCTGAGGGTGTGAGCGAGCGTATTCAGCTCATCGTAAGTGGGTGCCTTGACACGATGGAAGCGTTGCTTGCCATAGTCATCTTCGGCATAGACACCATCGAGAAACAGCATGTGGTAGTGGACATTGAGATTTAGCGCGGAGCCAAAGCGTTGGATAAGAGTCACTGAGCCAGTTTGTGCAGAGGCTTTGGTGTAACCGGCTTTTTTGATCAGATGAGTTGAGAGTGTACGATAGACGATACTCAAGACCTGGCCCATCAGCTGGGGATGGCGAGCCAGCAAAAAGCGTAGCTGGAAAGGAAAGCTGAGCACCCACTGGCGAATGGGCTCCTTGGGGAAGACTTCGTCTATCAGCAGCGCCGCACTCTCGGCCATCCGGCGGGCACCGCAGCTAGGGCAAAAGCCGCGTCGTTTACAGCTGAAGGCGACCAGACGCTCGTGATGACAATCCTCGCAGCGAACCCGCATGAAACCATACTCCAGACGGCCACATTGGAGGAGGTCGTTGAATTCTTGTTGGATGTAGCGAGGCAGGTGTTGACCTTGGGCTTCGAGTGAGGCTTTGAAGGCTGGGTAGTGCTGCTCAACCAGCTGGTAGAGCAGCGTCTGGTCGGGTTGGTGGCGTTCGTAACCGTTTGTTTGAGTGGGCGATTGACTCGCCGTGGCGTTCCTTGCCAGCGACATGGGTATCCTCCGCTGATACTGTGGTTATGTACAGTATCAGCGGCTTGCGTTCAGACGTCCAGTCTGGCCCTAGACATCGCTAAATGCTTAACCCGCAATAGCCCTCACGAGTTGTTATCAGCCACTACCGGTTGAGCGAGAAGGTTTTGGGTTCAGGGTGCTATTGCTCCACCAATCACAATACTGAAGCCCCAACTGTTATCAGTTGGGGCTTTTTCTTGTCTGTTTGCGGCGGTTGCGTTTTATCGGTAGTCGTCGAGCTCTGCACCATCCCACATAAGAGCTTAACGGTGCGATCTTCAACGCCATCACACAAAACTTTCTTTTTCACGCACAGTCAACTTATTGGATGTTTTATTAACAACCCAAAAGGAGATATTTAGCGGGCGGCCGGAAGGTGAATGCTAGGCATGATCTAACCCTCGGTCTCTGGCGTCGCGACTGCGAAATTTCGCGAGGGTTTCCGAGAAGGTGATTGCGCTTCGCAGATCTCCAGGCGCGTGGGTGCGGACGTAGTCAGCGCCATTGCCGATCGCGTGAAGTTCCGCCGCAAGGCTCGCTGGACCCAGATCCTTTACAGGAAGGCCAACGGTGGCGCCCAAGAAGGATTTCCGCGACACCGAGACCAATAGCGGAAGCCCCAACGCCGACTTCAGCTTTTGAAGGTTCGACAGCACGTGCAGCGATGTTTCCGGTGCGGGGCTCAAGAAAAATCCCATCCCCGGATCGAGGATGAGCCGGTCGGCAGCGACCCCGCTCCGTCGCAAGGCGGAAACCCGCGCCTCGAAGAACCGCACAATCTCGTCGAGCGCGTCTTCGGGTCGAAGGTGACCGGTGCGGGTGGCGATGCCATCCCGCTGCGCTGAGTGCATAACCACCAGCCTGCAGTCCGCCTCAGCAATATCGGGATAGAGCGCAGGGTCAGGAAATCCTTGGATATCGTTCAGGTAGCCCACGCCGCGCTTGAGCGCATAGCGCTGGGTTTCCGGTTGGAAGCTGTCGATTGAAACACGGTGCATCTGATCGGACAGGGCGTCTAAGAGCGGCGCAATACGTCTGATCTCATCGGCCGGCGATACAGGCCTCGCGTCCGGATGGCTGGCGGCCGGTCCGACATCCACGACGTCTGATCCGACTCGCAGCATTTCGATCGCCGCGGTGACAGCGCCGGCGGGGTCTAGCCGCCGGCTCTCATCGAAGAAGGAGTCCTCGGTGAGATTCAGAATGCCGAACACCGTCACCATGGCGTCGGCCTCCGCAGCGACTTCCACGATGGGGATCGGGCGAGCAAAAAGGCAGCAATTATGAGCCCCATACCTACAAAGCCCCACGCATCAAGCTTTTGCCCATGAAGCAACCAGGCAATGGCTGTAATTATGACGACGCCGAGTCCCGACCAGACTGCATAAGCAACACCGACAGGGATGGATTTCAGAACCAGAGAAAGAAAATAAAATGCGATGCCATAACCGATTATGACAACGGCGGAAGGGGCAAGCTTAGTAAAGCCCTCGCTAGATTTTAATGCGGATGTTGCGATTACTTCGCCAACTATTGCGATAACAAGAAAAAGCCAGCCTTTCATGATATATCTCCCAATTTGTGTAGGGCTTATTATGCACGCTTAAAAATAATAAAAGCAGACTTGACCTGATAGTTTGGCTGTGAGCAATTATGTGCTTAGTGCATCTAACGCTTGAGTTAAGCCGCGCCGCGAAGCGGCGTCGGCTTGAACGAATTGTTAGACATTATTTGCCGACTACCTTGGTGATCTCGCCTTTCACGTAGTGGACAAATTCTTCCAACTGATCTGCGCGCGAGGCCAAGCGATCTTCTTCTTGTCCAAGATAAGCCTGTCTAGCTTCAAGTATGACGGGCTGATACTGGGCCGGCAGGCGCTCCATTGCCCAGTCGGCAGCGACATCCTTCGGCGCGATTTTGCCGGTTACTGCGCTGTACCAAATGCGGGACAACGTAAGCACTACATTTCGCTCATCGCCAGCCCAGTCGGGCGGCGAGTTCCATAGCGTTAAGGTTTCATTTAGCGCCTCAAATAGATCCTGTTCAGGAACCGGATCAAAGAGTTCCTCCGCCGCTGGACCTACCAAGGCAACGCTATGTTCTCTTGCTTTTGTCAGCAAGATAGCCAGATCAATGTCGATCGTGGCTGGCTCGAAGATACCTGCAAGAATGTCATTGCGCTGCCATTCTCCAAATTGCAGTTCGCGCTTAGCTGGATAACGCCACGGAATGATGTCGTCGTGCACAACAATGGTGACTTCTACAGCGCGGAGAATCTCGCTCTCTCCAGGGGAAGCCGAAGTTTCCAAAAGGTCGTTGATCAAAGCTCGCCGCGTTGTTTCATCAAGCCTTACGGTCACCGTAACCAGCAAATCAATATCACTGTGTGGCTTCAGGCCGCCATCCACTGCGGAGCCGTACAAATGTACGGCCAGCAACGTCGGTTCGAGATGGCGCTCGATGACGCCAACTACCTCTGATAGTTGAGTCGATACTTCGGCGATCACCGCTTCCCTCATGATGTTTAACGCCCAGCTTCAGACGCGCGGAGGCCGTAAGGCCGTAGCGTCGGCTGGAAGCATTGGTTAGAGCATGAGCGATTTACTGTATTCATGGCTTTCGAAAAATTGTATCTGCACAGGTTGCTAGTACGACGTACACAATAGGCCCGAGCAGTATGAGCGCCGCCCAGCCCTGAGGAGAACTTGGCGCTTTACCCGCGTAGGTGACGATCTCCACCACCAGTAGCGCCCAGGCCGCAAGGAATATGGCGATGTTTCGCGGCCTTAACCAAGTGCGCTTCTGAGCCTTGTCTAGAAGATTCACCACGTCACTACCGTCAAAGAAGTGGTGGCCGCAGTGAGCGCAACGATGTGCATCTACGAAATTCTGGCGGCCACAGCGTGCGCAGTTCATTTTTGCTCTAACGCCCTAGCTAAGCCGACGGACAGCCCGCAGGGCTGGCCGGTCGGCTTGAGCGCCATGTTGGGCGACAACTGCCTTGCGCATTGCATACCTACGGAACATGACGCCTCCACGGGAGACATTTTGCTCCTCAACTACACTGAAACCATGCCGCAGGAAAAAGGGCTTGGCGACCAGACTGGCTTCTGTGAAGAGCGAAACACCTGGGAGGGCTTTCTCAACCTCACGGTACAGAACAGACGCGACGCCCCGACGCTCGGAACCCGGTGCGGTGTAAAGAAACTCGATGTGGCCGCTAAGCTCGTAAGAGATGAACCCGATAACCGCATCTCCCTCAATTGCTAGAAGAGTCTGTAGGCCAGATAAGCGAGCTGACCAAGCCTCTATATCTGCGGGACGCGGTGCCCACGCATTCCTTTGCGAAGCGTCATAGTGAGACGCTCCAAGTACATGAATAGACTCAGTAAATACGACTGCGATAGAGGCGACGTCAGATTCAGTGCAAGTGCGTACGTTCATATCGGTTTTCTTGTTGCCCAACGCCTGAGTTAAGCCGGAGCGCTTTGCGGCCGCGGCGTTGTGACAATTTTTCCGAACAACTCCGCGGCCGCGAAGCGATCTCGGCTTGAACGAATTGTTAGGTGGCGGTACTTGGGTCGATATCAAAGTGCATCACTTCTTCCCGTATGCCCAACTTTGTATAGAGAGCCACTGCGGGATCGTCACCGTAATCTGCTTGCACGTAGATCACATAAGCACCAAGCGCGTTGGCCTCATGCTTGAGGAGATTGATGAGCGCGGTGGCAATGCCTTGCCTCCGGTGCTCGCCGGAGACTGCGAGATCATAGATATAGATCTCACTACGCGCCTGCTCAAACTTTGGCAGAACGTAAGCCGCGAGAGCGCCAACAACCGCTTCTTGGTCGAAGGCAGCAAGCGCGATGAATGTCTTACTACGGAGCAAGTTCCCGAGGTAATCGGAGTCCGGCTGATGTTGGGAGTAGGTGGCTACGTCTCCGAACTCACGACCGAAAAGATCAAGAGCAGCCCTCATGGATTTGACTTGGTCAGGGCCGAGCCTACATGTGCGAATGATGCCCATACTTGAGCCACCTAACGTTTGACATGAGGGGCGGCCAAGGGCGCCAGCCCTTGGACGTCCCCCTCGATGGAAGGGTTAGGCATCACTGCGTGTTCGCTCGAATGCCTGGCGTGTTTGAACCATGTACACGGCTGGACCATCTGGGGTGGTTACGGTACCTTGCCTCTCAAACCCCGCTTTCTCGTAGCATCGGATCGCTCGCAAGTTGCTCGGCGACGGGTCCGTTTGGATCTTGGTGACCTCGGGATCATTGAACAGCAACTCAACCAGAGCTCGAACCAGCTTGGTTCCCAAGCCTTTGCCCAGTTGTGATGCATTCGCCAGTAACTGGTCTATTCCGCGTACTCCTGGATCGGTTTCTTCTTCCCACCATCCGTCCCCGCTTCCAAGAGCAACGTACGACTGGGCATACCCAATCGGCTCTCCATTCAGCATTGCAATGTATGGAGTGACGGACTCTTGCGCTAAAACGCTTGGCAAGTACTGTTCCTGTACGTCAGCAAGTGTCGGGCGTGCTTCTTCTCCGCCCCACCACTCGACGATATGAGATCGATTTAGCCACTCATAGAGCATCGCAAGGTCATGCTCAGTCATGAGGCGCAGTGTGACGGAATCGTTGCTGTTGGTCACGATGCTGTACTTTGTGATGCCTAACTTTGTTTTAGGGCGACTGCCCTGCTGCGTAACATCGTTGCTGCTCCATAACATCAAACATCGACCCACGGCGTAACGCGCTTGCTGCTTGGATGCCCGAGGCATAGACTGTACAAAAAAACAGTCATAACAAGCCATGAAAACCGCCACTGCGCCGTTACCACCGCTGCGTTCGGTCAAGGTTCTGGACCAGTTGCGTGAGCGCATACGCTACTTGCATTACAGTTTACGAACCGAACAGGCTTATGTCAACTGGGTTCGTGCCTTCATCCGTTTCCACGGTGTGCGTCACCCGGCAACCTTGGGCAGCAGCGAAGTCGAGGCATTTCTGTCCTGGCTGGCGAACGAGCGCAAGGTTTCGGTCTCCACGCATCGTCAGGCATTGGCGGCCTTGCTGTTCTTCTACGGCAAGGTGCTGTGCACGGATCTGCCCTGGCTTCAGGAGATCGGAAGACCTCGGCCGTCGCGGCGCTTGCCGGTGGTGCTGACCCCGGATGAAGTGGTTCGCATCCTCGGTTTTCTGGAAGGCGAGCATCGTTTGTTCGCCCAGCTTCTGTATGGAACGGGCATGCGGATCAGTGAGGGTTTGCAACTGCGGGTCAAGGATCTGGATTTCGATCACGGCACGATCATCGTGCGGGAGGGCAAGGGCTCCAAGGATCGGGCCTTGATGTTACCCGAGAGCTTGGCACCCAGCCTGCGCGAGCAGCTGTCGCGTGCACGGGCATGGTGGCTGAAGGACCAGGCCGAGGGCCGCAGCGGCGTTGCGCTTCCCGACGCCCTTGAGCGGAAGTATCCGCGCGCCGGGCATTCCTGGCCGTGGTTCTGGGTTTTTGCGCAGCACACGCATTCGACCGATCCACGGAGCGGTGTCGTGCGTCGCCATCACATGTATGACCAGACCTTTCAGCGCGCCTTCAAACGTGCCGTAGAACAAGCAGGCATCACGAAGCCCGCCACACCGCACACCCTCCGCCACTCGTTCGCGACGGCCTTGCTCCGCAGCGGTTACGACATTCGAACCGTGCAGGATCTGCTCGGCCATTCCGACGTCTCTACGACGATGATTTACACGCATGTGCTGAAAGTTGGCGGTGCCGGAGTGCGCTCACCGCTTGATGCGCTGCCGCCCCTCACTAGTGAGAGGTAGGGCAGCGCAAGTCAATCCTGGCGGATTCACTACCCCTGCGCGAAGGCCATCGGTGCCGCATCGAACGGCCGGTTGCGGAAAGTCCTCCCGGCACTGTTGCAAAGTTAGCGATGAGGCAGCCTTTTGTCTTATTCAAAGGCCTTACATTTCAAAAACTCTGCTTACCAGGCGCATTTCGCCCAGGGGATCACCATAATAAAATGCTGAGGCCTGGCCTTTGCGTAGTGCACGCATCACCTCAATACCTTTGATGGTGGCGTAAGCCGTCTTCATGGATTTAAATCCCAGCGTGGCGCCGATTATCCGTTTCAGTTTGCCATGATCGCATTCAATCACGTTGTTCCGGTACTTAATCTGTCGGTGTTCAACGTCAGACGGGCACCGGCCTTCGCGTTTGAGCAGAGCAAGCGCGCGACCATAGGCGGGCGCTTTATCCGTGTTGATGAATCGCGGGATCTGCCACTTCTTCACGTTGTTGAGGATTTTACCCAGAAACCGGTATGCAGCTTTGCTGTTACGACGGGAGGAGAGATAAAAATCGACAGTGCGGCCCCGGCTGTCGACGGCCCGGTACAGATACGCCCAGCGGCCATTGACCTTCACGTAGGTTTCATCCATGTGCCACGGGCAAAGATCGGAAGGGTTACGCCAGTACCAGCGCAGCCGTTTTTCCATTTCAGGCGCATAACGCTGAACCCAGCGGTAAATCGTGGAGTGATCGACATTCACTCCGCGTTCAGCCAGCATCTCCTGCAGCTCACGGTAACTGATGCCGTATTTGCAGTACCAGCGTACGGCCCACAGAATGATGTCACGCTGAAAATGCCGGCCTTTGAATGGGTTCATGTGCAGGGTGATGCTGCCAACTTACTGATTTAGTGTATGATGGTGTTTTTGAGGTGCTCCAGTGGCTTCTGTTTCTATCAGCTGTCCCTCCTGTTCAGCTACTGACGGGGTGGTGCGTAACGGCAAAAGCACCGCCGGACATCAGCGCTATCTCTGCTCTCACTGCCGTAAAACATGGCAACTGCAGTTCACTTACACCGCTTCTCAACCCGGTACGCACCAGAAAATCATTGATATGGCCATGAATGGCGTTGGATGCCGGGCAACCGCCCGCATTATGGGCGTTGGCCTCAACACGATTTTCCGCCATTTAAAAAACTCAGGCCGCAGTCGGTAACCTCGCGCATACAGCCGGGCAGTGACGTCATCGTCTGCGCGGAAATGGACGAACAGTGGGGATACGTCGGGGCTAAATCGCGCCAGCGCTGGCTGTTTTACGCGTATGACAGGCTCCGGAAGACGGTTGTTGCGCACGTATTCGGTGAACGCACTATGGCGACGCTGGGGCGTCTTATGAGCCTGCTGTCACCCTTTGACGTGGTGATATGGATGACGGATGGCTGGCCGCTGTATGAATCCCGCCTGAAGGGAAAGCTGCACGTAATCAGCAAGCGATATACGCAGCGAATTGAGCGGCATAACCTGAATCTGAGGCAGCACCTGGCACGGCTGGGACGGAAGTCGCTGTCGTTCTCAAAATCGGTGGAGCTGCATGACAAAGTCATCGGGCATTATCTGAACATAAAACACTATCAATAAGTTGGAGTCATTACCCGCTTGAGTTAAGCCGCGCCGCGAAGCGGCGTCGGCTTGAACGAATTGTTAGACATTATTTGCCGACTACCTTGGTGATCTCGCCTTTCACGTAGTGAACAAATTCTTCCAACTGATCTGCGCGCGAGGCCAAGCGATCTTCTTCTTGTCCAAGATAAGCCTGTCTAGCTTCAAGTATGACGGGCTGATACTGGGCCGGCAGGCGCTCCATTGCCCAGTCGGCAGCGACATCCTTCGGCGCGATTCTGCCGGTTACTGCGCTGTACCAAATGCGGGACAACGTAAGCACTACATTTCGCTCATCGCCAGCCCAGTCGGGCGGCGAGTTCCATAGCGTTAAGGTTTCATTTAGCGCCTCAAATAGATCCTGTTCAGGAACCGGATCAAAGAGTTCCTCCGCCGCTGGACCTACCAAGGCAACGCTATGTTCTCTTGCTTTTGTCAGCAAGATAGCCAGATCAATGTCGATCGTGGCTGGCTCGAAGATACCTGCAAGAATGTCATTGCGCTGCCATTCTCCAAATTGCAGTTCGCGCTTAGCTGGATAACGCCACGGAATGATGTCGTCGTGCACAACAATGGTGACTTCTACAGCGCGGAGAATCTCGCTCTCTCCAGGGGAAGCCGAAGTTTCCAAAAGGTCGTTGATCAAAGCTCGCCGCGTTGTTTCATCAAGCCTTACGGTCACCGTAACCAGCAAATCAATATCACTGTGTGGCTTCAGGCCGCCATCCACTGCGGAGCCGTACAAATGTACGGCCAGCAACGTCGGTTCGAGATGGCGCTCGATGACGCCAACTACCTCTGATAGTTGAGTCGATACTTCGGCGATCACCGCTTCCCTCATGATGTTTAACGCCTGGCACAGCGGATCGCAAACCTGGCGCGGCTTTTGGTACAAAAGGCGTGACAGGTTTGCGAATCCGTTGCTGCCACTTGTTAACCCTTTTGCCAGATTTGGTAACTATAATTTATGTTAGAGGCGAAGTCTTGGGTAAAAACTGGCCTAAAATTGCTGGGGATTTCAGGAAAGTAAACATCACCTTCCGGCTCGATGTCTATTGTAGATATATGTAGTGTATCTACTTGATCGATCAGGCTTTTGTATATCTCCCCACCACCTGAAACAATGACATGATCCGTTATTTTCTTTAGGTTGGTTAAAGCATCTTTAATTGATGGAAAGATCACTACGTTCTCATTGTCAGATGTAAAACTTGAACGTGTTACGACCGCATACTTTCGGTTGGGTAATGCTCCCATTGATTCAAAAGTCTTGCGTCCAACCAACAGCCATTGGTTATAGGTAATAGCTTTAAACAGGAGCTGTTCACCTTTGGCACTCCATGGAATATCAGGGCCATTCCCGATAACTCCATTCTTCGATATAGCTACCATTAGTGATAGTTTCACAATTCTTCCTCAGAGGTTAACTTTGTTTTAGGGCGACTGCCCTGCTGCGTAACATCGTTGCTGCTCCATAACATCAAACATCGACCCACGGCGTAACGCGCTTGCTGCTTGGATGCCCGAGGCATAGACTGTACAAAAAAACAGTCATAACAAGCCATGAAAACCGCCACTGCGCCGTTACCACCGCTGCGTTCGGTCAAGGTTCTGGACCAGTTGCGTGAGCGCATACGCTACTTGCATTACAGCTTACGAACCGAACAGGCTTATGTCCACTGGGTTCGTGCCTTCATCCGTTTCCACGGTGTGCGTCACCCGGCAACCTTGGGCAGCAGCGAAGTCGAGGCATTTCTGTCCTGGCTGGCGAACGAGCGCAAGGTTTCGGTCTCCACGCATCGTCAGGCATTGGCGGCCTTGCTGTTCTTCTACGGCAAGGTGCTGTGCACGGATCTGCCCTGGCTTCAGGAGATCGGAAGACCTCGGCCGTCGCGGCGCTTGCCGGTGGTGCTGACCCCGGATGAAGTGGTTCGCATCCTCGGTTTTCTGGAAGGCGAGCATCGTTTGTTCGCCCAGCTTCTGTATGGAACGGGCATGCGGATCAGTGAGGGTTTGCAACTGCGGGTCAAGGATCTGGATTTCGATCACGGCACGATCATCGTGCGGGAGGGCAAGGGCTCCAAGGATCGGGCCTTGATGTTACCCGAGAGCTTGGCACCCAGCCTGCGCGAGCAGCTGTCGCGTGCACGGGCATGGTGGCTGAAGGACCAGGCCGAGGGCCGCAGCGGCGTTGCGCTTCCCGACGCCCTTGAGCGGAAGTATCCGCGCGCCGGGCATTCCTGGCCGTGGTTCTGGGTTTTTGCGCAGCACACGCATTCGACCGATCCACGGAGCGGTGTCGTGCGTCGCCATCACATGTATGACCAGACCTTTCAGCGCGCCTTCAAACGTGCCGTAGAACAAGCAGGCATCACGAAGCCCGCCACACCGCACACCCTCCGCCACTCGTTCGCGACGGCCTTGCTCCGCAGCGGTTACGACATTCGAACCGTGCAGGATCTGCTCGGCCATTCCGACGTCTCTACGACGATGATTTACACGCATGTGCTGAAAGTTGGCGGTGCCGGAGTGCGCTCACCGCTTGATGCGCTGCCGCCCCTCACTAGTGAGAGGTAGGGCAGCGCAAGTCAATCCTGGCGGATTCACTACCCCTGCGCGAAGGCCATCGGTGCCGCATCGAACGGCCGGTTGCGGAAAGTCCTCCCTGCGTCCGCTGATGGCCGGCAGCAGCCCGTCGTTGCCTGATGGATCCAACCCCTCCGCTGCTATAGTGCAGTCGGCTTCTGACGTTCAGTGCAGCCGTCTTCTGAAAACGACATTTGAACCGGGAACCTTCCCTTTTTGGCTAGGCGTGAAACAATGGTCATTTTCCCTATACCCAAAATGACCAGGAGGCCCGCATGAAAGTCGCACGCATCTACCTGCGCGTGATGTCATTTTCAGAAGACGACTGCACGGAATATCAGGAGTCGGCTGCACTGGTGGATTGCAGCGCGGTGTACAGGGCCGTCTTGCTCACCTTGAGCCGTGTAGCGGCCTCTCGGACATTAAGCCCGTTGGCGATGTGCTCCCGCGCTCGCTGCAACTTGTCGGCGGTGACAACCGGCTTTCGCCCGCCCTTCCTCCCACGAGCGGCGGCGGCAGTCAACCCGGCCTTGGTGCGCTCGCGGATCAAGTCGCGCTCGAACTGGCCCAGCGCGCCGAACACGTGGAAGATGAGCCGCCCGCCTGGCGTGGTGGTGTCGATGGCTTCCGTCAGAGAACGGAAGCCGACGCCTCGCGCTTCCAGCGCGCCTATCGTTTCGATTAGGTGCGGCATAGGGCACTGTTGCAAATAGTCGGTGGTGATAAACTTATCATCCCCTTTTGCTGATGGAGCTGCACATGAACCCATTCAAAGGCCGGCATTTTCAGCGTGACATCATTCTGTGGGCCGTACGCTGGTACTGCAAATACGGCATCAGTTACCGTGAGCTGCAGGAGATGCTGGCTGAACGCGGAGTGAATGTCGATCACTCCACGATTTACCGCTGGGTTCAGCGTTATGCGCCTGAAATGGAAAAACGGCTGCGCTGGTACTGGCGTAACCCTTCCGATCTTTGCCCGTGGCACATGGATGAAACCTACGTGAAGGTCAATGGCCGCTGGGCGTATCTGTACCGGGCCGTCGACAGCCGGGGCCGCACTGTCGATTTTTATCTCTCCTCCCGTCGTAACAGCAAAGCTGCATACCGGTTTCTGGGTAAAATCCTCAACAACGTGAAGAAGTGGCAGATCCCACGATTCATCAACACGGATAAAGCGCCCGCCTATGGTCGCGCGCTTGCTCTGCTCAAACGCGAAGGCCGGTGCCCGTCTGACGTTGAACACCGACAGATTAAGTACCGGAACAACGTGATTGAATGCGATCATGGCAAACTGAAACGGATAATCAACGCCACGCTGGGATTTAAATCCATGAAGACGGCTTACGCCACCATCAAAGGTATTGAGGTGATGCGTGCACTACGCAAAGGCCAGGCCTCAGCATTTTATTATGGTGATCCCCTGGGCGAAATGCGCCTGGTAAGCAGAGTTTTTGAAATGTAAGGCCTTTGAATAAGACAAAAGGCTGCCTCATCGCTAACTTTGCAACAGTGCCCCGTCCGGATACTGCCAGATATCGGCGTCCAGGGAGATGTCCTGAAGCGCGGTGTCCGGAATTTCAGGTTTGTGTCTCTACAAAGACTAACTATCAGAAAAACTCATCGAGCATCAAATGAAACTGCAATTTATTCATATCAGGATTATCAATACCATATTTTTGAAAAAGCCGTTTCTGTAATGAAGGAGAAAACTCACCGAGGCAGTTCCATAGGATGGCAAGATCCTGGTATCGGTCTGCGATTCCGACTCGTCCAACATCAATACAACCTATTAATTTCCCCTCGTCAAAAATAAGGTTATCAAGTGAGAAATCACCATGAGTGACGACTGAATCCGGTGAGAATGGCAAAAGCTTATGCATTTCTTTCCAGACTTGTTCAACAGGCCAGCCATTACGCTCGTCATCAAAATCACTAGCATCAACCAAACCGTTATTCATTCGTGATTGCGCCTGAGCGAGACGAAATACGCGATCGCTGTTAAAAGGACAATTACAAACAGGAATCGAATGCAACCGGCGCAGGAACACTGCCAGCGCATCAACAATATTTTCACCTGAATCAGGATATTCTTCTAATACCTGGAATGCTGTTTGGCACTGTTGCAAAGTTAGCGATGAGGCAGCCTTTTGTCTTATTCAAAGGCCTTACATTTCAAAAACTCTGCTTACCAGGCGCATTTCGCCCAGGGGATCACCATAATAAAATGCTGAGGCCTGGCCTTTGCGTAGTGCACGCATCACCTCAATACCTTTGATGGTGGCGTAAGCCGTCTTCATGGATTTAAATCCCAGCGTGGCGCCGATTATCCGTTTCAGTTTGCCATGATCGCATTCAATCACGTTGTTCCGGTACTTAATCTGTCGGTGTTCAACGTCAGACGGGCACCGGCCTTCGCGTTTGAGCAGAGCAAGCGCGCGACCATAGGCGGGCGCTTTATCCGTGTTGATGAATCGCGGGATCTGCCACTTCTTCACGTTGTTGAGGATTTTACCCAGAAACCGGTATGCAGCTTTGCTGTTACGACGGGAGGAGAGATAAAAATCGACAGTGCGGCCCCGGCTGTCGACGGCCCGGTACAGATACGCCCAGCGGCCATTGACCTTCACGTAGGTTTCATCCATGTGCCACGGGCAAAGATCGGAAGGGTTACGCCAGTACCAGCGCAGCCGTTTTTCCATTTCAGGCGCATAACGCTGAACCCAGCGGTAAATCGTGGAGTGATCGACATTCACTCCGCGTTCAGCCAGCATCTCCTGCAGCTCACGGTAACTGATGCCGTATTTGCAGTACCAGCGTACGGCCCACAGAATGATGTCACGCTGAAAATGCCGGCCTTTGAATGGGTTCATGTGCAGCTCCATCAGCAAAAGGGGATGATAAGTTTATCACCACCGACTATTTGCAACAGTGCCGTGGAAGCTTATATCGAACGCGTCAGCCGGGCCAACCGCTTTGAATATGGCAAAGTGCGGGTCGCAGGCTGCGTCGGCTGGGCGCTATGCGCCTCGATAACCGGCGTGCTGTTCGGCATCGATCCCAATATCACCTTCTGGATCGCCTCCGGCTTTGCGCTGGTGCTCGGTCTGCTGCTCTGGCTGTCGCGGCCGGAAAGCAGCAACAGCGCCCAGGTTATCGAGGCGCTGGGCGCCAATCGCCAGGCCTTTTCGCTGCGTACGGCGGCAGAGCTGCTGCGTATGCCGCGCTTCTGGGGCTTTATCGTCTATGTGGTGGGTGTCGCCAGCGTCTACGACGTGTTTGACCAGCAGTTCGCCAACTTTTTCAAAAGCTTTTTCGCCAGTCCGCAGCGCGGTACCGAAGTGTTTGGCTTCGTCACCACCGGCGGCGAGTTGCTCAACGCGCTGATCATGTTCTGCGCGCCGGCCATCGTTAACCGCATCGGCGCCAAAAACGCCCTGCTGACCGCGGGGATGATCATGTCGGTGCGTATTCTCGGGTCGTCCTTCGCCTCATCGGCAGTCGAGGTGGTGATCCTCAAGATGCTGCATATGTTTGAGATCCCCTTCCTGCTGGTGGGAACTTTTAAATATATCTCTTCCGCCTTTAACCCGCGCCTCTCGGCCACCCTGTTCCTGATCGGTTTTAATCTGTCAAAACAGCTGTCCGGGGTGGTGCTTTCCGCCTGGGTGGGCCGGATGTACGACACCGTCGGCTTCCATCAGGCCTATCTGATCCTCGGCTGCATAACCCTGAGCTTCACCCTGCTCTCGTTCGTCACCCTACGCGGCGGCAACCGTCTGCTGCCGACCGCAGAGACGCAGAGCCCCGCCTGACTCCAGCGCCCCCGTCAGGGATGACGGGCTTCACTCGACAATCCGCGTCTCCCCGCCGCGATTCTCCAGCGCATAGCGCTGACAAGGCGCCCCGGCGGCGATAAGCTCCGCCAGCTCCGCCGAGTGGCTGGTCAGCCAGATCTGGCTGTAGCGCGAGGCCTCGATAATCAGCCGGGCCAGCGCGGGCAACATGTCGCGATGCAGGCTGTTCTCCGGTTCATTGATCGCCAGAAACGCCGGCGGGCGCGGACTGAGCAGCGCGACGGCGAGGCACAAAAAGCGCAGCGTACCGTCGGACATCTCCGCCGCCAGCAGCGGGCGGCGGATCCCTTCGCGACGCATTTTCAGAGCGAAACGCGAGTGCTCGTTTTCACAATAAAACTGGCAGCCGGGAAAGGCGTCGGCAAGGATTTCATGCAAAATCTCCTCCGCGCCGATCTCGACAATGGTCTGAAAGGCGGCGGCGAGATTCTGGCCATCGCTGTCGAGGACTGGCGAACGGTAACCCACGGCCGGCTGACGCAGTGGCGAATGACGGCCAATCGCGAATTCATGATAAAACCGCCAACGGCGCAGCGTCTCCCGCACTCGCGATACTTCGGGAAAACGGTGCGGCTCGCCAAGCTGACCGAACACCGACTCATTTTCATAAATACTCTCGGTGAAAGTACTTTTCTCCCCGGTGACATCGACGAGAAACGCCGCCTGATTCTTGCGCTGCAGTACGCGGGAGGAAGGCCGGCGGGAGTAGCCGGCCAGCCAGATATTCTCTTCTTTAACGATAGGATCGAGCATGAATTGCGTCGGATAGGGCAATTTTTCAGGGAAGCCTATCTGCAGTTCATAATCGAAGCTGTCGGTCCGGCAGGCGATTTGCAGCCGGCGGGGGTGACGATCGAGGGGCGAACGCTCCCCGGACCACATCATATTCTCCAGACCGCCCTCTTCGCTGATAAACCCCGAAAGCCTGCCCTCAGCGGCAGCGGTCAGCAGGTGGATGGCGTTATAAATATTGGATTTACCGCAGCCGTTAGGGCCGAAGACAATGTTCAGCGGCCCGAGCTCCAGCGCGATATCCTTTACTGAGCGAAAATTTTGAATACGAATGTACTGAATCATTATGCGTCCGGCCCTGGAAATAGAAGGCTGCCACAGTAGCACAGCGGCGCCCGGCATACCCTCTTACGCCCCCTTTCGGGCAGGGTTTAACAGAACATTTTTTTCATTCCACGGGTCAGGGCGACCCGCGTCAGCTTATCGCTATCCTGATGGGCGTCGCTGAAAACGCCAAAAAAATAGCGTTCATCGTCAATGGTTTGGCTAACAATTCGGTAGCTCAACGATTGCCCGGATAGCGCACCGTACTGCGCAGGCGTCACCGAGACTTCGGTCGCGTCATCGGCGACGCTGACCAACAGCCCGTCCGCCTTACCGCCCACCAGCATGACCTTAATTATCGGGTGCACCAGTTCCTCCCGGGATGGCATATAGCGTTGGCGAACCGCAGGGACCGGCGGGCGTGGTGATCGGCAAACAGCGACGCCCGACAGAGTGCGGTATTTAGTACTTTCTTATAGTTCATCACGGCCTTGAGTCAAAAAATAGCGTGCTTAGGCAGGGCTAGATATTGATTATTCGAAATAAAAGATGAAAAATGATGAAGGAAAAAAGAGGAATTGTGAATCAGCAAAACGCCGGGTTATTCTTATTTGTCGCTTCTTTACTCGCCTTTATCGGCCCTCACTCAAGGATGTATTGTGGTTATGCGTTATATTCGCCTGTGTATTATCTCCCTGTTAGCCACCCTGCCGCTGGCGGTACACGCCAGCCCGCAGCCGCTTGAGCAAATTAAACTAAGCGAAAGCCAGCTGTCGGGCCGCGTAGGCATGATAGAAATGGATCTGGCCAGCGGCCGCACGCTGACCGCCTGGCGCGCCGATGAACGCTTTCCCATGATGAGCACCTTTAAAGTAGTGCTCTGCGGCGCAGTGCTGGCGCGGGTGGATGCCGGTGACGAACAGCTGGAGCGAAAGATCCACTATCGCCAGCAGGATCTGGTGGACTACTCGCCGGTCAGCGAAAAACACCTTGCCGACGGCATGACGGTCGGCGAACTCTGCGCCGCCGCCATTACCATGAGCGATAACAGCGCCGCCAATCTGCTACTGGCCACCGTCGGCGGCCCCGCAGGATTGACTGCCTTTTTGCGCCAGATCGGCGACAACGTCACCCGCCTTGACCGCTGGGAAACGGAACTGAATGAGGCGCTTCCCGGCGACGCCCGCGACACCACTACCCCGGCCAGCATGGCCGCGACCCTGCGCAAGCTGCTGACCAGCCAGCGTCTGAGCGCCCGTTCGCAACGGCAGCTGCTGCAGTGGATGGTGGACGATCGGGTCGCCGGACCGTTGATCCGCTCCGTGCTGCCGGCGGGCTGGTTTATCGCCGATAAGACCGGAGCTAGCAAGCGGGGTGCGCGCGGGATTGTCGCCCTGCTTGGCCCGAATAACAAAGCAGAGCGCATTGTGGTGATTTATCTGCGGGATACCCCGGCGAGCATGGCCGAGCGAAATCAGCAAATCGCCGGGATCGGCGCGGCGCTGATCGAGCACTGGCAACGCTAACCCGGCGGTGGCCGCGCGCGTTATCCGGCCCGCAGCACCTCGCAGGCGTGCCGGGCGATATGACTGGCGGCGGCATCGGAAAGATGCCGGTCGGTAATGATGGTGGTGAACCGGGTCAAAGGTAACGCCATAAACGTGGCCACCTGATTGTATTTCGAACTGTCGCACAGCAGGATGCTTCTCGCGCTGACCTGGCTGACGGTCTCCTTGACGGTAACCTTGTTCTCATCAGGGGTGAATATCCCGCGACTGTCCCAGCCGCTGGCGGAGATAAAGGCCGTATCGATAGCCAGGTGGCGTAACGTACGCGCCGCCGATTCGCCCACGCAGGAGCGGTTCTCCCGGCACAGAGTGCCGCCGGTGTGGATCACGCCGCACTGGCTGGCATCGATCAGCAGCTGGGTTATCTCAAAATCATTGGTGACCACCTGGAGATCGTTCCGGTCGAGGATCGCCCGCGCCAGCGCCAGGGTGGTAGTCCCGGCATCCAGATAGATGCAACTGTTTTTAGCGATATGACTCGCCGCCAGCGCGCCGATCGCCTGTTTCTCCTCACTCTGCAGCGTGCTTTTCACCAGATGACTGGGTTCCGCAGCCAGCCGGCTGACGGCGCGCACGCCGCCCGAGACGCTGACCAGCAGCCCCTGCTCCTCCAGTTTACTGACGTCCCGACGGATGGTCATATGGGACACGCCGAGGATCTCCGTCAGCTCGTTAATGCTTACCGCCCCACGCTGCTCCACCAGGGCTAAAATACGCTGATGTCGTTCTATTGGAATCACCGCTCTCCCCTTACCATTTTTTCACACCAGGCGTCACCACCCAGGCTACGGCCCTGGCGACACCCGGTGTTGTTATCGCGCTTTGCCGCTGTTTTTAGGCTATTTTAGGGCAAGAATCGCCGTTGTGCAGCCTCTTTCCGCCTGTGAATTTTTTATATTCATGTGGGTTATTCGTGATAACTCTCACATAAATTCACATGATAACGCTTTATTCTATCATTAAATCACATTAATTAACTAATGTTCACAAGGAGACCAGCATGGCTGCACACACTAACGTCTGCGTGATTGGACTGGGTTCAATGGGCATGGGCGCCGCCCGCGCCTGCCTGCAGGCGGGCCTGAACACCTGGGGCGTTGACATCAATCCCGACAACTGTCGCGCACTGCTGGCGGCGGGCGCCAATGGCGCGGGCCCCAGCGCGGTGCCGTTCGCCGCGGAACTGGATGCAGTTGTGCTGCTGGTGGTCAATGCCGCCCAGGTGCGGGGGATCCTGTTCGGCGAGAGCGGCCTCGCCGCCCATCTGAAGCCGGGCACCGTCGTGATGGTGTCGTCCACCATCGCTTCCGCCGATGCTCAGGCCATTGCCGAGGCGCTGGCGGAGTACCAGCTATTGATGCTCGACGCGCCGGTATCGGGCGGCGCCGTGAAAGCGGCCGCCGGCGACATGACGGTGATGGCCTCCGGGAGCGATGCCGCCTTTGCCCGCCTCGCGCCGGTGCTGGACGCCGTGGCCGGCAAAGTCTACCGCATAGGGAGCGACATTGGTCTTGGCTCGACGGTAAAAATTATCCATCAGCTGCTGGCCGGGGTGCACATCGCCGTTGCCGCCGAAGCGATGGCGCTTGCCGCCCGCGCCGGGATCCCACTCGAAACGATGTATGACGTGGTCACCCACGCGGCGGGTAATTCATGGATGTTTGAGAATCGCATGCAGCACGTCCTGGATGGCGATTACTCGCCAAAATCCGCTGTCGATATTTTTGTCAAAGATCTCGGGCTGGTGAATGACACTGCCCGGGCGCTGACCTTCCCGCTGCCGCTCGCTACCACCGCGCTGAATATGTTCACCTCCGCCAGTAATGCCGGATTCGGTCGGGAAGATGACAGCGCGGTGATCAAGATTTTCAACGGCATCACCCTGCCGGGCCATAAACAGTGAGGAGAGACAACATGCAGCTTGGTGTCATTGCCGATGACTTCACCGGCGCCACGGATATTGCCAGCTTCCTCGTGCGCAACGGCATGCCGACGGTGCAACTGAATGGCGTGCCGACCCGCGATCTTCCGCTGACCAGCGAGGCGGTGGTCATCAGCCTGAAAACTCGCTCCTGCCCGGCGGAAATGGCCGTCAGCCAGTCGCTGGCGGCCCTGCGCTGGCTGCAGGCCCAGGGCTGTCAGCAGTTTTATTTCAAGTACTGTTCCACTTTCGACAGCACCGCGCAGGGCAACATTGGCCCGGTGCTGGATGCCCTGCTGGCCGAGCTGGGTGAGACGCGGACGGTGATTTCCCCGGCGCTGCCGGTTAACGGCCGCACGGTCTATCAGGGATATCTGTTCGTCGGCGAGCAACTGCTGAATGAGTCCGGGATGCGCCACCATCCGGTGACGCCGATGGAGGATGCGCACCTGGGCCGCTTAATTGAGCGCCAGGGGCGCGGAAAAGCCGCGCTGATTGCCTGGCCGATTGTCGACCGGGGGCCGGAGGCGGTCGCCGCCGCGCTGGCGGCAGTCAACGATCCGGCGGTGCGCTATGTGGTGCTCGACGCCCTCAGCGAACAGGATCTGCTCACCCAGGGCGTGGCGCTGCGGGAGATGAAGCTGGTCTCCGGCGGTTCCGGCCTCGCCATCGGCCTCGCCCGCGACTTGGCGCAGCGCCATGGCGCCCGGGGTGAAAGCGCTCAGGCCGGCATGCCGCTGGTCGGCCCGGCGGTGGTGCTCTCGGGCTCCTGCTCGGTGATGACCAACAGCCAGGTGGCGGCCTATCGTCAACAGGCCCCCGCCCGCGCCGTCGACTTAAGCGCCTGCTTTACCGATCTGGAGAGCTACGTCAGGACGCTGACTGACTGGGTGGACGCGCAGCGCGATGCGCCGCTGGCGCCGATGATCTATGCCACCACCGAGCCGCAAACGCTGCAGCGGATCCAGGCGCAGTATGGCGACAAGGCCAGCAGCGAACGGGTGGAACAGCTGTTTGCCGCTCTTGCCGCCGCCCTGAAGGCGAAAGGATTTACCCGCTTTATTGTGGCCGGAGGGGAAACGTCGAGCATTGTGGCGCAGACCCTGGGGGTTGAGGCGTTCCATATTGGGCCGACCATCTCCCCTGGCGTGCCCTGGGTGCGTGACACCCGCCAGCCGCTCTCCCTGGCGCTGAAGTCAGGTAACTTCGGCGATATCCAGTTCTTTGCCCGTGCCCAGCAGGAGTTTCGTCATGACTGAGCAACAACTGCGAGAGGAAATGGTGCAGATTGGCGCCTCGTTATTTAGCCGCGGCTATGCCACCGGCTCCGCTGGCAATCTGTCGCTGCTGCTGCCGGACGGCAACCTGCTGGCGACGCCGACCGGCGCCTGCCTCGGCGAACTGCAGGCTCAGCGGTTGTCGGTGGTGACGCTGCAAGGAGAATGGATCTCCGGCGACAAACCGTCGAAAGAGGTCACTTTTCACCGGGCAGTCTATTTGCACAACCCGGCCTGCAAGGCGATCGTCCACTTGCACAGCCACTATCTGACCGCGCTCTCCTGCCTGCAGGGGCTCGATCCGCACAACTGTATCCGCCCCTTTACCCCCTATGTGGTGATGCGCGTCGGCGACGTCCCGGTGGTTCCCTACTACCGGCCGGGCGATGACCGTATTGCCCAGGCGCTGGCCGGGCTGGCGCCCCGCTATAACGCCTTTTTACTGGCCAACCACGGACCGGTGGTTACTGGCTCATCGCTGCGCGAAGCCACCAACAATACCGAGGAACTGGAAGAGACCGCACGGCTGATATTTACCCTCGGCAACCGCGAGATCCGCTACCTGACCGCTGACGAAGTAAAAGAACTGAGATAAAACCATGCCAAAATTCGCTGCAAATTTATCCATGCTGTTTACCGAACTGCCGTTCCTGGAACGCTTTGCCGCCGCTGCCCGGGCGGGATTTGAAGCCGTTGAGTTTCTGTTTCCCTATGAGTATGCCGCCGGGGAAATCAGACAGCGCCTGCAGGAGAACCAGCTGCAGCTGGTGCTGTTCAATACCCCACCCGGCGACGTCAACGCCGGAGAATGGGGGCTCGCCGCCATCCCCGGGAGAAGCGCGGAGGCCCGACGCGATATTGAGCTGGCGCTGGAGTATGCCTGCCAGCTCGGTTGCCCGCAGGTGCATATCATGGCCGGCGTGGTGCCGCCGGGAGCGGATCGCGCAGCCTGCGAGGCCGTGCTTATCGATAATCTGCGCTACGCGGCGGAGTGCTTTGCCCGCCACGACAAGCGGATACTCATCGAAGCGCTGAATCCGCAGACCAAACCGGGCTATCTCTACCACAGTCAATATCAGACGCTGGCGATGGTGAAACGGGTCGACAGGCCGAACCTGGCGGTGCAGTTAGATCTGTTTCACGCGCAGAAGGTGGACGGCAATTTAAGCCATCTTATTACCGAATATGCCGGCCAGTATCGCCATATTCAGATTGCCTCCCTGCCCGACCGTCATGAACCGGATGAGGGCGAAAGGCACTGTTGCAAAGTTAGCGATGAGGCAGCCTTTTGTCTTATTCAAAGGCCTTACATTTCAAAAACTCTGCTTACCAGGCGCATTTCGCCCAGGGGATCACCATAATAAAATGCTGAGGCCTGGCCTTTGCGTAGTGCACGCATCACCTCAATACCTTTGATGGTGGCGTAAGCCGTCTTCATGGATTTAAATCCCAGCGTGGCGCCGATTATCCGTTTCAGTTTGCCATGATCGCATTCAATCACGTTGTTCCGGTACTTAATCTGTCGGTGTTCAACGTCAGACGGGCACCGGCCTTCGCGTTTGAGCAGAGCAAGCGCGCGACCATAGGCGGGCGCTTTATCCGTGTTGATGAATCGCGGGATCTGCCACTTCTTCACGTTGTTGAGGATTTTACCCAGAAACCGGTATGCAGCTTTGCTGTTACGACGGGAGGAGAGATAAAAATCGACAGTGCGGCCCCGGCTGTCGACGGCCCGGTACAGATACGCCCAGCGGCCATTGACCTTCACGTAGGTTTCATCCATGTGCCACGGGCAAAGATCGGAAGGGTTACGCCAGTACCAGCGCAGCCGTTTTTCCATTTCAGGCGCATAACGCTGAACCCAGCGGTAAATCGTGGAGTGATCGACATTCACTCCGCGTTCAGCCAGCATCTCCTGCAGCTCACGGTAACTGATGCCGTATTTGCAGTACCAGCGTACGGCCCACAGAATGATGTCACGCTGAAAATGCCGGCCTTTGAATGGGTTCATGTGCAGCTCCATCAGCAAAAGGGGATGATAAGTTTATCACCACCGACTATTTGCAACAGTGCCGCTTAAAACGCTTAACGAATGGAAGGGACTTCCCCTGGATATGCGCCTGATTAACTTTCGTGCAATCATAGGATAAACATTGACCCAGAGGGATTCGTTATGACCATCACCACTGTCGGTATCGATCTTGCTAAAAATGTGTTTGCTGTTCACTGCATTGACCAAAATGGTAAAGCTGTTCTGGTTAAACCCAAGGTGTCGCGTGCAGCACTTTCTGAACTCATCGCAGGTTTACCTCCCTGTGTCATTGGAATGGAAGCCTGCTCGGGTGCCCACTATTGGGCAAGATTATTCAGGCAGTATGGCCATGATGTCCGGTTGATGGCTCCGAAATTTGTCTCACCCTATCGCATGGCGGGTAAGACCGGGAAAAATGATGCAGCTGATGCAATAGCTATTTGTGAGGCAGTGCAGCGGCCGCATATGCGCTTTGTACCAGTCAAAGACGAAAGCCAGCAGGCAATGCAATGCTTACATCGGACAAGACAGGGATTTATCCAGGAAAGAACAGCAACGTATAACCGTCTTCGGGGCCTGATATCTGAATTCGGGGTTATTGCCCCACAAAGCACTGATGCTCTGCGTCATGTTGTTTCTGACCAGAAGGAAACTCTGCCAGTACAGGTTAGGCTGTACATTGATGATCTATTGACACATGTCACTAATATTGAAGAGAAAATCGCCGAATATGACAGGGTATTATCTCGTGTGGCCAAAACAGATCATCGCAGCCAGCAGTTAATGGAACTGAAAGGTGTTGGGCCCACCACAGCGAGTGCGCTGGTCGCCAGTATTGGCAATGCCCATGATTTTAAGAACGGGCGCCAACTGGCAGCCTGGTTGGGGCTAACGCCATCACAATACAGTAGTGGCGGAAAATCAAAGCTTGGCAGGATAACAAAAGCGGGTGATGCCTATCTGCGAACCCTACTGGTCCAGGGAGCCCGTTCTGTAATGGTAGGGGCAGAGAATAGAACGGACCCGTTTAGCCGTTGGGTCTGCTCGTTGATTGGTAGGCGGGGATACTGGCGTGCTGTCGTTGCAATCGCCGCCAAGAATGCGAGGTTGTGCTGGGCATCATTACATTACGGCGATGACTTCAGACTGTATTCAACAACATGAAAAATTTAACTGAGTAGTAACTGAACTGTAAATTGTTGATGGTAAAGGGTTAGACCCCCGTGAGAAGTATCTGCATATCCTACTGGATATCACTATCCGATTAACGAAGGAGGATCTCACGAGCGTCTTTCATCAGGGTCCGAATCACTAGCGATTCAGCATGACCGTTTATAGTAGCGCAGTCTTATCCCTTGCCTTTCATTGATGAACAGACAGAAATTAAAAACCGGCGTTGACTGTTCGGGGAAGCCCTTATAGTACAATAATTCTCTATATCCAAACTGACCCCATGTTGTCCGCATCATTAAAACCGCGGGTTTGCCGCTGACTCTGGCAGATATGGGGCTGAAACAATTCCGTGAGGAGGAGTGGCGTAAAGTTGCCGAAATCGCCTGCGCCGAAGGCGATACCATGGGCAATATGCCTATGGCGGTCAGTGCCGATGATGTCTATCAGGCAATGATCGCAGCCAATGCCATGGCCGAACGCTATAGCCACCAGAACTGACAAGATACAAAGGATGCAACCTCTCTCCCGAAAGCGAGGGGTTGCATCTTCCCTTGCGCAAGATCAAAACGATAAGTTACATTTTTGTTGGTCAATGCTGTTTTTAAGTTTTTTAAAAACAAAGAATTAACAAAAAAGGATTAAAAATCACCGAGACGGCTGCCGCGATCAAGATCACACAAATGTCGCCATTTAAAGCGTAGAAAGGTTTGAGCTTTTTCTTGCCACTCGCCTCTGGGGGGCAAAACCCACGATAACTTCAAACATTTTCACCCGATGCCAGGAGTTGGCATCAATACCCTATTACTTGCAACGCTGGGAGGAACACATGACATATGCAACGATCAATCCCTTCACGGGAGAGCTCATCAAAGAATTTCCCAATGCCACTGATGCCGAAGTCACAGAGGCAATTGAATCGGCCCACCAGGCCTTTTTGAGTTGGCGCAATACCTCTTTTGCCAACAAGGCTGAAATACTCAATCGGGCTGCAGCCCTGCTCAGAGACAGCAAGCGCCGCTATGCAGAGCTGCTGACCCTAGAGATGGGTAAAGTCATTGGAGAGGCCGAGGCCGAAGTAGAACTGTCGGCGCAGATCCTCGAATACTATGCCGAGCATGCCGAGAGACTGCTGGCACCGCAGAAACTGCCTGTGGCCGATCCCGCCGAAGGGGAAGCGCTGCTGGTCAATGAACCTCTTGGGGTCTTGCTGGCCATTGAACCCTGGAACTTCCCCTATTACCAGATAGCCAGGATCTTGGCTCCGCAACTTTCTGCCGGCAACACCCTGCTGCTGAAACACGCTTCCAATGTGCCTCAGTGCGCCGCCGCTTTTGAGAGCCTGATGCGGGATGCCGGACTGCCACAGGGCGCCTTCCAGAACCTGTATGCTACCCGGGATCAAGTCGAGCAGATCATCAACTCACCCAAGGTACATGGCGTGGCTCTGACCGGCTCTGAAGGTGCAGGCGCCGTTATTGCCTCTCAGGCCGGTAAGGCGCTGAAAAAATCCACTCTGGAGCTGGGCGGCTCTGACGCCTTTATCGTGCTGGAAGATGCCGAGCTTGAGAAAACCATAGATTGGGCGGTATTCGGCCGTCACTGGAATGCCGGTCAGGTATGTGTTTCATCCAAACGGATGATCCTGGTGGAAGCCATTTATGACAAGTTTATGGAAGGCTATACCAAAGGCGTAGCCGCGCTTAAAGCCGGTGACCCTATGGATCCGAACACGACTCTGGCGCCCCTGTCTTCCCAGGGTGCTGCCGATGAAGTGAAGCAGAAAATTCGTGAAGCGGTTGAGCATGGTGCCACAGCTACCGAAGTTGGTCCCAAAGTGCCGGAGCAAGGCGCTTTTGTACAGCCGACCATACTTACCAATGTGACCCCGGACAACCCGGCTTACTATTGGGAGTTCTTCGGCCCTGTCTCCATGATCCTCAAGGCAAAGGATGAACAGGAAGCGATTGCCATTGCCAACGATTCGCCCTTCGGCCTCGGTGGCTCTGTGTTCACCGCCGATGAACAGCGCGGTCTGGCGGTAGCCAAGCAAGTCTCTACCGGGATGATGTTCGTCAACCACCCCACCATGGTTAAGGCTGATTTGCCCTTTGGCGGCATCCGCCGCTCCGGCTATGGTCGTGAACTGATCGACTTAGGCCTGAAAGAGTTCGTCAACCACAAGTTGATCAACGTGGTGGATATCAACGCTCCCTTCTGATCGCGCTTGAAGCATATTTAGTTCGATAAAGACCCGAGCACCTGGCCGGGTCTTTTATCGCCACAGGGCTTTGTTGAATAAATCGAACTTTTGCTGAGTTGAAGGATCAGATCACGCATCCTCCCGACAACACAGACCATTCCGTGGCAAAGCAAAAGTTCAGAATCACCAACTGGTCCACCTACAACAAAGCTCTCATCAACCGTGGCTCCCTCACTTTCTGGCTGGATGATGAGGCGATTCAGGCCTGGTATGAGTCGGCAACGCCTTCATCACGAGGAAGGCCCCAGCGCTATTCTGATCTCGCCATCACCACCGTTCTGGTGATTAAACGCGTATTCCGGCTGACCCTGCGGGCTGCGCAGGGTTTTATTGATTCCATTTTTGCCCTGATGAACGTTCCGTTGCGCTGCCCGGATTACACCAGTGTCAGTAAGCGGGCAAAGTCGGTTAATGTCAGTTTCAAAACGTCCACCCGGGGTGAAATCGCACACCTGGTGATTGATTCCACCGGGCTGAAGGTCTTTGGTGAAGGCGAATGGAAAGTCAGAAAGCACGGCAAAGAGCGCCGTCGTATCTGGCGAAAGTTGCATCTTGCTGTTGACAGCAACACACATGAAGTTGTCTGTGCAGACCTGTCGCTGAATAACGTCACGGACTCAGAAGCCTTCCCGGGCCTTATCCGGCAGACTCACAGAAAAATCAGGGCAGCCGCGGCAGACGGGGCTTACGATACCCGGCTCTGTCACGATGAACTGCGCCGCAAAAAAATCAGCACGCTTATTCCTCCCCGAAAAGGAGCAGGTTACTGGCCCGGTGAGTACGCAGACCGCAACCGTGCCGTTGCTAATCAGCGGCTGAGCGGAAGCAATGCACGGTGGAAATGGACAACGGAATATAACCGTCGCTCGATAGCGGAAACGGCAATGTACAGAATGAAGCAGTTGTTGGGAGATTCACTGACGCTGCGTGACTACGATGGTCAGGTAGCGGAAGCTATGGCCATGGTGCGTGCGTTGAACAGGATGACAAAGGCTGGGATGCCAGAAAGCGTGCGTATTGCCTGAAAATCCAGCCAGCTACAGGGTCGTTCGCAAGAAATCTTATTTATTCAACAAAGCCGCACTGGAACTGACAGAAGAACAAAGGCGTTTTCTGAATAGTATGCTCGATGAGGCTGAGGATTGTTCTGGGGATGAGCAGTAATTGTCAGTGTACTTTTATAAAAACACTCCTCTGGTTTCTGAAGTCTGTACTGACCGAAAGAGTAAGTGTGCTTCTAAAAGCACACTATGATATTCCAATCAACCAGGGCGTATAGATGCTGATCAGTTAAATACCATCCCACCATCAATAATGAGTGCCTGACCTGTCATATAATCTGAATCCACACCGGCCAGATAGGAAACACATGCCGCAACATCCTCTGATTCAGAAATGCGTCCGAGGGCAACATTTTTCGCCCACTGCTGAAGGCCCCATTCCAGAGACTGGCCATTTTCATCTGCGACTTTTTGTGCGATACCATTCATCATAGGGGTGCGAACAATTCCCGGGCAATACGCGTTCACAGTAATCCCAAATTTCGCCAGATCTTTTGCAGCTGTCTGAGTTATACCGCGAACAGCAAACTTTGTAGCGCCGTAGACGGCCAGATCAGGGTTACCCACTTGGCCTGCCTGCGATGAGGCGTTGATTATCTTACCGATAATGTCCCCCGTTTTTGCCGGAGTACGCTGCTTAAAGTACTTCACAGCGGCCTGAATACCCCAGTACACACCTCCTACGTTAACATCAAAGACTTTACGGTAAATTTCTGGAGTAATTTCCTCAATTGGTGTCGTTGGGCCAAGACCGGCATTATTAACCATAACATCCAGGCGGCCAAACTTTGCAACGACTTTATCCACTGCTGCAAAAACTTGTTCGCGATCTGCGACATCCGCAGCTACTGCCAGTGCCTCGCCACCCATTTCTTCAATAAGCCTCACCGTTTCATGTGCCGTTTCGCCATTGAAGTCCAGACTACCGATACGAAATCCATCTTTCGCCAGACGGAGAGCGATTGCTTTACCAATTCCCTGCCCCGCACCAGTAACAACAGCTACTTTATGTTCTGTACTCATCGTTTCTCTCTTTGAACTCGTTTCAGATATACCGAATTCATAGTAGTCCAATATCACTATATGCACATTAGCTTTTATTATCAGTGCACAGTTTTTTTCGATTAGAAACATATCACCTAATATATACATGGCTTTGTTGAATAAATCGAACTTTTGCTGAGTTGAAGGATCAGATCACGCATCCTCCCGACAACACAGACCATTCCGTGGCAAAGCAAAAGTTCAGAATCACCAACTGGTCCACCTACAACAAAGCTCTCATCAACCGTGGCTCCCTCACTTTCTGGCTGGATGATGAGGCGATTCAGGCCTGGTATGAGTCGGCAACGCCTTCATCACGAGGAAGGCCCCAGCGCTATTCTGATCTCGCCATCACCACCGTTCTGGTGATTAAACGCGTATTCCGGCTGACCCTGCGGGCTGCGCAGGGTTTTATTGATTCCATTTTTGCCCTGATGAACGTTCCGTTGCGCTGCCCGGATTACACCAGTGTCAGTAAGCGGGCAAAGTCGGTTAATGTCAGTTTCAAAACGTCCACCCGGGGTGAAATCGCACACCTGGTGATTGATTCCACCGGGCTGAAGGTCTTTGGTGAAGGCGAATGGAAAGTCAGAAAGCACGGCAAAGAGCGCCGTCGTATCTGGCGAAAGTTGCATCTTGCTGTTGACAGCAACACACATGAAGTTGTCTGTGCAGACCTGTCGCTGAATAACGTCACGGACTCAGAAGCCTTCCCGGGCCTTATCCGGCAGACTCACAGAAAAATCAGGGCAGCCGCGGCAGACGGGGCTTACGATACCCGGCTCTGTCACGATGAACTGCGCCGCAAAAAAATCAGCGCGCTTATTCCTCCCCGAAAAGGAGCAGGTTACTGGCCCGGTGAGTACGCAGACCGCAACCGTGCCGTTGCTAATCAGCGGCTGAGCGGAAGCAATGCACGGTGGAAATGGACAACGGAATATAACCGTCGCTCGATAGCGGAAACGGCAATGTACAGAATGAAGCAGTTGTTGGGAGATTCACTGACGCTGCGTGACTACGATGGTCAGGTAGCGGAAGCTATGGCCATGGTGCGTGCGTTGAACAGGATGACAAAGGCTGGGATGCCAGAAAGCGTGCGTATTGCCTGAAAATCCAGCCAGCTACAGGGTCGTTCGCAAGAAATCTTATTTATTCAACAAAGCCTAATTGATGATGAGTAAAGATGGTTTAGGGAGGGGACCGAACCACCCCGGAACGGCCCCCTGAAGGAATGGCAATTCCGTTCACCGCCAATATTAGCTTTTTCCAGGCTGTGATAACATCTCCGGGTCATTTTTCAGAGCCAGGGCAGATGAAGAAGAAAAACAGCACACCCACTCCTCACGATGCCACGTTCAGGCAGTTCCTGACGCAACCGGATATTGCCCGGGATTTCATGGAAATCCACCTGCCTGCAGAGCTGCGAGCAGTCTGCGATCTCAGCACGCTGAAACTGGAATCAGGCTCGTTCGTTGAGGATGATCTCCGCCAGTATTTCAGCGACGTCCTCTATAGCCTGAAAACTACAGCCGGCGACGGCTATATTCATGTTCTGGTCGAGCACCAGTCAACGCCGGACAAACATATGGCTTTCCGCCTCATACGCTATGCGGTAGCCGCCATGCAGCGCCACCTGGAGGCAGGGCATAAAAAACTGCCACTGGTGATACCGGTGCTGTTCTATACGGGTAAGCGCAGCCCGTATCCGTACTCTACTCGTTGGCTGGATGAATTTGACGCTCCCGAGCTGGCAGGCAAACTCTACAGCAACGCTTTCCCGCTGGTAGACGTTACGATCATTCCGGATGATGAAATCGCTGGCCATCGCAGCATGGCCGCCCTGACTTTACTGCAAAAGCATATTCACCAGCGGGACCTGGCAGAACTGGTCGACCGGCTGGCACCCATCTTGCTGGCGGGATACTTGTCTTCATCGCAGGTGATATCGCTGGTACACTATATAGTGCAGGCAGGCGAAACATCCGACGCCGAAGCCTTTGTACGCGAACTGGCACAGCGTGTGCCGCAACACGGAGACGCACTTATGACCATCGCACAACAGCTTGAACAGAAGGGCATCGAGAAGGGGATTCAGCTCGGTGAACAACGCGGCATTGAAAAAGGCGAGCGCGAAGCCACCCTTAAAATTGCACGAACCATGCTCCAGAACGGCATTGACCGCAATACCGTCATAAAAATGACTGGTCTGACTGAAGACGACCTGGCGCAGATCCGCCACTAATCACCCTTTCCTGGCACTCCCTGTCTGGTCATCAGCGAATACTGGTGGGGCAGGGAGTCACCAGACTCAAGTTCAGCCAGCCACAGCGATTAAACAGCTTCATCACCTCGCCACATTCCCCCGTCAGACACGCTGTCAACGGATTTATCTGTAAAGCGACATAGAGATTGGCTCGTAAGAGATAAATGCCGTTCACACCCGCACTGAGCGCCACAGCATTCCGACCGGCCCCCAGTTAGCAGCTTCTCAGTCGGGCACAATCCAGTAAAAAAGCGATGAGTCATCGATGGAGATACAGGCTAGAAAAGTGCGGTTCTGGCTTGTTCATATCCCGGGTGATGCTGCCAACTTACTGATTTAGTGTATGATGGTGTTTTTGAGGTGCTCCAGTGGCTTCTGTTTCTATCAGCTGTCCCTCCTGTTCAGCTACTGACGGGGTGGTGCGTAACGGCAAAAGCACCGCCGGACATCAGCGCTATCTCTGCTCTCACTGCCGTAAAACATGGCAACTGCAGTTCACTTACACCGCTTCTCAACCCGGTACGCACCAGAAAATCATTGATATGGCCATGAATGGCGTTGGATGCCGGGCAACCGCCCGCATTATGGGCGTTGGCCTCAACACGATTTTCCGCCATTTAAAAAACTCAGGCCGCAGTCGGTAACCTCGCGCATACAGCCGGGCAGTGACGTCATCGTCTGCGCGGAAATGGACGAACAGTGGGGATACGTCGGGGCTAAATCGCGCCAGCGCTGGCTGTTTTACGCGTATGACAGGCTCCGGAAGACGGTTGTGGCGCACGTATTCGGTGAACGCACTCTGGCCACACTGGAGCGTCTTCTGAGCCTGCTGTCGGCCTTTGAGGTCGTGGTATGGATGACGGATGGCTGGCCGCTGTATGAATCCCGCCTGAAGGGAAAGCTGCACGTAATCAGCAAGCGATATACGCAGCGAATTGAGCGGCATAACCTGAATCTGAGGCAGCACCTGGCACGGCTGGGACGGAAGTCGCTGTCGTTCTCAAAATCGGTGGAGCTGCATGACAAAGTCATCGGGCATTATCTGAACATAAAACACCATCAATAAGTTGGAGTCATTACCGCGAATGTGTTAGACTGTGTCCACCATAGAAAAGCCAGAAAACGAAATCAGATATTTTAGTCGCCACATATCGTGTCCTGTGATATTTGATTACTATCACCCGATAAGCGTATTAATAAATGCTGGCTCAACATTGGTGGATATTTAAATGGTCATATTCCTGATGACCTAACGTGGGAGTTGTGTCGGGCTTAAAGCTAATTCACCGTAAGAACAATTTTCCCAACATGCTTGCCGGACTCCATCAATGCATGCGCGCGTGCTGCTTCGCGTAACGGGAATGTGCTGTGAATCATGGGATGGCAACGACCTGCATTGAGAATCGGCCAGATATTTTTAAGCAAGTCGTTGGCAATTTCGGCTTTTTCGACCGAAGTTCGTGCTCGCATCGTTGAACCCGTGACAACCGCTCGCTTCAACGCGAGTTCTTGCAGATCCACTTGTTCTGCGAAAGCTCCGCCAAGGAAGCCAATGATTACCAGCCGGCCATCCATTCCTAAACTCCTCATATTTCGGGAGAAATAGGATGCACCCATTATATCGAGAATGATATCAACGCCACGGCCATCCGTTTGCTTCAAAATGAAATCAGAAAAATCAGTTGTCCGGTAGTTGACTGGCGTAGCGCCAAGCTCTGCGATCACATCGCATTTATCATCTGATCCAGCCGTCGCATATGCCTCGATACCGATTTCGCGGCATAGCATCAACGCGGTTGTGCCGATACCACTTGTTCCCCCATGAATCAGAACACTCTGACCCTGTGTTGCGCCACCAATCTTGAACAAGTTTGCCCAGACGGTGAACAGAGTCTCAGGAAGTGCCGCCGCTGCTATCATTGACATGCTGTCTGGCACCGGCAGTGTCTGGCTTTCCGGCACGATGCAATACTCACCATAACCACCGCCATTCGTCAGAGCACAGACTCGGTCACCAATCTTTACGCCCGTGACGCCTTCACCAATTGATGAAACCGTTCCAGCGACCTCAAGACCAGGAATAGGGGTTACGTCGTCAGGCATAGGGTAATGACCCTGGCGTTGAATGACGTCAGGACGATTAACACCTGCGGCCTTGACGCGAACCAAAATTTCCCCAGCCTTTGGCACCGGAATCGTTGTCTGAACGGGCGTTAAAACCTCTGGCCCGCCAGGCTCAGAGATTTCAATGACAGTCATTTTATTCGCAGTATGTAACATGAACGTAAGTCCTTATGATTTTGTTTTTCGTTGAATTTCCCAACTACACTGTGTCTCATCACTAGCCACTTTTCTGTACGTTGCAGCACGTACCCTCTTCTAGGGGTGAATCGCCACGGATAATCTAGACACTTCCGAGCCGTTGATAATACTGGTTTTCATATTCTGTCGGTGACATCTGATCGCTAGAACCATGCCGACGCTTACTGTTATAAAACATTTCGATGTAATCAAAAATATCGCTGCGGGCTTCTTCCCGCGTTCCGTAGATCTTTTTCTTTATCCGTTCGCGTTTCAACAACTGGAAAAAGCTTTCTGCAACCGCATTATCATGGCAGTTACCGCGACGGCTCATGCTGCCCTCCAGGCCGTGTGATTTCAGGAACGACTGCCACTCATGGCTTGTGTACTGACTGCCCTGATCCGAATGAACCAGCACCTGTTTTTGGGGATTACGCCGCCATACAGCCATCAGCAGTGCGTTCAGGACAATGTCCTTTGTCATCCGGGATTGCATGGACCAGCCGATAATTTTGCGTGAGAACAGATCAACAACCACGGCAAGATACAGCCAGCCTTCGTGGGTCCTGAGTAGAGTAAGAGGCAGGGCGTAGTCGGACTATTTCCCTGCCTCTCCTCCCCGAACCGGACGTGCACCTTTCAGCGCATCCGGCTCTCCATTTAAATGCTGGCGAACGCCATTGCCACTTCTGTAAAGCGCGATGTATACGTGTTTCTGGTCTCCGTCCTCAGATAGGGATTACCTTCGGGTAGCCGCCAGCGGAACAGCTTCTTGCCTTGCCCCACCAACCGGTACAGTATTTCGCCGCTGAGCTTGCCGTGATTGGTTTTACCAAATAAAACCCACGTTTTGCTCTGACCCGGTTTCGGTGATTTACACCACCACCTCATCAGGGAAGCGATACCTGTACGGTATTTGCGGGCCAGCCAGTGAGCCAGCTTCCAGAACACGACACGGTCGATATAACTGAAGACTTTGGCCTTAAAATCAACGAACTGATAGAACATGGCCCAGCCTTTCAGTTTTCGGTTGAGTTGTTCAGCCATATCGACTTTGCTTTCACTGTAGTTGCCTGATAACAGTGCTGTCAGCGATGCGGCGAAGTTTCTGGCTTTCTCCTGCGGGATCGTTGAGACCACTCGCATCTCGCCATAACGACTGCGTTTGCGAATGATCCTGTGCCCCAGAAAGATAAAGCCGTCATTAACATGGGTGATTTTAGTCTTATCCATGTTCAGCCTGAGTTTCAGACTGCCTTCGAGCACACCCCGACACTCCTCCCTGATGGCTTCCGCCTGTGCTTTGGTGCCTTTGACGATGAGGACAAAATCATCGGCATAGCGGCAGTACGCCACCGCGGGTTTCCACTGCCAGTTTTCTCTGACCGCCGTACTTCGGCCCCGTTGGATACTGTTATTCCAGTACCACCGATCTTTTCTGGCTTTCCCGCTCAGGTAGCGCTCATGCAGGTATTGATCGAACTCATTCAGCATGATGTTCGATAATAGCGGCGATATAACACCGCCCTGTGGTACACCTTCACTGGCCGCCCGAAAGAGACCGACATCGATATGTCCCGCCTTGATGGTTTTCCACAGCAGAGTCATGAAACGTGCGTCACTGATCCTGCGGCGTACAGCCTTCATCAGCAGTCGATGATGTACGGTGTCGAAGTAACTGGACAGGTCGCCTTCAATCACCCAGCGTCCCCGGGTTTCACCACAGTCTGTGAGCTGTAATTTCACCGTGCGGATCGCGTGGTGGACACTGCGCTCAGGCCGGAAGCCATATGAGAGCGTATGAAAATCACTCTCCCATATCGGCTCCATCGCCATCAGCATGGCCCGCTGAACAATACGATCCCGCAACGCGGGGATACCCAGTGGTCGCAGTTTGCCGTTGCTTTTAGGGATGTAAACCCGTCTGGCGGGCAAGGGCTGGTAGTGGCCTGAGAGTAATTCATCCCTGAGGATTTGCAGCTCAACAGCCAGTCTGGCCTGTAGCATTGTTTTGTTCACGCCATCAACGCCGGGGGTATGGGCCCCCTTTGATGAAAGCGTGATCCGCGCCGCTTCAGCCAGCCATTCTGGTTGTGTTATCAGACGCAGCAGCCGTTGAATCCGTAGGGACGGATCGGTGGCTGCCCATGTGGCAAGCTTGCGTTGCATTTCGCTGATTATCAAAGGTCTTCACCTCGTTAGGTCAGTTAATTCACGTCGCAAACACATTCAAACTGCTTCCCTTCGCCATGTAATGGGCTTTCCCCATCGCGGACTACTACGGAAGCTCCGCCAGCCAGCGCGTCATCGGAGCCATGCCCCCTTAACATCCGTCGCTGACCTTCCCCGGTTTACCTGCCTGGACTCAGGCATACTGAGGAGGCTGCCCGTCGCACTCTTTATCCTTGCTTGCCGCAAGTTGGCAGAAGTCAGCAACGCAAGCGTGATAGACGCTGCTGCCCCGGTGTTTCGCATACATGTCAAAACACCTTCGACCGGCAGTGCTTACGTATCACTGCCAGTTCCTCCTGCACGGCCTGTCAGATCACGTAGGCCGTGGTGACGTTTTCAACCCACAGAGGCGGATTAACGGGTTCATGTTCTTCAGCCTTTCAGTACTTAACCTTGAGGATCATCTCGGCTTAGTGATCTCGCCTCAATCCCCGTTGTCAGCGGGTTACATCACCCTGCGGGCATGCCGCAGGTCACTGCCGCTCAGGTTCTCCACCGTCACACCCGGTGGGATTGTTGGGTTTCTCATCGTGAGTTACCGGTTCAATATTCCAGACAGACTCGCGGTTCATTTAAGCATCCATGCCCGCCCTGAACTCCGGGCACACTGTAGGTTATGTCCGTTACCCAACGCTCATCCGGAGCATCCGGATTGAACTGTCGCTGGAGCCTGTTGGGCGACACGATACTGGCCTCGCCTTTACGTGCCCGCGGGCTCCGGTATCCGACCTGAGCCTTTATCCCGACACGTTTCATCAGTCGCCAGACCCGGTTCACTCCGCACTGTTGCCCGCTGTCCCGCAGATCCAGATGGATTTTGCGATAACCATAAACGCATCCCGATTCCAGCCAGAACTGTTTAATCTGTCCTGTCAGTCTCAGGTCTGCCTGATGGCGTTGTGAATGCGGCTGCTGAAGCCAGGCGTAAAAACCACTGGGATGAACATCCAGCACCCGACAGAGCAGGCGAACAGGCCAGCAACAGGTGTTGTCACGGATAAAGGCGTACCTCAGTCGGACAGCTTTGCGAAGTACGCCGCTGTAGATTCAATCTGTCAATGCAACACCCCTTTCAATTATCTCTTTCGGTGTTTTGAACTTCAGTGTCTTTCTCGGTCTGTTGTTTAGCTGAGCAGCAACCAGATCTAGTTCATGTTGAGTATATTGGGCAAGACATGTCTTTTTAGGAAAATACTGCCGAATTAGCCCATTTGTGTTCTCATTTGTTCCCCGCTGCCAAGGACTCTGAGGATCGCAGAAGTAAACTTTAACGCCGGTGCTGACAGTAAATTCTAGATGTCTGGCCAGTTCCATTCCTCTGTCCCATGTCAGTGATTTTCTGAGTTCTGACGGTAAACTCAGGAATTTGTCGGTAAGAGCCTGATTTACTGAGACAGAATCTTTGCCCCTGAGTCTAAGGATGATCGTATAACGTGATTTTCGGTCTACAAGTGTGGCTATATGGGAGTTTTTTGTACCTGAGACTAAATCGCCCTCCCAATGCCCCAGAGAGCGTCTGTTATCGATATTTCGGGAACGTTCGTGAATTGGTGTTCCGTTCACTATGTTAATCGTACCTCTTTCGCCTTTGCGGGTATGACGCCTGCCATGGCGAAGGCTATGCGACCGTCGCAGATGCTGTATATTCAGGTGGTGTAGCGCTTCACGGCTACGAAAGTACAGCGTTTTATAAATTGTCTCAGGTGATATTCGCAGCGTTTTTTGACGTGGTTTTGTTCGCCTTAACCATCCTGATATTTGCTCTGGAGACCATTTCATCTCCAGCTTTTCCAGAACAAGCTTTCGCAATGGTAAATTTTGATCCAGTAAGCACGGTTTTGGCCTTTTCGCCATTCTGTTGGCTCGGTTATTAGCATCAACAGCTTTGTAATAGCGTCTGCCCCGATTACGCTGAACTTCACGTGAGATCGTCGAAGGACTGCGATTCAGCGCAGTAGCTATCGCACGAATGCTCATTTTGGCTGACAAACCAGCTCGTATCTCCTCGCGCTCAGACAGTGTCAGGTGAGCTACAGCCCGCTTACGCTCATGGGGTTTTATGCCGCCAGTATCCCTTAACATAGTGAAGATCGTTCCGGGTTTTGAACCCAGGATATTCGCTATTTCACTGAAGCCTGTTCCGTTCTTCCATAGTTCAAAAACAGAGGCTTTTTCCTCTGCTGTAAATGTTCGTCTCATTCAAAAAACCTCCGCAACCCCATGTTTTCACATAACTGTTGCGTTGACCAATTGAATCTACAGCGGCTTTTTTTAATATGTCCCGTTCGTCGGTAACCCGCTTCAGCTCTTTCTGGAGACGGCGGATCTCGGCCTGAGCATCTGACTGTTCTTTATTAGTGGAAGGATCCGGACCGTACTTCTTTATCCAGGCGTAAAGGCTGTGGGTGGTGATATCGAGACGTGTTGCAACGCTGGCAACAGAATAACCGCGATCAACAACCTGTTTGACTGCTTCAGTTTTAAACTCTTCGGGATAACGCTTACCGCTCATGGGCACCTCTCTTTAAGCCATCTTAAATGACTCTGAGGTGTCTGTTAAACCTGTGGCGATTCACTTACCTGAACCCAGCTCACCTTCCAGACCAATAATATTGACATCAGGTGTCCTGATGATCTGAGCCACATTCTCTGCAACTTTTTCATGACTGCTGCCTCTAAACATATCCTGGTCAGCGGGTGATTCCGTCTGCAATCGTAGAGTCATTCAGCAATTTCCTTCGTTATAACGTAAGATTCTTTCACTATTAGACACAGTACAGAGCCCACAGCAACCAAATGACTGCAGCCGGGGCAGTTTAGTTTTAAGCATGCATAAGCCGATTTCGATGGAATCCCTTTCACACAATAATATTGAATTGAAGCAATGAAAACATTAATGTGTTTGTTGTGACTAGCTGCAGGGGCCTGGAAGAAATTCCAAAGCCTGACAAACCGGAACAGGGCTTGCTCTGCTCCGGTTTTATCCAGTTCATCTTGAAGCCCTTGTTTTTGTTACATATCCCTGCTCACTCTTTCAGCCATTGTTAAGCTTCTTGTGTGTAATCTGCGAATAATACGGATGCAAAATTGATGCAATGGATTATACATACCTACAGCGCACGTTACGCTGAGCTGAATCGAATTTCAGAGAACGTTCTTCGCTATTACCCTGCCCAGCCAGTTGAACACATTTTATCATCCGGCCCCGAGAGTGACATGTTCTCTGCCTGGTACAGCCTTCATCAGAGTCAAACTAGACGTTATTTACAGGCAAAAGAAGACAGCTACAGAGTTTAAGTCTGACATTATTCGTGGCTGTGTCTGCCTTCGGAGTTTTCAGCTTATCCCGATAACAGCGGTTTTGAAAAATTGACGTTTTTTACACCGGTACATTGCCCGAACGCAATCTCCCCCGTAGCGAAATACCGCCCCGCAGAAAATCGTCCATGCTCGGCATGCCCCTGGAACATCAGCATCTTTTCAATAAAGGTTTTACAGCCTATAGTCTGTATAACACAAAATACACCTTACCTGCTGTATTACAGGGCGGTACTCCCTACTCAGTCTGCGAGGCAGGTCACTTATGAATAATCAGTTCCCGATAAAAACGCTGAACCAGCTCAGACCTGTGCTAATCGGGTTTCGCAAAATCAAGGGCTTCACGCAAAAAGATGTGTCTGAGAGGCTTGGCGTAACGCAGCAAACCTATGCCCGCCTGGAAGCAAACCCTGCTAGCGCCAGTATTGATCGTCTGTACAAGGTATTCAGTATTCTGGGCGTAGAAATAACGCTGTCATCTATTTCCCCTTCACCCTTCATTTCCCACACAGAGATGAGGGGGGCATTTGACAGCACTCCCGCCAGACGGGAGAAATGGTGACTATTAGAAGTTTGCTAGTTTTGTCGAATGACGCCAACTACATGTCCGCATCCATCGAGTAGTGGCTTCAAGCCACGATTGTCACTGCCTCCGCTGCCTTTTTCCAGTAACTCTCTCCTTTTAATTCTAATATTTAGGGGTGTCAACGCAAAGCAGAAACGGCACCTTCTTTGCGAGACAGAAATGACCTGTGATTGCCTGGCCGATTTATGGCAGCTAAGTGCGAGAAGCGGATATAGCGAATTCGCCATTGTACGGGATTAGCAGGTTTACTGAAGCAACCTGCGATGGCGTTATGGCAATAGTCAGTCCCCTGTCCAGTCGGCATAGGTGGCCACCTCGTCACCGCCGGGGATAAACTGATTGAAGCCTCCGCGCAAAATCACTTATTCTTTTCCGTTAATAAAATGCAGGAGCAAAGTCATGACTGGCGAAATTCGTGGGCGAGGCAGGCCACGAAAAACAGAGAGTACCTATACAGATACCCGTAATGACCTGATCCGAAGCGGGCTTGAACTGCTCACGCAGAATGGTTTTCTTTCAACGGGAGTCGATGCCATTGTCAAAAATGCCAGTGTTCCTAAAGGCTCATTTTATTACTATTTCAAGAGCAAAGAAGAGTATGCCCAGACTGTTCTGAGCGCCTATGACAGTTTCTTTGTGCATAAACTCCAAAAACATCTGTATGAATCATCCTTCACACCAATGATGCGTCTGGAAAATTTCATCGACGATGCCTGCGACGGCATTAAAAAGTACAATTTCACCCGGGGCTGTCTGGTTGGCAATATGATGCAGGAGAGTCCGGGTCTTCCACTGTCCTTTATCAAACAGCTCCACGAAATACTTGAGCGCTGGCAGGCGCTTGTGGCGTGCTGTCTGTCCGACGCGTTATCTTCGGGCGAAATCCGTTCCGATATGAATAATACGCAACTGGCGGCCATTTTCTGGAGCAGTTGGGAGGGTGCCGTAATGCGTGCCAAACTTTATTGCTCAACCCAGCCTGTGTACGACTTCTGGAGCTATTTCAAAAAGTCAGTACGCTATCAGCCCTCTAAGGACACGGCTGTTGAAAAGTAAAAAAGGGGCCGCAGCCCCTGATAATAATTATCAAACCCAGGCTGAGCCTGGCTTCCACTTCATTAGCTACACTGAATTACTGCCCGGCCACGAATTCCGCCACTCAGAAGTTTTTCGGCCACATTGATGGCATCACTCAGCGGATAAACGGTGGTCAGGCTATCCAGTCTGGACTCCGGTAAATACTGTACCGCCTGCTGCCAGATCGCCGCTCTTTTTTCCTTCGCGAACATGACACTGTCAATCCCTTTCAGCGTGACGCCACGCAGGATAAACGGAGCCACATTCCCCATTAGTTCCATCCCCTGTGCCATGCCGCAGGCTGCAACAATACTGCCATAACGCACCCCGGCGCATACATTGCAGAGCGTATGGCTACCGACTGTATCAATGGCGGCAGCCCAGCGTTCTTTCTGTAACGGTTTTCCGGGACAGGAGAGCTCGGAACGGTTAATAATCTCGTCCACACCGACCGTTTTATAGAGCCAGGCAGCCTCTTCCGGGCGTCCAGTAGACGCCGTAACGCGGTACCCCATTGATGCAAGGATCATGGCCGCAATGCTCCCGACGCCGCCGCTGGCACCGGTAACAAGTACCGGACCATCTTCAGGCTTAATACCATGATTCAGAAGTGCGTCTACGCACAGCATCGCGGTAAACCCAGCTGTTCCGATTGCCATTACGTGTTTGCCGTTAGCGCCAGCCGGGAGCGGCGTCAGCCAGTCTCCATTTACCCGTGCTTTTTCGGATAGTCCGCCCCAGTGTTTTTCCCCAACACCCCAGCCGGTCAGGAGAACCTTATCTCCGGCCTGATATTCGGGATGTGAACTGGCGGACACTGTACCGGTAAAATCAATGCCGGGCACCATGGGAAAGCGTCGGACGATTGGGCCCCGGCCCGTAATGGCCAGTGCGTCTTTGTAGTTGATGGATGAATAGTCAACATTGACCTCCACATCCCCCTGCGGTAGTTCACTTTCAGCGATTTCAGCAAGTTGCGCACTATAGCGTCCATCTGTTTTGTTGATTAATAAAGATTTAAACACGTTCACCTCGTTTGTCCGGGCGTTTACCGTTCAGTCATTAAGTCGTCAATAAATAATATTGACCGATCGTCTAATAATCAACACTACTATCCCAGTGCTTTGCCAGCATTCAAGAAACATTATTCATTTCATGCACTTAAAGCTGTCTTTTTTGACCGACATCAAACTGTATTCTGGTTTATCTGGTGCAGAGGGAAAATCAGCATCCCTGAAGATACATAGCTAATGCTTCAGAACACGGCTGATGATGCGATAAAACAACCAGGCTTTAATGAGTTAGTCTGAGCGGACCTTCGGCTCAGTAAATAGGTCCGCTCCGTGCCAAGAGCAGACGCTGGTAATTCGGGTAATGGTGCCAACTTACTGATTTAGTGTATGATGGTGTTTTTGAGGTGCTCCAGTGGCTTCTGTTTCTATCAGCTGTCCCTCCTGTTCAGCTACTGAAGGCGTGGTGCGTAACGGTAAAAGTACTGCCGGACATCAGCGCTATCTCTGCTCTCACTGCCGTAAAACATGGCAGCTACAGTTCACTTACACCGTCTCTCAGCCCGGTACACACCAGAAAATTATTGATATGGCCATGAATGGCGTCGGATGTCGCGCCAGTGCACGCATTATGGGCGTTGGCCTCAACACGATTTTACGACACTTAAAAAACTCAGGCCGCAGTCGGTAAACTCACGCATACAACCGGGCAGTGACGTCATTGTTTGCGCGGAAATGGACGAACAGTGGGGTTACGTCGGCGCTAAATCACGCCAGCGCTGGTTGTTTTACGCGTATGACAGGATACGGAGGACGGTTGTGGCGCACGTATTCGGTGAACGCACGTTGGTCACGCTGGAGCGTCTTCTGGGCCTGCTGTCGGCCTTTGAGGTCGTGGTATGGATGACGGATGGCTGGCCGCTTTATGAATCACGCCTGAAGGGAGAACTGCACGTTATCAGCAAGCGATATACGCAGCGCATTGAGCGGCATAACCTGAATCTGAGGCAGCATCTGGCAAGGCTGGGCAGGAAGTCACTGTCGTTCTCAAAATCGGTGGAGCTGCATGACAAAGTCATCGGGCATTATCTGAACATAAAACACTATCAGTAAGTTGGAGTCATTACCGGTGCTCTGATATATTTATTATACTATAGTGGGGTATGTGTTGATCTTAATGTAATACTCCCCTATAGTATAAGAAATACAGAGCAGTGAGGTAAGCAATGCCCAGTACTCCTGAAGAGAAAAAAAAGGTCCTAACCCGGGTTCGCCGTATCCGGGGTCAGATTGATGCTCTGGAAAGAGCACTTGAAAGTGGCGCTGAATGCCGTTCCGTTCTCCAGCAAATCGCCGCCGTCCGGGGCGCCGCTAACGGACTGATGGCAGAGGTGCTGGAGAGCCACATACGGGAAACCTTTGACCAGAATGACAGCTACAGTCATGAAGTCAGTAAATCAGTTGACGATACGATTGAGCTGGTTCGTGCCTATCTTAAATAGGTGAGGCCATTATTACATTGAGGATATATTACGTATGAAATCACGTGCCGCTGTTGCATTTGCACCAGGGAAGCCCCTGGAGATTGTTGAAATTGATGTTGCTCCGCCTAAAAAAGGCGAGGTGCTGATTAAAAACACCCACACAGGTGTCTGCCATACCGATGCCTTTACCCTCTCAGGGAATGACCCTGAGGGCGTTTTCCCGGTGGTTCTCGGCCACGAGGGAGCCGGTATCGTCGTTGAAGTTGGTGAAGGCGTCACCAGTGTGAAGCCGGGTGACCATGTTATTCCGC
Source organism: Citrobacter freundii complex sp. CFNIH9 (assembly GCF_002903305.1). NCBI lineage: Bacteria > Pseudomonadati > Pseudomonadota > Gammaproteobacteria > Enterobacterales > Enterobacteriaceae > Citrobacter > Citrobacter freundii complex sp. CFNIH9. The sequence goes on along the minus strand of NZ_CP026242.1, from coordinate 297,132 downwards.
TCTACACCGCTGAATGCGGGGAGTGTGAATTCTGCCAGTCCGGTAAAACGAACCTCTGTGTATCGGTTCGCGAGACTCAGGGCAAAGGACTGATGCCTGACGGGACCACTCGCTTTTCATACAACGGTCAGCCTCTTTACCACTACATGGGATGTTCCACATTCAGTGAATACACCGTTGTGGCCGAGGTTTCTCTGGCAAAAATTAACCCGGAGGCGAACCATGAACACGTCTGCCTGTTGGGTTGTGGCGTGACTACCGGTATTGGCGCCGTCCATAACACGGCTAAAGTGCAGCCGGGCGATTCAGTTGCCATTTTTGGTCTGGGGGCAATTGGTCTGGCTGCGGTACAGGGGGCCCGTCAGGCAAAAGCGGGACGTATTATCGCTATCGATACTAATCCGACAAAATTTGACCTGGCCCGTCAGTTCGGGGCCACTGACTGCATTAACCCGAATGATTATGACAAACCGATTAAAGATGTTCTGCTGGATATCAACAAGTGGGGTATTGACCATACCTTTGAATGTATCGGTAACGTTAACGTCATGCGTGCAGCGCTGGAAAGTGCTCACCGTGGGTGGGGGCAGTCCGTTGTCATTGGTGTCGCAGGGGCCGGACAGGAGATTTCCACCCGTCCTTTCCAGCTGGTCACCGGGCGCGTATGGAAAGGTTCCGCGTTTGGCGGAGTAAAAGGCCGCACTCAGCTCCCCGGTATGGTCGAGGATGCCATGAAGGGGGATATTGACCTTGAGCCATTTGTAACCCATACGATGACACTGGATGAAATCAATGACGCCTTCGAGCTTATGCATGAAGGCAAATCTATCCGGACAGTGATTCATTACTGATCCCATCAGAATTTTAATCAACTCAAACTGAAGGAAGTGGAAAATGACAACTCCGGTAATTTCTGGTGACGGCATCTTTTCTCATGTGTTCATTGGCGCAGCCGATGTCGAGAAATCCTCCGCATTTTACGATGTCGTCCTGGGCACGCTTGGTATCAATAACCTCGGCCCGTTTGGCAACGGCTGGGTACTCTATGGCCGCGAAAAGCCGGCATTTATCATTGCCCGTCCGGGCAACGGTGAAGCACCTTCCGCTAACGGGGTGACTGTCGGCTTCGCTGCTGCCACCCCGGAAGAGGTTGATGCTTTCCATGCTGCCGGCCTTGCCGCCGGTGGAGCTGATGAAGGTCAACCTGGCCCGCGTGGTCACCTTCCCGGGGCCTATGCTGCCTACCTGCGGGATCCGGCGGGTAACAAAATCACGGCGTATACGTTTATCTGACGTCCGGATTTAAAGATACTTCCCCTGGCTTCGGTCAGGGGAAATAACCATGAGATAACGGCTGATGGAACTCATTGAGCAGCATGCCAGCTCTGGCGGCTGGCAAAACGTGTACCGGCATTATTCACAATCCCTTAATTGTGAAATGAATTTCGGTGTGTATCTTCCTCCCAAAGCAGTAACAGAAAAACTGCCGGTACTATACTGGTTGTCGGGCCTGACCTGTACTGAGCAGAATTTCATCACCAAATCAGGTATGCAGCATTATGCAGCCCGGCATAACGTCATCGTTGTTGTCCCGGATACCAGTCCCCGGGGTAATAATGTCCCGGATGCCGACAGTTACGATCTTGGCCAGGGGGCCGGTTTTTATCTGAACGCGACGGAACAGCCGTGGAATGTTCATTACAGGATGTATGACTATATTCTCAGAGAGCTTCCGGATGTCGTCATGAATCATTTTCCTGCAACGGCAAGAAAATCTATATCCGGTCATTCTATGGGAGGGCTGGGTGCTCTGGTGCTGGCTCTGCGAAATCCTGGTGAATATGTGAGCGTATCAGCATTTTCCCCGATAGTATCGCCTTCTCAGGTGCCATGGGGGCAACAGGCATTTAGCGCTTACCTGGGTGAAAACAGAAAAACGTGGGAAGCCTACGATCCAGTCAGCCTCATTTTACAGGGTGAAAAATTACCAGAAATCTTCATTGATCAGGGGCTGAGTGACGCCTTTTATGAAGAGCAACTGCGCACCAAAATCCTTGAGAGAGTATGCAATGAGATGAACCTCAATGCGTCGTTCCGATATCATACTGGATACGACCACAGCTATTATTTCATTTCCAGCTTTATTGGTGAGCACATTGCTTACCATGCCAACAGGCTCAGGCTGTCAGCATGAGTTGATTTCCAGCCTCAGAAAATGTGCTTAATTTTCAGGCCTGAACAGGGCCTGAACCCTGCAGACCTGAGATGTACTGTAACTGAATCGCCACGGATAATCTAGACACTTCCGAGCCGTTGATGGACTGACCCCGCCCCGGTAGACGATCCTGCCCTATAGTTTGGACTGACCCCACGCCTGTAGACAAATCCTGTCCTCACGACGAGGCCTGTTCGAAGGCCTCCGGACTGACGTCGCCGAGGTGGCTGTGGCGCCGGGACCGGTTATAGAAGACTTCAATGTAATCGAAGATCCGCCCGGGCCAGATCCCTGGTTTTATATATGCGTTTTCTGATCCGTTCTTTTTTCAGCGAACTGAAGAACGATTCGGCCACCGCATTATCCCAGCAGTTGCCACGCCGGCTCATGCTCGGCGCCAGGTTATTGGCCCGGTAGAAGCGCTGCCAGTCGTCACTGCCGTACTGGCTGCCCTGGACGCCCTTCTAAGAGTCAAGCTGTTATCGGGATACTGTTGATCCGCCTGTTTTGATTGCGCAGTAACGTGTAAACTTCGCGGGAGATATATCGCTTTAGACAGCGTATCGCTTCCATTTTTGTATGTCCTTCGGCTACACGCCTGGCGACATATTCCTTTGTTTTTGCGTCAGTTCGTAAGCGTCCGATGGCGATGATGTGAAGTGCACTATTTGCAGCACGATCTCCACCACGATTAAGTCGGTAACGGTTCGTTTTTCCAGAAGAAACGGGGACCGGGCTGACACCACACAGTGCCGCAAATCCTGATTCTGATCTTAACCGTTGAGGATTGTCTCCGGCAGTGATCAGCAACTGTGAAGCGCTTTCGTATCCGATAGCATTACGTTTAATCAGCTCAGGTGCCAACTCGTCGACAATTGCCGCAATCATGACATCCAGATCAGCGATTTCGTCATGTAACTCGAGATAGCGTCGGGCAAGGGACTTTAATGAAATGCGATAAACGTTGGTTACATTGCGGTATTCACTGGCATCAGGTCTCCAGGAACCCAGGGTCCTGATGAGCTGCATGCGCGTCATATTTCTGAGCTGTTCACGTAATTCATCCGGGGCAGAGATAATATTTGAATGGATAATCTGGAGAGCGACTCTGCGGGCTGATATTGCTGTTTTTCGGCAAGTTTTTAATACCCGCAGGGACTCAATCATGCCATCACGCGTTTTGGGAGTAACTGTCCTGATGCCTGAGAATGCTGCATGAGCGGCACATTCAGCATCAATTGTGTCACTTTTACCCCGTTTGCGTCGCTCCATCCGGTCTGGAGCAGTCACCTCAAGAACTTCTAACCCGGCGTTCTGAAAATAACGAAGCAAACCGGAACCATAGGTACCTGTGCACTCAACACCAATTCGCTTTAATGTCCCAAACGAGGTCATCCATGCCAGCATCTGCCGGTAACCTTGTCGTGTTGTGGAGAAATACTGAGTCCCAAGGACTTTATTGTTCTGATCTACGACAGCGGCAACGTGCAAATCTTTATGTGTATCCACGCCACCCACAACGGCAGCTTCGGTAACTTTATCAACCATGACAGAGCTCCTGTGAGGAAACAGAGTTGAATCTCCAGACAGATAACCCGGACAGGACAGTAACGAGACAAGCCGTCAGGCCCTTCTTGAGTCACGCGCATCGGTGAGGAGATGCCTCGCATGAAGGCGCTTCCGGCAACCGACGGGTCCAGGGCAGGACACAAAAGGTCGATCGCTGTGTGAGTCAGGATGCGGGAAGGTCTTCACTGCATCAGTAATCACACCAATCTGGTTAAACGGCAAACTAAGTGGTGGTAAAGACTGACATCGGCATTATTACTATCGCTGTGGAACATCACCCCGACGGGCTTACCACGGGTTTCCCATGCCATTTCCAGTGCTTTCATGGTAAGCCTGCTGTCCGGCGAGAACGACATGGCCCAGCCCACTGGTTTTCTTGAGAACAGGTCGAGAACAACGGCGAGGTACGCCCAGCGCTTAGGTCCATTATCCGGCACAACCCTGCAACCACCGTGATTTCTGTATATTCCGTTTCCGGAAAAGGCCATAAAGACGCCTACCCCATTAAGTTCAAATGGAGCATAATCTGCATCATTGAGAGTTAATTTGCCTTTTAACGCCATAGCGACCTACATCCATATAAATGATGTGGGTATAGTACAAATATATGAATCAAAAGCTAAGTCTAATATATTACAAGTTGTAACCACCGGTCTCATGAACCGATATTCAGAATTTTCTTAGAAACCACAACCAGGATCTCTGATTGTGGTAATGCAGGAACGCAATCCGGCAGTTCTCATTCACTCAACGTCCCCGTTGTGCAGATGAACGCTATACATAAGCCGACGTTTATAAAGGGAAACAATAACTCAGAAAGCGTGCAAGCGGTGCATTCATTGAGGGATTCTATGTGAAATAGCGAATCACTAAAGTGATGACTGCCCCTAACAGTGCCACGACCGCCAACAATTTTAAAATATGTGCTGAAATCGTATCTGTAAACATCACCATTACACCAGTGATAATAAACGCAATTGCAGCCAACCACATACTTGCTGTGGAAACTATGGGGCTCGCAACCCCGAGAATATCACCGAGACTATTGCCAAATGCAAATATAAAAGCAATCAGTGCTGGCCTAATCCACTTTTCGTTACGAGCATAATAAGAGTCATTGATATCTGCCATCATTTTTACCTCGAATTGAACGTAAGCCATTTGAATTTCTTAGTTCTTGTGAATGTTCGAAGGCTAACATAGCCTCATTGTGATCTTTGATACTAACAGTTTTTCTATTGTGTATTATTCAGTGTGAGTAGATTCATTTTTAGTGCTAACACCATGAATGACAATTGTTTTACCATCAGGCAGATGAACCCCTATCAAACGAAGGACAAAACCTCGCCAACCAGAATTTGCTTCCTTTATGCAGCGATACAGTTCGTTATTTTCGTTTTTCAGTTTATTCCATTCAAGAGAAAGGGTCTCGGAATCTAACTCTGAGATGTGTTTCACTTCATTGTTTATGCGTACAGTATTCATACCACTCCCAGTCATAAATAATCTCCATAGGTTTGATAAACAGGTTGAACATTGACAAAACTTCTTGTAGCAAGCTTTATCAAATAAGAATGCCATTAGGCTAACATAGCCTCATAGTGCATGTTGCTGCTAACTGGGCGTTTTTCATAATTGTTGATTTTTATTATTTGGCTCTTTCTTTCTGAATGGATTGCCATGACGGTTAAAAAATTCGTTCCAGTGATGTCGCAGGTATTCAATATTGATAGGCATTTGCAAGCGGGAAAAATCAATTTGCTTGCCTTCCAGTTGTAGCAAGTCTTTATCGACGGAGAGCACATCCGGGCTGAAACGGGCTTTCATTGAATCAGGGTCGATTGAAAAGTGCCAATTGTCAAAGAGGGTGTGGATGTCACTTCGCAGTAGAATCCCGTTTGTCACATCCGGCTCACCACCAGCATGACGGGGTTTAATGTGCGCTGCCTCAGTTCTTTGTCTGGCTCGAACGCCGGTAAGAACACACGTACCGGCGCAGTTTTTCCGGACATCTTCGGAAAATGGTGCCTGGTCCGGGCTCGACATTGTGATTTGTTCCTGCCCCTCCTGATACGTTCGGGAAGGAAAAGTTACTTTTGTTGATGTTACTGCGGGGATCGAGAGATAGGCAATTCCTCGCCGACTGAACTTTCCTCCATTAAAAACCTTCCGGATGGAGTAAGTCATGCCCACCAGGACAGGGTTACTCATTTCGACGATTTTGCTTTTGCAGTTTTCAACCGGATATAATTTTATGAAAGAGCCGGTGAATATGTCATAGGCTCCGTCTGGACGCTCAACACACAGAACAACATGTTCAAAGTAGTCCCTTGAGTCAGCGATAACCCAGTTGCCGGTCATGATCCGTTTCGTTTGGCAGGGACCCGTTTTGAAGATACCAGGCTTCAGGTCTGGAGTTAAGGTTCCAGTTTTCCCGTCCGTGCGAATGGAAATAATTTCCCCTGTTAACCCCAGCTCTTCCAGTTTCTGGAAGACAGGGCGAAGCCTGACGGGTTGAGGCTTATTCACTCTGGTGTTCATGTTGTTTCCGGTTTGCATCCCATTGTTCATTCAGGTTGGCACTGGCGTCCACGCCTAGTCATAAAAACGAGCCCTCGTCGCTAAGAGGCCTGTTCACGGCGTCCACATCAGAATCTCTTCAAAACTCATGAAATCCGTTATAGGTCAGGCAATCAATCAGCCAGATGCGAAGCTAGCAGGTCTCATTATCTCACAGGCAAAGCACCAACCATGCGGAGGGCATTCATTACTTCGTTAATACCAAACATTTCCTGTTCCGGCCATTCTTTCCCCGCTAATGAACATGCCGTGCAAGCTGAATTAAAACTATTAACGCGTTCACGATGCAGGGCCAGTAGTGCGACGACGATCAGCTCTCTTTCTTTTCCAACCAAATCTTGAATGCCCATAGTATGAATCCTAATTTGATTAACTTAATTGGCTATTTTACCCAGGGCATCACATAACTGTTATCCGGGCGCATCACAATGGTCCGATCCTTTTTATGTTCAATCGTCCATGTTTCCTGGCGTCGGAATTGCTTTGTCGCATCAACAACGATGACCGCGACAGTCTCAGAGTGATTCTCAATGAGGACGCAACCGCCCTCAGACGTAGTGTTGCCGTTAGCATCTGGGCATTGGCTGCTCCCGAATATAAGTGCTTCCTTGCCGTGGTCATCCATTCGCCAGCCCGGACTCATCACGATAGTCGGCTCCCTGAAAGGTCCATTCGTGTATTTCTGATACACTCCACTTTCCGTCGCACCATTTGCCAGGTCGCAACCTGACAGGCCCGCAGATAAAATAACAATGGTCGCTTTTAAATATCCCGTAAGGTAATTTGGCATTAGTGGTATCAACTCTGTCGGTTTTCAATAAAATGGTGGCGTGCAGTCAGCACATCTCAGAATGAGGTGCCTAACCAGGAAACACTGTCATCCGGTATAGGCTGGATTTTCCATCTATTCCTCGGTACCGAGGAAATCAGCCCAGCGAGCAGCCAGCCGGTCTGTATCCAGGTCATACACCAACGGGTTGAGCGTTTTGCCTTCAAACAGCTCTCCCGCCTCGATGCCCGGTTTAAAATGAACGGTGAGTGTGGACGGGTCTATACCCATCAGATCCGCGTCAAACAGCGCGTGCATTGTCGGCGTCAACAGGATGCCGTTCGAAGGGTTGTAGCGCGTCCCATGCTCGATATGAGCCGCTACCAGCACACCACCATTAACCCATCCCGTGACCGCACACCGACCCGCGAAATTCTCAACAAGGAGATTCTTGAATTTTGTCTGCGCTGCGCCGCTCCGCTGGGTCACAAAGCGCTCGCAAGGCTCTCCCTGAATGTCCACGTCAGGTTTTCGCTTCCGTTCGCTGGTGGCGTTCTCAGAGCGTTTTAACGGGATTCGTGGATAAGCCAGATTGTAGGCAGCGCCTGTGGTCATTTGTTCGATAACGGCCGGTGCATATCCATCCGCTTCGAGCTTACGGTAGGCGGCACGGTAGTCCTGCTGGGTTTTCACCGGAAAAATGTCGCCGCCGGTACCGTTACCGGGCGCGGAGATCTGTCGCACATACCGGAATATCTCCGAGCCAATCATCCACCAGCTGTTGTAGTTGAGCATGCAGCTCAGCAACCGTCATAACTTCAATTTGAGTTGTCATCAGATTTCCCTACTGAGTGATATTTAAGCAGGCAAGAACCATCCCACTGCCGAGCAAAACACAGGCCAGAAAGGTCGTACAAAGTTCCCACGCATCTCTGAGTCCTGAGCTGATGGCATTTATTTCATGATCGTCTGCCTGCTCAATGAGCCAGTCGACGTATTCATCGTGCTTTTTGTTAGAATCCATATTGGTTAGTGCTTATCATTTCCGGCCGTTCTGTGTGGCCGTCAGGAGGGTACTACTTACTTTTCTCATCTGACGGAAGGTATCGGAAAGTGTGCTGATCGGATGGCCTTCATTTCCTGCGGCCGCAGAATCACCGGCAACAAATTTCATGGCCACGGATACCTGATACGCCAGCCCAGAAAGAGCGGTATCGAACTGCTGAGCCTCTGAGCCAAAACGATAGGCATCCTCAACCGAGGCTCCTGTCAGCCATGCGTGTGCGATGAGTCTTCCTGTTTTTTCCGGGTTGTCGCGGGACACATTCGAACTGACGGTACTGCCAATAAGGTGATAAAGAAATCCGTCGCACCTCTCAGGGTATTCCCACATCGATTCACAGTACTCGTCATAGGCTCTCTGGATAGCGGCCGGGGACAACATGGACAGCTCCGGGTATATAGCCTGGAATTGCTGGTGGTATTCCGGATCGAGTTCGTCAACGTCACTGGATTTGAGCTCCAGCTGCTCCAGTCCGAACTCTCCCGCCCGGGGCCACAACGAGGCGAAACACTCCGGATTTCCCATGTACGCGCATGTCGCGGCGATAGCGTGGTTCCATTCCCACTCCGCTGATTTAACCTCGTTAAACAAAGATTCGGAAACCGGCGCGAAGCCACTGACAAAATCCGTGTTCCAGAGATGCGTGTAGGCACCGGGATTTTCATACACCGGCACATCCCATTCAGGCCGTGGGGGAAGACGGTCGAGTGTAAAGGGCTGGCGAAGGATCATGGACTGCCCCCGGTAGACAAAATCCCCCTCACCCTCGACAGGATTACCGAGAAGCAATCTGGTCGCATCCGCATTACAGGCGTCACGGTCAGGATATTTCCGGGGCAAATACGCATTGAAATAAGGGTGGTAGATCGCCTGACTATGGTCGGTATTATTGATCTCACGAGAATATGGCGCCGGGAAGACCGACCACTCCTCAATAGCCTCTGAGGCGGTCATTGTTGCCTGCGGAACGAGGTCTAAGGCTGTTGCCAGGTTATGGCCATTCTGTTTCACCAGTTGGACAAGTTTCTCGAACACGAAAACATTATCGCCATATACCTGATAGCTCACACCGGGGATACCGTCTATTGAGCGGAGCCTTTCGCGAATGACATCATCGTTCATATGATGATTGTGGAACTCATCCATACAAAAAAACCTACCAGCAGGTACTTCACGGCTCATAACGAATTCCTCACGGATTATTGAGACTCTACTTCAGACCGGTCTAAAGAGATGAAAGCGATGTACATCATAACATCAGCCAAGTCGGTGACTAATAGGTTGCATGACCTCATCATCAGTGTGAGATGTGCCCCACAGTCGTCTTACCCGTATCAACCTCCCTTGGTAGTTTGATCGGTCATATTGAAAGTCTGTTTGCGCTCTGTTGTAGGGGAAAAACAATCACGCTTTTTGCTTTCGCGCATCAAATGCACAACGCCTTTGCTGGCGTGCCCCAGATCAAACACAACGACCTGTCCAACCTCTATGCCCTGCCCAACCAGCTCCGGATCAATCATCATGACCTGGCCTAAATGCTCTGACTTTTGCTCAGTTCTAAACATAGTAACCCTCTCTTATTAAAAGCTAACGTTTATGGTGTAACTGAACTGGCGACTGCCATGAGTCAACAGCGTCAGATACATCATGAAGTTGCATGTCCTCATCCAACTAGTGCTTGTTAACTACAAAACATCGTGCCCGACATTAACAATGTGCAGCCATCAGTATCACGTATTTGACAATTGTGCCCTGGCAAGGCCGCCCGCGAATTTCGAGTAAACAGGAAGAAAATAAAAAGAAAACAAAGAGTTATAGCCTGATGTATACGCGCCGATCGGGAATCAGGCGAAGCCTGACCGCACGGAAGGGTCTGGCAGGGGGCATTAGGGATGAGGACATGCAATTGTGTTATCACGTCCGCACCAGCTGTCGTGGAAATCATCCCCGGCCGGTTAACCCGGTTTCGGATGTTCACCAGTTTTCCGGGTAGCAAGGCCAGCTCATCCAGACATCGAGCACCTCGGTATCACTGACCGCCGCAGCGTAAATCCCGGCACCCGGGAAGAAATAGACAGGCAGGCTGGCGGCGGGTGACGTGCTGTCATCCGTCAGGGAGCCGACAACCTCATGCGGCCCCCGGAGTAAATCACCCAGGTAGTCATCCGGCCTGATGCCGTTGCGGGATGCAGCCATCTCCACAAACTCCGCCAGCGGATGGCGGGTCGGATAACCCCTGAACACTTCATACGATGGCGAAACACATTCGCCGCTGGTGGACCGCCCCCAGTACCCGGCCAGTTGTTCCGGACCGAGTCCACAGGCATGTTGGGTGACCTGTGCTTTAAACTGTTCGAACGTATTCATTCCTGAAGTCCCTGTAGGGTATATTTGGCAAACCTCCCTGCCAGCGTCACTACCGGCAGGACACCGCATTGTCAGACGCGACCACCGGCTATGAACCGGCAAGACGTCAGTCGCCCGCCAGCCCGGGTGAGGTGGAATACAGTTTACCAGTTCCGGCCGACTGACTTTGCCGCCAGGAGACGCTAATTACACTATTATTGAATCTTTGCATCTTCGATGACCAATATCGCCCCGACGCTGAACGCTACTGGAATGCATCTCTTGCCACGATTGAAAGGATCAAACACACCTACCGCGCAAAAATCCGGAACTCCTGATCCAGTCTTTCGGCCATAACAGCCCAACGCTAATGTATGTCCATTAGCGTTGGGCTGTTATGATGGCTGTGCCAGTTTATATTACCGGACTGATCATGATAGGTACTCTGAGACCATGTAAGAAATGAACAACCCATTACTGCTTAAGGCGAGCAAGTAGATTTTGTTTACGTTTCCATGCCCGCCAGGCCCGTAACTCCCCAGCCCCCTTCAGAGCAATGAGAAATTTGTTGGTCCTTCAGTTGTTGCCACCTTACTGTCTTCGCAGGCCGTCAGGCAGACACTTTTAAGTCGGTGGTTGTAGAGGCCAATACGGGCGATTTCCTGGAGATAATCCCGTTCCTCCATCGTTAGCGACTGCCCTTCCTGTGATTTTGTGATCATGTCCTGCCAGTTCAGCAATTTCTCGTAATTCACATGCTCACTGGTGTCGAGACAATGCAGACGGAAGTAACGTATAAACAGCGGAAATTCATCAGTCTGGGCTATATTGGATGCTCTGACGGTGAGCCGACACAAACAAACGATGGTGTCCTGCTGCATTCTTATCAGCGTATTCATGCTCTGGGGTAAGATGTCCGGCAGCTTCATGTAGCAGTCGGAAAGACGCTGGAGAAGTGGTCCTGCTTCCGCAGGCTCACGGCCCTGATAAACCTTCAGGGGTTCAGTCCCCAGTTCCTGCATCATGGGATGATACAACCACTCTCGTGACTCCGTCTCATCAATGATAATTTTCTCGATACGTTCGCTGTAGGTTCCATCTCGCCTGCCAAGTTGTACCTGACTGATTTCGTATTCTATATCCGGCAGATCGATACGTAATGCTGCTACCATTTCCGAGGGATGGAGATGGTCGAACGTCAGCTTCCCGGCCACGCTGCGATCGGTATCAAGAAACACGGCGACACAGAGGTCGTTAACCTTCACAAACAGATCTGCCGTGGCGCCGAACATGCTTCCGCTGCCGCTTACCTCATCAAGTGGCACCTTCCCGCCTTCATAACCGGCCAGAAGATGCGGGAAACCGAGAAGATGTCTTTCCCGGACAACTTCAATAATTTTTCCCCGAATCGCCTCCATCAAGCCGTCACAATCACCGAAGAGGTCCGTGGTGTGGCTATAGTGCCAGAGTTTGACCTCACCCTGCCTGGCGATCAAATCCGTACGACACCCGGGGCAGATACAGTTGCATGCACTCCCTCTGCTTACTTCCGTGATGTCCAGATACCGTCCAGTTTCGCGATGGAGTCCGAAAGGAATCCCATAGGTATAGCTCTTTCGCATGTTATTTCCCCCGCAGCATACAGACATTCACTATATCGGACGAAAGCAGTATGACATTTCGATAAGAGGTCTTTTTTCATGAGTTTTTAAGTTGCTTTTATTACTGTGGCAGGGGCAAATGGATAAAGCGATGGCAATTCTATGCTGGTAAAAAGCTACTTTTCCGGTTGCCCGTCCCTCCACCAGCAGTGAGACTTATTAATACGGACGGAACCGGAATTAGTGAGCATTCCAACAGTGGGCTCACTTTCAGGACGAAAGCTGATTTAATATAAATACTGGACCCTACATTCAATGCAGTTTGTGTTGATCAATATAACCCATCATAAATTGCATAAGTTCCGGGTCACTCCGGGCAGAAAAAAGTACAGTCACTACGTTTTTCATCGCACTTGTCGCATTGCTGGCGTCAATAGCATTCTTGTCATTTATAATTGCATTATTCCCAATTTTATTAATCTGATTAATTACTTCATCCTCACTGATGCTTGTACTCCGGATTGAATCAAAAATCGGGTAGGCCTGCGCCGCATATTCAGTGAAGCGGACAGCATCAAGGCTCGATGCCAACGCCGCCTTTTCCTGTCGGGAATATACCGCCAAAGCGGTCTGACTCAGCAACTCCGAAGGCGTCTCGCAGGCCGCAGTACTGGTGTTCCCCTGGATCATGCCCATTCTGAAAAAATTCGAGACAACCTTGTTTATTTCATCATTCATTATCTGGCTGAAACCAACTTTTGGGTCTGAGGTAGTGAAATTTGCCCTGTAGTTCTCAAGCGCCAGAGAGGCAACCTCTGCGTTGCCCGTCTGAGTTGCGTTACAGGCGTAACGGTAACCTTCATCCAGTTTTTGACTGAACTCGTTTAGGCTCGCCGCGTTTAAATAAAAGGAGATGAATGGAAGAGTTAAAATTAATAAAGGTTTAATTCCCATGCGTTTTACCACAACAGAGCAAGTAAAGCATTTTAAGTGAAGTTATTACTTTTCTGATTAAACTAATTCCCAGAGGTGGTAATAAATAATTTAATAAATTTATATGTTCAACAGACGATTTCATAAACCTCTTTTTGTTAAACGTCGGCTGTATAATGGTTCCCGGGATTTTCATTTTACTGACGAACCAGGGTCCATACACTGGCGGGGACTTTATCGTAGAGTTTTTTCATTGTCAGTTCAGCTTTTCGATGGTCATATGCCCCGGAAATTTCTAGTGAAACTATACCAACATTCTTTTCACAGAGTCGTTCAAATACTTTTTCCAGTGTGTCAAATGAAGAGCACTTACGAAATTTCATCAAATACGCCTGTTTAGTTTCGGACATGGTCAACCTTAAGTTATTTTCAGCAAAAGTACAGTATCCCAATCTTATGTGGATTTGTTCCGGGAATCTAATTTTTTTTGCAACTATTTGACGTATAACTCCGGCTCGTTGCTGAACTGGCGGGCCCCCTTTTTTTGTTGCCCGGAACCTGTTCATAAGCAGGTACCGCAATGCTAAAATGGCTGTAAATAAAAACAGTGTATTCAGGTGGACACAATGAATAGCCAGCCAGTAACCAGACGGTTTGCAGACAACGATCTCCATCAACAATTGTCTACGGTTAAAGTTAATGACAAGCAACTGATGCGCCTCATCCGCTATTTTTCTCACCTGAAATACCATACGGCTAAGACGTATCTCCATTGGCTGCGTTCCTGGAATGAGTGGTATCAGGCAAATGCAGGAAAGGAGGTGAACGAAGATTGGCCCGCCAGCTCTCTCCCGGTGACTGAAACTCCACTGCTGGCCTATTTAGACCATCTTCAGAAGTCACTGTCACGAAGCAGTATTAAAGGGTGCCTGCATGCCCTGAACAGTATCCAAAGGAAAGCACTCGATCAGCCTGGGATCATCACATCTGAAGTGGGTTATATTCTTGCGGCCCTCGAACAGGCTGAAGCCCGAAAGCAGAAAGTTACCCGCCAGGCTACGCCATTCATGGTGACGGATCTAAAGGCATTGATTAAAGCACACAGTACGACGCAGTCGGTGCGCAAACTCCGCGACCTTTGCCTAATTTGGACAGGGTTTGAAACACTGCTTCGCTCAGCGGAGATCAGGCGAATTCGGATGGAAGACCTTGTGCTGGATGAAAAGACCGGCAGCTTTACCTTGACGGTATACCGGACAAAATCCACTGTCAGTACCCTGCTCACCTATCATCTGACCCCTAACCTCACAGCCACACTGAGAAGGCTGATGGGTATGGTCGGAAGGGATCAATACAGCCATCCGAAGGACTATCTCTTTCAGGCCGTTAACTTTCAGGATAACGGATATATGCCACCTGAATGGGGTTTACGAAGCCAGGGTAACGAAATCAATGCGCTGCTGAGAAACCATAACATGCCCTATCTGCCTACCCGAACCCCGCTCGGGGGAAATGGCGAACCCATTCCCGTCGAGGATGAGGGTATGCTTAGTAAGAACACGCTACTCCGGGCCTTTGAAGCGCTTTGGGAAGAGCTTCATCCGCAGGAAACGGGCACCCGATGCTGGACCGGTCACAGCGTCCGCGTAGGCGGTGCCATCGAACTTGCTCATGCCGGGTATACGCTCTTGCAGATCATGGAGATGGGTAACTGGAGCAACGCGGAGATGGTTTCACGCTATATCCGTAACATTGAAGCTGGTAAAAAAGCGATGACGCAATTCATGCGCGGAGCGCTGGATGAGTAGCGCCCATGCGGGCGCTGCTGAGGGTTATTTCTTACGGAAAGGATTAAACCGGTTCAGATCCTGAAGGGCGTCTTTCGGCGGCAGCATACCTGTGCGTTTCATTTTATAAACGCCGTTAAGCTTCATAGTTTGCACACCCAAGTTTAACAGTGCCACCAGCTTAAGCGTATACAGAAACGTGAATGCCGGGGCCATCTGGATAAAAATAAACAACAAACCGGCACACATCACCCTCAGCCACGCCGCATATTCCATGCTCAGCGGTCGCTTAAAATAATGGATTTCCAGTAATCCCACCGCCTTGTTACTGATCCACACCGCTGCCAGTGAGAGTAACAACACGATGCACACCATAATGCCCAGTTCCATGATCCTCACTCCCCGTCGTTTTTATATTTTGTGTTTCTGATTTGCCTGCTTTGGTTTTGTTTTTCGCCTTCTTTTTGGGTTTGATATGGTGGAACAGGAAACAATCCACCAGCACCCAGCCATTGGCATACCGGGCCAACAGCAATTTCTGCCCCGGATAATGAGCATGAAAAAGCATTTTCACATCGGCGGTATTCATGATCTGTTGCTTACGCTTCAGCTCCTCCTCAGGCATCTCATATTCCTGAATAAATGGTGATGACAACCGCTGGCGAAGCATACGAATAGCGCTGGCATTTTCATCGTGTTTAGCCAGACGGCCAAAACGCACAAGCGCCTTATGAGACACCTGGACAGGTCCCAGATGGGAATCAACCAGTTCATACTGCCAGAAATATCGCAGATCCACTTTCACCCAGCTGATACTGTCTTCCTGTGCAGCTTTCATTATGGTTCCCGACATCGGGACCATTGTCAGTTTGGTCAGACGTATGTGAATATAATCAGCCAGGGTCCTGAGGGACTCCGGTACATTATTGTTCAGCAGAAGCTGCTGAAGCCCCGGGGTCGACGTCTGCCAGCTCAGGTTGCGGCCGTCAGGTAAAAATTCAAAGTTTTGATCCGCTGGCGCCGATTTCGCATTGTTTTCCTTCCTCATGAGAAAGTAATGGCCACACAGTAACTCGGACCGTACCTTATCCTCTCCCGGGTCATGTCGGGCTTTACTGAGATCCACCGTCAATACAACACGGTTAATAGCGTCCTCGTGGTATTTTTTCACCCAGACACAGACACGATAAAGTCTCTCATCGAGCTTCTGGCTGGTAGTGGAGATCCATTGCATGCTTTTCTCCTCAGACCTTACTCATAATGAAAATGCCAAGATCCGCACCGGGTACAAGCTCCGTGTAGCTATGGTTGATCCTTCGTGCATTTGACGGTGCGTCATCCGACGCAGGCACCCAGTTCTGAAGACCTTTAAATGCTGGCTTTTGTCCAACAGCGAAAATGGGCAGTGAGGCTTTCACCACCTTGTAATCCGTCTCGGCGTATTTGCTACTTCCACGCTCCGTGCCTTCAGGACGGTATGAGAACAGATGCGCGATCGGAACCGGGAAGGTATTGGTCCGACAAAGACGTAACGCATCCCCGTCTTGTAGGACCTTTCTTTCAAGTAATGCCTTCGCCCTATCGATGTTCGCAACCACTGTCAGGTCAGTGGTCGCTGGCGATTTGACCGCTGCCGTACGACGCTTATCCAGCATCGCGATGAGCTCACTGGCGTTGGTTTTTACCTGGTTCCGGTTTAGTCGCCAGCAAAAAGTAACTTTTTTAAGCCGTGCCTCCACAAACATAATTTTGCGAGTAGACGCCACTGTCACAAGGCCGGGAAGTTTACGGTGAACTTCCTCAAAGCGGATGTGTTTCTGATCATTTACCCTTTTCATAGCTGAGGCAAAGTCAGTTTTGGCGTCGTTGATATCGCGAATAATTCTGCTCAGCAGTTCGGCACCCTCAGGAACAATAATCAGCCCCGGATATTTGGTCGTTACTTTCGTTGAATTCCTGCTGAGTACATCGATGTCATCGATACAAAAATCCTGAAATACACGGATAATGTCATCTACAGAGGCATCAGAAATAGTACTCACCTCAATTGGGGTAACCTCTTTCAGCCGCTCTTCGTGGCGCGTGACGGCCCCCACAGTCATCAGTTCCGCCATCACCGGCTGATGGTTATTCAGAAAGGCTCTGAGCTGTTCAATTCGCTCCAGAATCCGATCACGGTAGAAAGGTAAATTTTCACTGGACATTCATCACTCCGGTTTCAATAAAACAGCGCAACACCGTTACATCCTCAACCACTTCTGAAGATGCGATACGCAGCCGGTAGCTGTACTTTTCCAACACCTTCCGCAGTTCATCGGAATTGCCTGTTGTATAAAGGGGCAGAGGTTCAGCCTGCTGGCCGTCATGCCTGAAACAACGATTAAGGTCGGACAAAAGGCCAAAACTGACAGGCCTGTGTTGCAGATTGATACGCTGCCAGTCCAGCGGTACACCGAACTTCACCCACCAGCCCAGTCCAATAAGTTCATTTCGTATACTCTGCACATTACCCAAATCCGATACTGTAACATCCGGGATAACGCCATTACCTTCCACCAGCAAATGCATCACGCTCTTAAAATCAGGCTGACGACACTTTCTGGCTTGCTTCAGAATGGTTCGGATCGAACGCAAACACTGACGAGAATGCAAATTACGACGTTCAGCCGAACTAAGCCATCTGTTGATGAGTTCATTCGAATACGCCACCGGGCATTCCCCGAGGCCTGACCTTCCGTTTTCACGGACATACAACAGACAGGAGGTAGCTGCACTCACTACAGCGTCATATTTTTCATTCATGTTTACCCCCGTTAATATCAGAAATCTGGTTATCCGGAGTCAGGAACAAAGGCTGATAATGCAAGCGCCACGGATAATGTACCGTTAGGCCATCCGTGCCAATACGGTTCAGCCTGTAGCGGCCGTTCATTCGATCAACAGACCAAATGCCGGGAACTACAGGACGGCTCCACCGACAAACCGGTAAACCTCCGAGCTGAAGGGTATTCACCAGCCCTTTATCAATCTCGGTCACGCGTACCTTCAACAAGAAGCATAACCAGGGAGAGCACCAGATAAACAGCCAGACGGGCGCTAGGACAAACTTGTTTAGCAAATGCCCTGTCATCAACATCGCAGATAACAGCATAAAACTGATGATCAACCAAAAAACCATCCATCCTAACCAGGCTCGTGTCTCACAAAGTTTCCATTCCAACAGGTAAAGTCGCTTTTTCATCCAGAGCCCCCGGAACTCAGTGAATGACTGAGGTGTGCTGCATCAAAATAGGTGTGCGTGGCAAGATCTCGTTTCGCCACAGCTCTTGCGCTGACGTCCATCCATGGAGAATTCCGTTGCCACAGTGTGAATTGAACGCCATTACCTCATCATTTAGCTGATAGACAAGCCTGTCTGGCATCTCAAGGTACTCAGGCAGAGAAAGCAGTACGCCGTGGATCATTTCGCCAGTCAGCCTGGATAACGTCTCTTCTTCGTCGAGATTTACTGTTGGCATTGCAGATAGTGGGATAGAGAAACAGCAGAGATCCATACCCACAGCGTCATAACCAACATCAAAACCATCATCATTAAGCACAAATCGAAAGATAGCCTCAGGTGCCTGACCCAACTCGGGCATCGGTGCTTCAGGCACCTCTGTGCCGGTAAAATATTTTTCGGTCCAGTTGCTAAAGGGACTGGTAAACATCCAACAGAGCAGCGACAACGCAATGTCCGTTTTGAGTACTCGTTTCGTGCCAGACGCTCCAAAAGGATGAAGATTGCTTTTCATGATTTACCTGTAGATTGCTTTATTTACAGCTATTTAAACACATTCCGGATTTTCCCCAATAGGTTGCAAAACGCTAAAATTCGCAGATGCTGGTCCCCTTCTGTTTTAGTCGATGCTCAAGATAGATGCTGGCCAGATCGAGAGGATGATTTTCTTCGAGGCATGCCCGAACGAGATCTTCAGTTGATACAGATTCCAGTCCCCGGGTTTCAAGAATTTCTTTCGCCGTCGTCAGCGCCCGGGAGGCACTTCGACTTAACTGAATTTTCACCTGAGAACTGCTTTCACACAGGGTGTCAGCTGGTACGGTCTGTGAATCGGTATTGTACATAGGGGTATCACTCCATATCAGGGATCGAATGAAAATTGACTGCAAGAGACGTCTCTGGTTCACCGTTTTCCACAGTGCTTAGCCAGGTTCGGGCAGGAAGTTGTTGCTCACAGAGAAGCAGGTAACCTTCGCCCATAAGATGCTTTTGTCCCAATGCATGCAGTAGATCCCCTGAATATGGACCCAGAGCAGTTTGGGTATAAAACAACGCGCCTGCGGGTATTTTTTTAGACAACATGCTCATTAATACGATCTTCTCGTCCTCATTTTCGGGTAAAACGAGGATTATCCTGAACCCCTTGTTAACGTGTGATTGCAGACCTGCAACCAGCGACCGAAACCTGAGCGCATAAATGACCATCCTGAATCGGGTCATTAACAGTGTTGTAGCAGCAAAAATAACGACGACTGAGCCGAATTTTGACCGGTAAAACCACCAGTTCAGGCCACCGGCCACAATCAAAACAACCAGAAGCACAATGCTTCCGTAAAAAAATGCAGCCGGGAAACGGGTTCTTTTTCCTTCGAGGAGCGCCGACGCCATTATTACGCCCGTGATGCAGTACACAACCCAGTCATAGAACGATTCAGTCATCATTAGGTGCTTGTGTCTCGTATTGTTATAAAATCGGACGCCTGCCTTTATAAAGCCCTCAGCAATCGTGTCCCATACAGCCATAGACTTCGCTAAAATTGTCGCAACTGTCTGTTGTCACAAAGAGTTCCCCACGGCCTAAACGACGCTGTAGATCGGCCTTTACTTCAGCTGCCGGTTTGAGAAAAAGATACTCCAGCTGTGAGTCACTTCCCGAAGAAAGCAGCAACTCAATACTGAAATCAACATGCCGATAAGAGAACTGGCTTTGGTCGTGGGAAAAGACCGAGTTCACAGGGATATTGCTCAGACTTATGGTGGCAGGCATAGTCACTCCTTTGTTTTAAACAGTATACAAATCTCTATCGTTCCATTTTTCGGATAAGAGACCTATTTTCGCGAAACTAAAACAAAGTAAGTAAATTTTATTTATGCAGTCTCCAGCATGTAGACTGATTGCGGCCGGAAACGGAAACACGTGTCAAAAAATTGAAACTAACCGGAGCAGGAAAGGAAGCAGCAGAAAGAGTGTCATTTTGGATTGGAGTTGATGCGGAAGGTAACGGATGGTTTATGAAGAGCTGTGACCGGAGAGCAATGCAGTTAATCATATCGGTCAATGAGTACGTTGAAATATAGCGGATTAAAGAACAGATTTGAGGAATAAAAAAAGGCACGGATAACCGTGCCTTCTTGGGAGTATAAAAAACTGAAGATATAAAACTATCTTCAGCACTCATGCCGCAACGGAGACTTTAACCTCTGTAGCGGGGATGAGTTTACGTAATGTGGAGAATACTTCATAAATTAGATCCTGACGGTCATGGATTTTAACCCGGCCACCAGTCAATTCAGATACATTCACCCCTTGGTAAAGTTCATTAACGACTTCACCATCTTGATCAAGGACTCGAACATGAGCAACCATATGAAAGTAAGATTTTGCAGCATAACTTTCATAAATATCAATAATCGATTCATTATTACGACGTAAAACTACTTTGCCGGACGGCAGCGTTGTTTCATCCATATAACAATCGGTTAATTGATCGTCGAAATCGTCCTCTTGAAGTGAAATATGCAGACTCAGTTCGTCGGTAATTCGACGTGAATATGAATACTCACTAAATGTATAAGCGGCCATGCTTATATCACTGAAAGTGCGATAAGCATCATGAAGACCGGATGTTATTTCATCTGATACATAGTTGATAAGCCCAATAAAATGCGTATTCCAGAATTGTTCCAGTGCAAAACGGGCGATTAAAACCTGTCCATCAACTTCCATCAGTTTTTTGTATTCTTCACGATCATAGCCACCAGGTTGTGTGCTATCCGCAGAAAGACTTAGGATATCACAACAGACATCATCGTATTCAAAGCGGCTAGTCGCGTAGTGTTTACCAGAGATATCCAGATACTGACCGGAAACTTGGTCGAAGACCTCAAGGAAGTAAACCAGGCGCTTCTTGAGGGTATTAGCATCCAGTCCATCCAGTTGAGTAGCATTAAGCGTTTCCGCATAATGGTCCACAGACTGTCTTAATTCACTGGCTGATATACTGCAAGAAAAAGAAACCTCGTCGCCCTGGCAGTGAGAGACATTGATATGAATCTCTGTCTCATCAAAATCAATGCCAATGTCTGCCAGTACTGCACGAACGTAGTTTTGATTATCAGTATAATTAGTCATTTTCACTTCCTCAGGAAAATTGAAAGGAAGTGCCCCATAGGGGAGCAACTTCCCCAGTGGGTGGATAAAAATATGTTTTTCTAAATCATTCTATCCTGCCAGTTAAACAGGAAAGTGAACGCAATCATTTAGTCGAACAAAGTTACTTTTTACGATGAGGTGAGAATGAGGACCGGTTAAACACCGTCCCGAAACTCTTCAATCGCTTCATGGATCAACGCTGCTCTGTCACAGATTTGTACTCGGCCACAAGGTCCCACAGAAGAGAAGGTTCCGTGCGAGGATTCACACTTAACACTCCCATCACTGCCAGTGAAACGAACGTTCATCATAACCGGCACATCGTGTCCGGAACTTACGCAGGTATAAAGACGAATGAGTTTTTCATCATCGCAATACGCCCCCGTCGTGCCTTCAGACTCATTGAAACCAATGTAAAGATCAGGCATGCAAGCCGGGTATTCATCAGTGTTCAGCTCAAGATGCAACATCAGTTCATGATTTACACGACGGTGATATTGATATTGACCTAAACTATGAAATGAATTTTTAACAGACTTGATAACCTGAAGAGAATTAAATAGACACTCTGTTATTTTTTTCTCAAACTCATAGATAAAGTCGCCAAAATCAGAATGGAAAAATTGCTTCAGTGCATACCGGGCAATAAGAACTTTCCCGTCAACACTCATTCTATTCTGATAAATTTCCTTTCTGAGACCTTTCTGAAATTCATCATATTCAGGCAACGATTCTGAGGCCGCCAATATTGATGTTGCTATATCGAAAAATTTCATAGTGCTATGCGCATTATGATAACCACGAATTGTTATTTTCTGAAACCCAGACTTTTCATATACTTTAAAAAGGTATTTGATTTTATTCCGGAGAACTTCGGTTTCAGAATACGGCGCTTTATGTTTTATCAACTCTTCGATATATGAATCAAGATAGAATAACAAATCATCAGTCGCCACTTCTGCTTTGAATGAGAGTTGTTCAAAGAAATTAGACTTATCAAACAGTTTAATATCCTGTTGAATTACTGTCAGACCAAGTTGTTTTTTAAGCATGGCGCTAACAAAATTTATATCATCGTTTTCATTAAACATATCTACTTCCTCTTGAAAGAATAAAGGAAGCATCCCCTAAAGGGATTGAGCTTCCCTTAGGGTTATTTATTAATTACATGTAAAGCAGATCATCCGAATGCTCTGGAGCATACGAATTGATTTGCTTAAGCGAGTTATTTATAGCCTTTCTGTACAGCGATGAAGAATGCGATTGAACCATTTTGTACTCAGTGACGAGAAGAGGTGAAGTAAAGCAACCTAGATTCGCGTCGAGAGTTAAAGGGCCATCGTTGCAAGATTCAATAACAGCGTAAATGCGCCGCTTCATCACCCTACCCGACAGGTAACGATTAACATGGTTCAGGAACTTGTCAGCCCCAGAAATACTACTCACATCCCAGTTGGCAGAAATTATCTGGTCTGCAACTGAAACGGGTACCGGTTCAACTACTATCTGAGTATTGATTTGATGGTCAACACTGAAGAACCTGGTTAACACTTGTGGAACTGAACTTTCCGCAACCTTTTCTGTAACTGCGAAAATAAGCGGAAGAACCTGAGATAAGCGTGACCGTAACTGGCCATGAAGATGGCTGATGAAATTGTGACCGTTTTCAACCATACCAAGGATTAAATCCTTGTCTGCATTGCTGGAACGATAATAGACATAGTCCAGTTTTTCACGGTTCACACCTTCATTCAGCCAGTCTGGCTCAACATCAACAAGACGCAGGTGAGCTGCTGACACTGAAACCTCAAACTGCAAGGTTTCAAGAGTGACCGGCCCAGCCTTCAACAACGCAGCTCCTGAGCAATATTGTGCAACAGGATGGTTATCCACGTCAGGGCCCCATAAAGGCTCCCAGTCGCGCAGATAACGCATTAAATGCGGTTTTAAAGTCCGGACTGGAATATCAACCTTCACAACAAGACTCTGAATGACTCCGGTTTCCAGATTGACACTTTGGATCGCAGCACCTTCAAAACCCATCTTCACCAGCATCGCTTCAATTAATTTATAAATAGCTTTCATTTTATTGCCCTCGGTTAAGAGGGAATTCTCCCCAAGGGAAGAGTTCCCTCAGGGATTAGATAAGTTGAAAATAAGTTTTAATACCCGTAACGAATAGCGTGTTGTCTTTCTTGAAGGTAGGCTTCGTATTCATCTTTTCCGGATGCGAAGCACTCTTTAACAAAGACACCGCAAAACATTTTAAGATCATCTCTGGCATGCATTTCTTTATCTGACATGACTTTAGCATAATCAGACGTGTCGATATCCGCTAAGCGCCAACCGTACTTCATGTAAACACGATTACTGTGGGCAAAGCCTTTAAGATAGCGGCGTGCATTTTTGATGATCTGACGACTACCAGACATGTCGGATGACAAAAAGTCAGGTGCGATCATCGTTTCCAGAATATCAACTGGCAACCCCTTACAAAATATTTGAACATTATAACTATTGTAACAGTCATGATATTTAAAGTCCTTTATAAGACGGTCAGGTTGGTCAGTTGTTATCTTATTTAAAACATCAAGTGCTAAACGAATACCTTCCTTCATAGTTTCATGTAATTCTACATTCACAAATGAAAAGAAGGGACTCAGTCCTTCTTTGTACGTGAGATAGTCTTCACCAAAACGTCCATGTCGAGTTAAATGCAGCAATCGTTGCTTGTTATATTCACTATCAGTCACGTCGTAACTACCACCGCGCTGTAGAGTGAATCCTTCCTTGACAGTAACCGGGAATCTAATATGGTCAATAAAGAAAGACCGATTCTGCTTATTTTTCACTACATCTAACTGACGTTTAACACAATCCGTAATGTTCTGGTCTTCGAACCCAGGGAACGGGATATCTAAAAATATTGAACTGTATGCGTTAGCATACGAATGAAGAAAATCAAATGAAACATCGGCGTCACAGCGTATACCAGTAAATTTACCGTCACAACCAGTTAAGCAGATAACATTGCTGACCTTCACAGCGTGATTGCGTGACATCAGAAATGCATTAATGATTTTCTCGATAATTTTCATGTAATCCTCTCGTTATAAAAAGGGATTACGCCCATCAGGGGAGTAATCCCCAGATGGGTAGTGTTAATCAGAAATCAGAAAGACCTAAATCTTTATTTCGCCCTGATATCGTGGAAGATATAAGACGATTTACTCGTTTCTGTATACTGTATTCAGACGTCTCACTTATAAAAAGTGGTAATGACTTACCAAGAGACTGTCCATTTCGATAATAGTGACAGACTATATAACCATGTCTCCACCCTGTACTGATATAAGACTTAACACATTTGATAAAACCCGAAGCTGCCGCTTCTGTTCGTAAAGAGGTAAATGATTTCAGATACCGGTCCATTGAACATAGTGCAATAGCTTTAAGAGTTACCTCCAGCATTTCATTCCCGTACTTCACTCTCTTAATTAACTGATCTTCATTACGGTGCAAGAATGCATTCCGCAGTCCGGCAATCAGTATTAAAACTTCTCTGAGTAAAGTACAGAGTCTATTACGCACATATCTCATGAAGTCATCAAAATATAAAAGCCAGAAACAAGCAGCCTGGCTAATCAAGAGATCATGGGAACAAGCTAGCATCTTAGCCAGCTCGATATCTTCGGAACGAAGAGAAAAGTTACTTTCCTCAAACCGTTGTTGCTTTGAATTACACGTATAGAGTTCTATCCATACAGAGATAAATTCAAGCGATTCCATGTCTTCGCAGAGCAATTCAGCACTGCTGATACACTGCTGAAGTTCAAGGCCGATATCATACGATACCGGACAATCTTTCAGAGTCTCGACATAGTCAGGGACGAACCGCGATAAATGCGTTGTTTTCAGGTACAGGCTGAGATGCACTTGTGTCAAAGGATTTACAAGAGACTGTACAGGCATCTCAGTAATGGAAACCGGTACAACACCATCCTTTATCAGAACTGCATTGACAAGATCTGTAGCTAATTTCATAAGGCCTCCAGGTTAAATGCTGAGGGCCCCCCCGATGGGATTGGCCATCAGGGATGTAGTTAAAATATGTGATATGTTTATGCGCAAAGAGCTATGACATTGTCGATATAACTGACAAGAGATGGTCGCTCATCCTTTACTGCAAAATGACGAAGTCCATCCAGATTATATGCCGGTAGAAAATCGGCATAACCACGGGTACGAAGATCATCAACCACAAGTTTTAAATAATCAAATCTTCCAAGAGAACCTCTCAATGGGGGCCTTCCCGGTTTGGACAAAACTTCTAAAGCTTGTTGCCACGTGATATCTTCCGCTTTTCCTGTAGCAAGATTAAAATGCACATAAATGAATGCTTTATAATCTCCACGACAGGTAAGATAGTAATTCGGAAAAAAATATTTATCACAGCGTAACAAACATGTACCTGAAGGGCGAATTACATACAACAGGTTTTTGTCCTTATCTATTATGCTGTGTTTTAAAATCGTAAGGTCAACTTCACTATCATGAAGATAATAGCATGATGATGGTTGCTCAACGATACGAGATGAAATCACAGCAGCAAACTTATTAAATAAGTCTTGATTTTCAGTTTTCATAACAATGCTCTCTTATATTAAACGATGAGCATCACCCTAACGGTAATACTCCCGTCAGGGGTTTTGAGTTATATGGATATACCACGTCATACAACCGACCGTAGCCAGATGTACCGCACATTTATTTAACTGAGCAAGCATCTCAGCCGTAAAAAAAACCTGAATAACAGGTGATTTTCACGAAGGAAATCTAATTATCTGTTTAGTATTTATGAAATTAAACACTAAAGAGATAACCCCCCCGACCTAAAAAGGCGGGGGAGTTATCGGGTTTAAAGCTGAGCAAGACATTCAGGAGCCCATTTTACTGGGAAGCCATCAGGTCCTGTTAATTTCAATACTTCGTTCCAGTCGATTCCTTTCGTCCCTTCAGGAATATCGAAATCTGGTTCAAAGACTTTAATTGTCAGCTCTGAAGTGGGATATCGCTTTGCAAAAAACTCTTCCATTCGGGCCTGAAGTCGTATTGCTGACTCCATACCCGGGCAAGCGCCTCTTGAATTCACAACATCCTTATCCGCCCAGACGTAAAACTGTATTTCTTTCACATCCGGAGGAGGCAGTAGACTATCCGGCACTTCAACGTTTTCAAGACACCAGGCAGAGCTCGCAGCCCAACACGGTGTTGAAGTCGCTTCAGTTACTGACAGCGCGTTTTCTATGCCTTCAGCCACACCTAACGTCCAGGTACGGGTACCTGAGTTGTAGTGTGGGTCGTACAGCTGAATTGAGCCGCCGGTCATATCGGCAGGCGGTTTCATCATCAGTTTCGGATTCTCTACCCGAGCCTTATCACCATTTTTCTCTACGAACGTTCTATGGATTGTCAGAGGACGTCCCCGTGTATCACGATAAATTGCGATCATTCCCGGGTAAGTTGACGGTTTCTCTAGTGACTTATCCATATAGTAAAGTCGGTTGTTCAGACCAAGATCCTTAGGCAGATTACTCAGAATTCGTTTAAGACCACGATTTCGGAGATACATGCCCACAGGACTCCCTGGCTTGATTTCACCTGTATAGTGATATAACACTTCAAGTTTACGCAGCCGTTTTTCAACTTCATCGCTATCAAGCGTTTCGGTTGCACGAACTGTTGATTTATAACGCCGTTCACTTTCGAGATCCGCATCAGTTAACGGAGCGTACAGATCCATACCAAAGAAATCAGTCAAGATCTTCTTACAAGTCTGGGTTTTGCTCAACTTGTAATACTCTGCCAGCACATCAATACCGTCACAAAATGCATTCACAGGGAAATCATTGTGAATAGCACAACCGGTATAGAGGTCTTTTTTTCGGAAACGGAACTTTGATTTCCCGTCCCCGGTGAAGGGGCAAGGAACCTGGCTAGGTGCTTTATCACAAGCATCTTTAAATGCCGGTATTCTATCGAATACATAGCGCCAGCCAGAGGCTTCCGCAACACGAGCGTGAACCATTTTAATAAAGTGCTCAGATACTTCATGTGGTGTACGCTTAACAGCCGGTGATGCATAAGTCATTTTGTTCTCTCTTATCTGGCATTGTGGGTTTCTCAATGCCCTCTGCGATGCAGAAAACAGGGAGAAACCCACAACGCAGAATCTAAGAATAAGGGCCATAATGGCCCTTAACAATTACGCTTCAGACTTGAAGCCATTATTTTCAAGACGCTGGATAAAACCATCAACCATTGATGTTGCCATTTTTACATTACCCTCCGGTATAGATACATCCCGGAGAATTACTTCTTTTGGCAATTCACTTTTGACAACTTCACCCATGCGACCAAAAATACGGACACGATGCATCATCCCGACTTTTTCATACTCGACACGGTAAGTCTTTATCTGAGTCATATATTGCTCCTTAATCCTTCAGGGAGCAAAACGACCCAACCGGGCGTCATTTTGCCCCGATTGGGTAGAGTTAATTAGATAGAATTTGATGTACTAATTTACTGACCACATTCGGCAGTAAAGAAATATCATCAACATTTACGAAGGTGCCCTCATCAAAACCAATTAACTCATCAGTTTTAATGCCTACACCAGCGATTTCAATACCGTTACTTTCAGCTACCGTAAGAACATCACTAATGGTGTAATCAGACTCTGTCGGATAACCATCAGTAATAAGGAAAACAATTTTCCTGTCAAACTGGCTTTCAAGTAACAATTCTACAGCAGCCATTAAGGCGGAACCCGTTGGGGTATTATTCCCTTTACAGCCGAGTGAAAATTTTGAAAGCGTCTCTTCCGCGTTTTCATCAAACGTTTTGATAACTTCAAAGTCTTTGTCGACAAACGGATAAATCACATTAGCAACGTGCATTTTTGAATTAGCTTCAATCGCCAAAGTTAATGCAAGGTCAGTCTTAATTGCGTGGATATAACGGTGATCCAGAATCATAGAACCTGAAATATCACGAACAATAACCAAGCCGACGTGGCCCCGGTTTTTAGATTCGCTTTGCGACCGGAATACATCCCTCACACCCATCGGAGACTGGATCAATCGATTAATGTCGAATGACAAGCCTCTATCACGGGTTTTAAATTGACCACGCATTTTTACCTGCTGTAAAACAGATAAGTCTGCCCCAAGAGTCTGACTGATATTTAATGCTTCATTGTAGACATTCAGATCAATAAGCAAATCTGGAAGATCCCACTCATTTGCACCAAATTCAGCTTTAACCTCATCCGACACACTGGCAGCAATTACGGAGATTTCATTTGCAAGAGCCTCATGAAAATCTTCACTTTCCTCATCGCTGTTAAGAAAATCATCCAGCAATTTGGCAAGGATACTCCACTGCTCAGGAGAAAAGTTACTTTCCCCATCGGAAGGATTTCCATTGGAACTGTCGATTTGGGAAGGAGTTCCGTCAGCATCATACGAGTCAGGGTTAGCCGATTCATCGGTTTCGGGCTCTCCATCAGGTTCACCGTTACCGCTCTCAGCACTTTCTTCATCCCCTTTAGATTGCTCTGACGGCTCATTATCTTCCATAGGTGCTTTACCATTACCAGCATCATCGTCTTGCTCTTCGGAATCTCCATCCCCTTCACCCTGGTTGTCACCATTGGTTTCGGAATCAGGTTCATTCTCAGAGCCAGATGAATTGTCTGTGTCGTTTTGCGGGTCTTTATTCTGATCCTCTTCTTGCTGTTTCTCTTTGGCTTCATCCCGTAAACGCTCTAAAAGAGCCAAGGTTTTACGCGCCAGAGAATCGCAATTTTGCGTACTTTTGCAACTTAGAGCCTGATGAATAATCTCATCAACTTCTAAAATTACAGGCTCAAGGATTTTCTTTGCATAATCGAAAAATGGATCAAGCGTTTCTTTATGCCCTTCTTGCTGGAGAACGTTAACCCGCAATGTATTAAGCAGGAACATTTCAATAAACTGAACAGGGTTTTGAGGGCTTGAAGAAACATCAACCGTCATTCGCCCAGCTTCAACCATCAAGGCATAACTTACCGCGAGGCGCTTTTTTGCCTCCTGATAGTTAATACCCGTTTTCTCTTCCATCTGGACATCATCAAAGAGATTAATAAGTCCATGTAGACGGTAAGCCCTGGCATATGCGATTTTCTTTTGTTTAAGGGTTTGAAATTCAGCGTTCAGCTTATCATCTATACTGATGAAGCCATCTGCATTAATCAGTTCCCCAACAAAAGCTTCACGGTATACTTCATGTTCTGTATAGCGACCGTGTCCAGCTTCATGACATATAAACCCTTCAATTAGCTTGACGAATTTCTCATCGCTATAATCACCATTAGGTAATACACAAACGTTCTTTTCGCTGTTGAAATAAGGTGTATGTACCTTATTGTCTATTACAACATTAAGACCACTTATACCGCTTATCACGCTGGCTATATTCGTCAGGCGTTGAATATGGCGGGGTGAAGATTTCAAATCAAATTTCATTTGAGTACCTTTAATTAATAAAGGGTACTCACCCAGATGGTGAAGTACCCATCTGGGGTTATTTTTACAAGACTAAATCACCAGCCGTTCAGTTCGAGTTCGCTGTTAAAAGCACTATTACTACCACTGGCCTGAAGGGAAACATCTTCTTCAGGGACAACAGCAGACAAAGGTGCAGTTACTGCGTTTTTCTCAACTTCTTCAAGCGGATCTTCTCTGAACACATTTGCTGAAGAAAAAACATCATCCTCAAAAGCATTCTGAGAGTTAGCCGTATTATCCTGTGAATCAATATTGAATGACCGGGTAATGGAATCCAGCCAATCTGTTACTTTCTGCTCACCAGAAATAATACGTTTCAGCATTGACGCATCACTCATGAAATAGAACCATTGCTTTAACACCGCAACATCACGGGGAGAAGAAATGGCGCCTTTGGGTAAATTATTCATGACGTGCTTGATAGCTTCTGCAAGAACAACCGCCTCTTTATGAATGAACATAAAGCTAATGATTTTATCTTGCATCTGTTTTAATCGGTCAATCGTGCTGGAACGCAAATTATCATTTTTACTGATTTTTGCATAAACCTTCATAGCTTCATCGGCCAAATCGATTATCAGTTGTTCCTGATAAAAGTCCTGTGTTTCATCCCCCTCCACACTAATCGGTGAAAACGGAATGAAATGCGCCAGATTAAACCGGAATGATTTAATAAAATCATCTTTCGTTAATTTCAACTGGTCGATTAAATCTGACATCAACGGACTGCGATCTTTCTCAGCCTGAATATGAGTGTCATAGTTATCAACCACATTCTGGATACCGGCTTGAAATTCACGTTCAATTTCTTGTGCCTCTTCCAGAAACTCCTCCATTCTTTCGACAGGCAAAATCCACATATTGCTATAGCGGATACACAACCGTGAACAGAGTGTTGAAATTCGACTAGTGATAGTGCTTTTGAAACTCAGTGCCTTTATGTCTATCCAGCGAACTTCACTTTTAGACACGCTCTTCTGGTCCGTTATATCATCGCCGCCATAGGACAGTTCGATTTTATCGGTACGCCGAGAGCCCTGACAACCACTGATTTCGATTTTTGTTATAACAGCACCTTCCAACAAATCAGGATGTGCTTTTACAAAGTTATCACAGATTTGCTTAGCGGAAACTTTATTAAGTTTAGAAGTATTGAAAGTCATAGGTTTTCTCCAGATTAAAAAAATGGGAAAACCTCCCTGTCGGGAAAGATTTCCCGATAGGGTTAAGATTATTACTTCTCAAGTGTTGTTAAAAGAATTCCAGGAAATTCACTCTCGACAGACGTCGATTGAATACTTCCTTGATACATGAATCCTTTTGATTCAAGGCCCTTAATCATGGCTTCCATATCTTTGTCACAATCTTGATAACAAATAAATGAATAGTCATTATTGTGCTGCTTAAGACCTATATATTGATTTCCTTCCTGTGCAATCGCGAAAGTTTCATCCCCGTCTGCACTCAAAAAACCGTAAAACGAAAGATGAGCAAAGTCTGTCACAAGGCATTCAGCCTTCTGATAACTCGTCCCATCTATAACTACTTTTTTGCAGTGTAATACTCCATTGTACGGTTCTTATCGTCACCGAGTTTTAAATCGATGGCTTCCAGCACCATACCACTGGCATGTGCAGGCAGAGCCGACGCAAAAGCAATTTTAAACGTATCCAGTAAGGACATGGTCTTTAACGTCATCGACGTTCCAACCCATGCCACAAGCTGACGAATATCCATTACACTGTCTTCAGTTCCTATGTTGTTTACTGCAACGGCTACCGAAACGAATTTTTCAATTACCAGCATAGGCAGGCTATTGTAGCGTTTAAGCAAAACGTTGGTTAATGCAACCTCTGAAGGCCTTTCCATCTCCACAATCAGGAAGCGTTTAATAAACGCTGCATCCTGCCGCTGTGATGAAACGAACTTACGAGATCCCCCACTCATGTTTGTGTTTGCTGTACCCATAAACCGCGTAAACTTATTGGCATTAACCACTTCGCCACCGTTGGCGGCTAGTGACCAGGGCTTACGCTCTATAGGCATATGCAGCTTCGCGGCGGTATCAGGGTCAATCTTGTCCACTTCATCCAGAAGAATGAGGTGGCCTTCCTGAAACGCCGTTACAAGCTCGCTGGGCACAAAACTGGTGTTTCCGTTAATGAGACTACGCTCACCTTCAAGTTCATCAGCACGAATATTACTGTTGATTTGCTTTATGGTTAGCGGCCAATTCAGCATATGGCTAATGTACATTGCCATTTCAGTCTTACCAGAACCAGACTCCCCTTTCAGGCATACACTTAAATCTATATCGTTACTTACGAGCAATTGTACTACTTGCTCAAGTATACGAGCATTCGGTATATAATCCTTATTCAGGTTTGCACGATGTGGAGATAAACGTTTAAATACTGGAACTATCATATCCTCGGACATTTCAGGAATACCAAACAAATCTTTGGCCTTAACCAGGTAATATTGTTCCTTATTCGCATATGCTTTTGTAGATATAACATTTGCGGGTAACAGATTACCAATATTTTCTTCCAGTAATGAATTTTCGGTTTCTAATATAGTTGCGGCGTTAGTCATTTTTAAAACTCCGGTAAAATGCAAACACCGCCCGCTGGCAGATGTTTGCCAGTGGCATATTAGTTGAAGGTCATCTTACACGCTGTAACCATCTGTTTTCTGATAGCATCAACGTTGTAACCAAGATGAGTCCCTACAATTTCGAATACTTCAGATTCAATCCATTCGAACTGGCGCTCAAATGTAGGGTTTACGATAACCCAACCTGATGTATCCCTTAATGTTAACTTGTTATTTACGACAAGTTTTTCAAACAAATTAATTGTTGATTTAAATGCTTTAGAATAGACATCCATTATATCCCGATCAGTCCATTTTACTGCCAGTTTATTTTCTGCCAATAAATAGTCACGGTCGAAAAAGATATCCCATCCCATATCTTCCTTACAATCATGCAAAATAATCTCTTTATCCTGATGATATTGAGATAATTTAACATTTTCACTTTCAAAACTGTGCGTGTATTCATACAAGCTTTTTTTAAGCTCTGACCTAAACTCAATAGCATCTATACCATGAGTGGCACATGTAAGCTCAAATGACTGCGACATATACCAACGTGTTTCTGCTTCAAGAAGCGGATTCACTTTGATATTTCCGAATTCATCAGTTGTATAGAGTGATTTTGTAAAGACAAGATATTTAACGTTTTCCAACGACTCTTCCATTGCGACGACGTATAACTGATATACATCTTCAGGAGCCCAGTCGATAACCAGACCACCTAATTCTGCATTGTATTCTTCTAAAGTGAAGAGATAATCAGTTTCAGAAGCAAAACTAATTCCATGCAGAATTTGATTGTTGAGTAATTTGGAACAATGACCTAGCAATGCAACATCATCCGACACATGAGGCACCAGTTCCGGGCCAGAATGTTTTTCTTCTGATTGCATGCTTTGCTTTTGGGCTATTGCATTATTTATATATTCAAGCGGAGACTCAACTATGGGTATTATTTCATTTTCCTCTTCTTCAAAATCGAATATAGAGAAAAAATCCATTTGTTTACCAATAAATGATGTCGAGCTAATTTTTTGTTTCATGGGGCCTCCAAAGGGAGATCTCCCATGAAGGGATTTCTCCCCTTTAGGGTGGTTTAAATGTCAGATCTGTCTAAAGCTACTTTGCCCAAAACCCTTGGGGGGTTTAGGTATGTGAGCTAACTTACTTGTTGCAACGACTCTCATGTAGTCAAGAGGGTGCTCTCTCCCTTCCAACGTGACAATATCCACAACAAGATAACCGGAGACCATTAACTCATCACCTTGATTTATACCAGTGAAACAGCCTGAATACATTTCTGGTGACACTTTGATTTGAATAGAAAATTCTCTCTCAGCGATTTCACCATTAATTTCAGTCTTCATTCTGTTTTTGAGCTTTATTAATAACCCAACGTTACCGTCAGTCATTTCTTTCTCCATTGCACTGATAACTATCCCGGACACTTTAACTTCATTAACATATTCAAGATGTGACATTTCTTCTCTCCTCATTTTAATCAAAGAGAAGCCCTGTCAGGGTTCCCCCTTAACAGGATTAAATAAATTTATTTACAATGAACATCAATGACATCATGCCAAGAACAGCAAAACAAAACGTCTGACCAAAAGGTCTTGGTTCTTTAGCTGTTTTAGCGCTATTGACTTGAGTCAAAAGTTCATCAATTGTTAACTGCCGTTTTTCTGCCTTCATTTTGTCATCTAAATATTGCGCTTCTCGTTTTGTGAGAAATTCAATTTTAGATTTGATAGCATGGTCCCAGCCTTTGGAATCGAAAACGCTCAATTCACTAAAGGTATGTAGCATGAGTTCATCAGGAAAACCTAATTCTTTCATTAAGGGACGGACGGCTGCATACAATGCATCTACAGTTTCATAATGTGCCTTTGTCACTTCATTAAAGCGATTACGCAATGCTAATTTATCGCGCTTCACAATAATTTCAGAAACCCAGGCAATCAACTGATCATTTTTTAACTCTCTGGATTTATCGAGTGAATAATCTAGGTCATCCACATCAAGGAATGT
Organism: Citrobacter freundii complex sp. CFNIH9; assembly: GCF_002903305.1. Classification (NCBI taxonomy): domain Bacteria; kingdom Pseudomonadati; phylum Pseudomonadota; class Gammaproteobacteria; order Enterobacterales; family Enterobacteriaceae; genus Citrobacter; species Citrobacter freundii complex sp. CFNIH9. The sequence goes on along the minus strand of NZ_CP026242.1, from coordinate 262,594 downwards.
GTTCAACCCATACTTTTCAAACTCTTCATTTAAAAACTTATCCAGTTCAGCTAAAGTTTTAAACATGGGAATTGCAGGTGCTTCTTTGAGTAGCTTATAAGCCTTCTCAAAGTCAATTGGATTGACATGAATTTGCTGCATTTCTACATGATAATAAGTTGAAAAAGCTGAAAGCTTTTGGGCCAGCATAGAAACCGATTTTAAAGAGTTCAGTTCAATTATAGTTGGTCCGTCTTCATTCAAAATAACAATAAGGTCATTATCATGCCCTGAGTAAATAATCAGAGATTCCAATAACTTCTTGTTAACTGCCTTGTCCATATCCGGAATCAGATCGGCGAAGGCCAGAAGAAGGGCTTTACTGCGTGCTTTGCTTTTAGACATTTGGGGTCACCTATATATAGTAAGAAGGAAGGAATAATGGAATATTCCAACACAAAGGCAAAGCCTGTCATTCATCTCCCGTAAGCTATGAACCGCCTGATTTATACTTTCTGGCATTAGAAGTACGCAACGAAAATAGCTCAATCAAGAGCTAAATTAGTTACGATTTGGTAAATTCGGTTTGCCTTTTTACGGGCATAGGAAAGGCACCAGCGACAAAGGTGACATTTTGCCGGTGGTGCCTTGCAGCTTAAGTAAGCTGGCCGCTTTTCACGGCTGAATCCGCGCTTAATGCGCAAAGTAACTTTTGTCAGTTACTTGAAATGTGGGAGCGATAATACAAAGCTCAATATTCTTATACAACATAGAGTCATTATTGTAAATACTGATTGGAAAATTCTTCTGTTAAATTTGATTCTATTCTCATATTCGCTGCCTCTTTCAATTTTTCTTCGGCGCATTCGCTTAAAAAGAAGGACGGATCACCGTACCACATTACATGCAGCTGTTGTTCTGCTCGTGTAAATCCTACAAATAGAAGTCTTCTCTCTTCTTCAATCGCTTCCTGCCCCACTGATCTCTTGCTTGGGATCTGGTCAGCATTGCAACTCATAATAATGACTTTTTTCCATTCTAGCCCCTTCGAACCATGCAATGTCGATAAAACTACTTTATCCGGCGTATATTCCTCATCCTTCTTTTTAGGCCCCAAACACATCGCCGCAGCTCGATTTATCATGTTTTGCCAGCCATTTTTCTCAGCCCATTGCTTACAGGTATCTAACGCAATTCGTGTCAGTGAAGGTGAACCTTTCTGAGTCCTCATTTTTATTGATGACAATTCCATCCATTTAATCAGATTTGCGAAGCGCTTTTCGATTTCAACTTTATCCCGAGTCTCCTGTGTAAACCGGGTGAAGTTTGAGTGAAGTGTTCTTGTTTCCAGGGAACTTGCATCTGGGATGCTCAGTTCACCAAAAGTTACTTTTCTCCCTTTCATGCTAAATGCTGTTTGATCCAAAACTTCTTCATTTTCACCGAAAAGCGCCAGCACCCTCTTCATTAATCGAACATCGTTGGACTGCCGAAAGAAAGCCATCAGATGCAGTACGTCGCTCGTCTCTTTCTCATCCCAAAAGGACTTGCCTCCATAACGAAGAACCGGCTGCTCTATGAGGCTTTCAAGCTGATCAAGATGTGCATTACCTCTGCTAAGGATTGCCCAGCCATTTGGGTCTTGGTTAATTAGATTGAGGATGCCTTGAATCTGTTCATCCATATCAACATATGAGCGGAAATTAACTTTTCCACCACCACTTTTAGCTGAACGCAGATCCTTAACGTATCTGTAAACATTTTTTTCAATCAATGCCCCTGCAACCTTAAGAATTTCTGGTTCACACCTGAAACAGGTATTTAGATAAAATATGTTTGGCCTGAATTGTTTTTCAAATTGCTGGAATATTTTTACCCCGCCGGAGGCCCTGAAAGAATAGATTGCCTGATCATCATCCCCTACGATGCTCGTGTTAACACCACCCCTTGTATGTAGTGCGATCCAGGCATACTGAATCGAGTCGGTGTCTTGCACCTCATCTACAACTAAATGCGTCAAATTTAGTGGCTGCATTTTTCCTGAGTGCATCTGGCCCACGACAAAACGTGAGAGTGCATTTAAGTCAGCTACGTGGTCTTTCTGACATATTGCCTGGTATGTGTTGAACAAGTGGATTTGTTGACGCGTATGGCGAACTGAAATGATGTCTGTATCCATTTCCCTTCCAATCGCATCAATAGCAAATTCAGCTTCCGGGTAACGGAAAGGCGCGCCTGACTCCTTTAACGCACGATGAATTACAGAACGCTGTGCCGAGCTAATCAGCATCTTGCCCTTCCAGTTGACCATGTCCAGTTGCATCCGGATAAAGCCGTGGAAAGTATTTACCAGCACCCTATCCTGGTCTTTTTTACTTAACCGACTTTTCAGCTTTTCAGCCAATGAATTTGTTGCAGCGCGAGTAAATGTGACCATTCCAACCTTGGCATATGGGAACTGCCTGAGGATTGAGATCACAGCCTCGATCATCGTAAATGACTTCCCAGACCCTGGTGCTGCAATAACCATATTATTTGCGTTTGCATTTTCAATGATGACCCTTTGCTCATCTGTTGGTTTACCCATAAAAGCCTCTGAATATTTAGTCCCACTGATTATACGATTTAATTTAGAGGGATTTTTCTTTACAAGGCTGGTTTTTGTTCGCTTCACATTTTTTCATTTTTTCTGCATTTTGGTTGTTTGAGAAACTGACGAGTATGAAATAATGCTTCTAGACAAAAAAATCATTCAAAGAAGGGTCTCAAATGAAAACTAAACGTTTTGTATCTCTGGTTTCTGCTTTTGTTGCCAGTGCATCGCTGGTTGGTTGTGCCCGGGATGCTGGTAAAACCCCGAATTCTGCACAGCACAGCGACACTCATGGGCTCTACTGGCATGCTAATTCTAAAGACTCGGTAGCCAAAAATGCTTACTCTTTGGCCGGTTTTGACGTTACTTTTAATGAAGAAACAGTCCAGCCGGGTGGCGATGCAGATAACTTGCTTTCCAAACTGCTAATTAGTGGCTCTATGGGCTATGTTACAGGAGGGCTCAGTGGATTAAGTATTATGAGTTTGGGATCAATGTACAGCTCCTCTGACGCTGAATATATCCAGGTTAACCAATACGTCGTCTTTGTCCCGAACCCTAAAAAACTTCCTTATAACGATGAAAGCTTAGTACGTGCCGGTGCTGCATATGTTTATAATCACACCAAAGAGTCACAGGTGGCACTCGGGTTCAATCCTTCGAAGCAAAGTGCGGCTCTGGCTTCATGCAAGATTGATATGGCAGTGATGAATAAATGGAGTACCTGCGACCTCCCTTCAAAGCCAGCTGCCGACGTAATGCCGACTAAGTCCATGTACAGCTTCCAGGTTATTCGCCCAGCGTCTGGATCTGAAATCCCTCAACTTAATCTACCTGCCGGTGATTATTCAGTAGTTCGTTACGTATTCATTCCATTTAAAGGCAATGAATCTAGTACTAACTTCTCAGGTATTATTTTCCGTTCTGACAGTCCAAAATTCACTACCCCAGGTGGCGTTGCTGCATCTATTAACGGTAAAGATTATTATCTTTTCGCAGGAGAATATGGTCAGAAGGGTTTCCCTGAAAAAACTCTTAAAGCAAAATAAAAATAAAGGGGCTTTACAGCCCCTACATTTAGTATTTTGGTAATTCCTTCCCAGTAATTGGGTCTACATAAGTTGACCCAACTTCACAAATCGCGGGCCGTGGTAGATAGCTACAGTCCACATTCTCCTCTTTAATTGCCTGATTATTTTCCTGTCTAGCTTTTATCATATTATCCTCACCACCCATTGATTCTTTCGTTCTTTGGGATGGAAGTTGGTAATTTTCATTTTTAAATGGCAAATTTTCTGTTATCGATGACTCGGAGAATGTAGCGTACTGATCAGGAACTTCTCCGACCTGGACGGCATCGTTAATCCATTCAGTTAAATCGATCTTATCAAAATCTAATCTCTGTATTTGACTAATTGATAATCCAACGCAACTCGAAGCAACCGGATCTATTCCAAGTTGAGGATACGCCTGCTGCATAATCACGCGAGATAACATTGAATTGTAGCAGCACATGTCTGTTGCTTTTTTAACACACTTCTTTGTAAATCCCATATTGAGATATTTAACACAGCGTTCAGTATCCAGTGTGAAACAGGATTTCTGATTTTTATGAATAGACGCTTCCATTTCTTTTTGATCACAGGCCACAAGCATTTCAAGCAACATTTTTGTTATTTGATATGCGGTATAAATCCAGCCAATGACATTTAATGCAAGCATAAAGTTTTGAATTGCTGCTGAAAAGACTACTTCGCCACCCGTTGTCGCTACATTTTTAAAAACGAAGTCCCTTACTGTATCGGGAAGCAAGTCATATGCTTTTTCCATGGCCATCTTCTTAAGGGTACCAAGCCCGAAAGAGCTCATTGTCTCCTTAGCAAGTTGACCACTTCCACCAGCAGTGGATGAACCTACTGTTCGCCCAAGGTTACCGGCCACATTTTCGTAGACGCTGGTTAGCGAACTGGTGACATTGTTCCACATCTGACCAACAGTTTTACCTGCCGATGCTGTCCATTCACCAACCGAGTTAGCCATTGAAGCCCAGGTTCCACTCTCCCCACCGGTCCAGCTTACCAGCTGAGCATTCACTCGTGTCCAGTTCGTGTTTCGGATCATCGACCCAGCCAGCATAATCGCCTCTAGTGAGCCAGCGGTACCCTGTGGCTGTTCGCAGCAATCTGTTTTGGCCAGCCCGTTCACAAAACCAACGGACCTGCCGCACCATTCTGCTTTCCCCTCAAAGACGGAGCAGGAATTAGGGTCGTTGGGATCTTCGCATTTTGCCTCACCCTGCATGTACTGAACCATGTTTGAGTACGCGGCCACTTTCCCAAAATCATTGTTTTCCTCTTTTGGGCCGGTTTCGCATGTTCCACCAGAACATGGGATCATACCTACACAGGCGTTAGTCTGTGACTCTACCTCTCTGACGACGTCCTTACCTCTGTCACACGTATATTTCTGCTCATACATGTAGCATGTATTTGTGCCTTCATCGAACCAACCTTCTGCACAAGTCTGTGTATCGAGCACACACGCAGCATCATTTTTATATGTGCCGCAAGCGTCAGGCATATTTTTAATGTCGTCGTAGTTGTAGCAGAGGTCTTTTCCTGCGGCGTCTTTCATGATGTTTCCCTTCGCATCATATGAGCACAGCTTTTCCTTCGCCAGGGGATCACAGAAGTAACCTTCAAGGTTTGTTTTCCAGGTTAAGAACCCGGTATCGCCTTTATAAAGCGGTGTGGCCATTTTAAGCACAGTTTCCGGGAGCCGCTTTGTACCGACATCCATGTTCACAAACCGGTCAAACCGACAGAATGAATTCGGCGTTTGTACTGCATCAAAACAACCTGCGGGTTCCTGTATATGTTTATCCTCCAGCTTCATATTTTCAAAAGTCAGCTCAACTTCAAAATAGCCTTCCCCACCGCCACCTACCCAAACGCGTGACGCCATTGTCACTTCACGGTCCACCTCCTGATATACAGAGTTTCTTACCTGGTCGGTAATATCGTAGACTTTGTCAAGCTTCCATGATTTTTTCAGCTCCCATGGCCCTTGTGGTGATGGATAATTGCTACTTCTATATTCTCCATCTATGTGAGCAAAAATCTGCGTTCCATCAAGCGTGACCCTCATATGATCATCCCACTCTGCATTAATTATTTTCGCAGTTGCAAGCTTTGCATCAGGATGAAATTTTAAGGTTAATGAGTTGTCATATACTCCATCGTTCCAATAGTTGTCGTCTCTTCTGCCGAACCAGACCCTCACACAATTATCCCCGCACATAGACATATCACCATTACCACCTGAGATATAAACAGGTACGGAAAAATCACGAGTTATTGTGCAACTATTAAAGTTATCTTTCTTGGGTGAGTTGCAGTAAAACTCTTTATAATCTGGATAGTGTGTAGTAATAGTTTGTTTTTTTGTTTCCGTATTGCAACTCTGTAGCCAGTTGCCTGTACCGGCTACAGCATTACCAATTTCATTTCGGCCAGCATTGAACATAGGGTCGTTAGGTTTAATATTAGATGCTGGGTTGTCTTTATTTGCATTCACCAGTGTACGGTAGGCAACCCCATCGTAACTCTGCGCTTCAAACAGCTGACTTTTTCGATTTTTGATGTCATTGATGAATCCATCCTCATCTCCATACCGGCCACCGGAATTAAACTGAATATCACTGTGCTTCTGCTCTGAGCTGAATAGCTCTCCTGTACTGGTTTTGGTTCCTGCCGTTGTATTCGTGTTGTTACTTATACCAATGTTACCGCTACTGTCTCTGGAAAGTAACTTTGCCCCCTCTTTCGTATAATTAGAGTTGATCGTACCGCCCGTCATGCTCGGTAACTGTACGGTCTTACCGATCGACTTGCCGTCAGATGCAGCATTACTCATAACACTTTCGTTTGAGTTCAGCGCCCCGTACTTCCCAACGTCTAAGTTTATTGAATCTGCTTTACCTACATATTTATCTGATATTTTTCCGCTCAGGTTTTCCCCGGAATCAGCATTCTTGTACTTCTCTACAATATCCTGAGCACTTGTTGTTGCATTTCGATTTGCGTTGGGGTTCGCAAGGTCAAAATTGTTTTCCAACTGATCAAATATCGCATCAGCTGCGTATATTTTTGGTGTCATAACCATGTTAATGAGCGAAACGTAAAATGCCCAACTCATAGTATTTGCGAGCATAGACGCAATAATTGTTGAAGCAATTAATTTCCTAGTTTTCATATTAAAAGCCTCCTGCAATTAAGCGCCGGGATTAAAACGCACGCAACAGTCATTATATCTCCATAGCATATAGACATAATTATCTATGCCTATTTTCTTTCGTCCACCTTTCAGCGTTGACCAATCATGTACGGAGTCACCAAGCCTATGGCAGCAATCAGGCCCTTTAGCTTCTGGCGTTGGGTAAAGCATTGAAAGTCTATATTGTGAACGAGGAGTGAAGTATTCCCATGTTTTCTCACACATTGCATCTGCTCCCATTGTTCTCATTAGCATTCCTTGCCGATGTAACTTAGTTAGTAGTCGTTGTGTAATAAGGGAACTGGTTCTGACGGCATCATCATTCGCATAGACGTGCCCTGTAAGCGGGTACAAGTTACCATCACAACCGGCACAAAAATAGGCAGCCAAATTATCCTTTCCGGCAGTCACTGCCACGCAGTCAGCAGCACATACCATTGAGGCAATAGGGTTTGCAAATACCACAGCTTCGGGGTTCAGCACGAGCGTCAACAGATCACTTTCCCACATTGGATCAACTTCGCTGATATACGTCAGACTGGCATCAATATAAGGTTCTGCTGTACATTCACCGATTATCAGCAATTTCAACATTGTCATGATCGGGAATTCCCAGAGATGTACGTCGTAGAATCCGGCTTCTGTAGCAGTCATAGGCTGGTTAGTATTGCTCTTGCCAATATCGAACTGTGATTTTTGCAACATGGTTCCCTCCAAAAATGGGCTGCACCATGGGCTTTTCACTACTTCTACGATTTTAACTGGCTGGAAAAAACTTAACTGCCATCCGATTTCTGGTATCCCATTTTGGTCTGTGCAATAGCAGCCGGGGCGTGAGGGTGCGGCACCTTCAGGTGCCGCACCAATTCCCATGATCCGCATCGGGAAGATGCAACTCCAGCAGATATTTTTGATTAGTCCCTGCCACACACCAGCTGACTGGCACATTGCTCCCGGGACGCCGGTATCTGCGGCCATGGTCATTGCAGGCAGGGAAAATGACAGCATGACAGCAACCAAAATTTCCAAAAGTAACTTTTTTAGCTTCTTCACCGGCACGCTCACTATTTAGTAATGAATGTTGTCACGCTTTCCATATACGTAACCACTTTGTTGAAATACTCTCTCATCAGGTCCGGGTAATTCAGAGTCAGCCATGTGGCCAGCAGCGCCCCTAAAATAAATCCGATCTTCATATCAGTTCTCCTCTGCCGAGATTTTTTCTCCAACACCACGTATTTCAGCTTCACTGAATTGCGTTATCCGGAATTTATCTTTTTCAGTTGAAATCAACACTGGAGTGTTTTTAATCTGGAAGCGGGAAATAATTTGCTCATTGACTTTGAATACTTTCCCGTTAAATTTCTCGCGCAGATCATTCAGATGGTCCCAACCATTTTCCTGTTTAATTCGCGTAAACATCGGCATAACCTGTCCGCTGCCAAGAAGTTGGCGATATTGCTTCTCAGCCCAATCAAGCTGCCCCGGATTCAATGGGTCAAAAATTATCATGGTGAGGTTCTGCGGGAACCTGCTCAGCGGGTTAATCAGCTCGCCCGCAGAAGCAATGACGCGGCCCTGCTTATCTTTCACGTCCTGAGTGACCCTGATAGTCGGGTCAATTAACCATTCCTTGTGCTCCTGAGCCGGAGGCAGATTAACCATGAATTGGTTCTTCCATGTGTCTGCAACAGCTCGCTTCTTGGCGCCCTCCCAGTCATACTTTTGTGCTCGCTCTTCGAGCTCTTTAATAATGCTTTTCTCTTCGACCGGATAGGTCGTACCAGCATTAGGTAAAATATCCTGATCGGGATTTCTGGCCAGTTCTCGCTGGAAGAAATCAACGTTAAACGAACCGACCATTTTAGCGAATCGGGATTCCTCACGGGAGATAATTGTCGGGACCTGCGTGACCTGGTACTGGTCAAACGCATCAGGGTCAATCGTAATCAGTGGAGAGTCAAACTTCCCCTTCACCACCAACTGATTGATTGCAGCCTGAGTCTCCGGAAGACGCGTCGTGCCTTTCTTCAGACCATTAAAAACCACTCTCGCCTTATTTTGTGACGCGGTACGGAGTAGATCTTCTAGGACGTAATCAGGCAGGCTAAATGACGCAAAGATAGTGATACCGTTTTCTGTCGAAAGCACCTCTTCCCGTCTGCTATCTATTTTTCGTTCGAAGTCAGCGGCGGTGATCCCTGAGGTACCAAACATTTTTTCGATATTCGTCGACTGGCTGCGCATTACTTCTGGTTTATTTTCGACAGACTTCAGTGCTGAGTCGTTCAGCTGAATATTTCCCTGAATTTCATCACGTCTGCGAATAATGTCATTAACTGCTTCAGAATTATTATTCTGAGCGCGTATAGCCTGAGTATGATCGATAACCGCCTGCACACTGTCAGCATTCATACCCGGTACATAGCCCCGATTCGTTGGCTGACTGATGTCCCTGTTTTGCTTCAAAGCTTCAGCCTGGCGGACGTACTTCTGGACATCCGGAGAATCCAGAGAGCCTGACGAGAGCGGGCCTTCTGCTGTTTCCGGCGGCGTTGACTGAGCGCCCAATACTTGAGCTTGCCTAGCAATGTCGTCAGCAACCTGTTGATACTGGGGGCTAGCCGTAGCGGTGGACATCAAGGCGTAAAACGCCAGGCAGGTGGCCAGAGGCTTAATCGTTGTTTTTAATTCAATAGATCGCATATGTTTTCCCAATAACTGAAGTCAACTTAACCGGCCCCCAAAATCGTGAGTCCCATGAGTGATCCGTTTGGCCAATTAAAAAAACTTCTCCTTTCGGAATAGTTAATTCTCTTTCAATAGACTCAGCAGGTATGTTGTATTTCATTGAAATACGTCTGGCATTAGCTTTATAAAACTTGCTCCCGTTATAAACGCCATCCATTGTGACTCTTAGGCGATCTCCGCCTACCCCCGCCACAATTTTAATAACCTTCTCATTTTCACGTATAAATCGGACTGATTTTGGCATATGAAATGCAATGATGTTTCCTGCCTTGACAGATTTATCCTTCAAGTCAATCATGTAAAAATCAGCAGGTAAACAACCATTTAATAGCCCATGTCCAAATGTAAATCGAGTAAAGAAGATGGCCAGTACCAGTATCAGAATTGCCAAATTGATCGGCACGTACCAATCAAAACTCAGTAACCCACGCTTCTTAGGTATGTATTCGCTCATAACCTGCTTCTCTCAGATACCGGAACCAAAGGACTAATTTTTACATTACCTTAATACCTATTATCCATGTTTTGGACCGTCATTATTTCTACAAAGCCAGTTATTTCTGATAATTTACGCCCCTCTTTTTCTTTCATTATTGCCATTGATTGGTGATTCATGAGACTTGTATCACCGTTCATGCAAAGTAACTTTTCCGACGAAATCAATTCAAAAGACCAAAGACAAAAAGCCGGGACATTACTGTCCCGGCTTCTATTTCAGTACATAAATTTGTCTTACTGCGATGTACCAGTTGTTTCTACAGCCTTTGATTTTTCCTCATCTGGGCCATATACGACCGTGCGCTGTGTTGCTGAATCTCCACTATCATCATATGCGACTACACGGATATCTTGCTTCCCACGATTAAGATTTTTCGATAGTGTCGCAGTGCTGCCAAAAACATTCCTTAGTTCATCATTGATATACCATTCATAACGAACCAGTTTGCCATCAGTATCGACACATTTATTTGTGAAACTCCAGCTCATATTGGATTCTGTATGGCTTAGCACACATTGCGGAGCGGCGTTTTTTACAACATCAAAATCTACTGATGCTGTACCACGCTGTCCCATTTTACTGACAACATCCAGCGTGATTTCATATTTTTTCTCAGTAAGACCGGGAATTCCCTGAGCCCAATAGTTTTTACTACCCTGGACAACCTCTCCATTTACTTTATACGTCACCGTATCAATACTGTCAGCAGAGTGCGCCAGTTTAATATTAGATCTTAGTGTGACATCAAGAGGAGCCCTCATGAACTTATTAGAGAATTTTGGGGTCATTTCAACAGTCATCGGAGTTTGCTCATCGACGACGAAGGTATTTTCAATACGCTGTTCGTTATTACGGTTATCGCGGAAAACGATCATCAACGTATATTTACCCGGCTTCGCAATTGCAAACTCTTTCGTATCTCCTTCATCTTTTGAAATGGAGATATTTTCCTTATCGTAGATCCACTCCCGTGAATAAGTTACTCCCGGATAGTCACCGTCTTTTATTCCGGTCAGGGCGACGTGTAAGGTCGACGGGGCCATAGTGTATTTTAGCTTCGTACTGACTTTCATTTCAGGGAACTTATACACCCAGGACTTAATCGATACTTTCCGCGTGGAAATGGTACTTTCCTTGCTGTCAGCGAGCCATGCACTGTATGTAAATGCCGCATAGCCTTGCTTATCCAGCATCTCCTCTGTCAGCGTCATCGACAACTTAGGCCCTCTGATTTTCTGTCCGTCAGGGGCAGTCCATTCTTCAATGACGTCATTTCCGTTCTGGTACCGACTGTTCGGGTTGGAGTATTTACCATCTAAAGTAACTTTACTTCCCACCTCTACCTTTGAAATGCTGCTCACTGAAACGGAAAGGCGCTTGGGTTTAGCGACCGTTAACCGCGCAGACGTCTCTTTCCAGGAGGACTCTTCAGCCAGGTCGTCTGAATCCAGATAGCGCATCCGGGCGTAGATAGTTGGCGGAAGCTTCTCAGCGGCAGTCACGGTATAGGTAGTGTCACCCGCGACCCAATTAATTTTATCTTCCGACCACATTACTTCAGCCGTACCCTGCGGAATCGGCTCATCATTATCCAGCAACGAGACTGGTAAATCATCGCCTTCAAGAATTTCCGCAACATCAATACTTAGCTTAGGCTGTTTGTACGTTACAACTGTCAGCACGTCGCTATAAGACACTTTTGACGTAAACTTGTTGGTCATCTTGGCCCTGTAGAGCCACTTACCGACGTCAGTTTTTCTGATTGAAATACTTCTCTTCCCAGTCATGTCCGAAAGCATCGTCCATGTCTGCCCATTGTCTGACGACTCCTGCCACTCGGTAGGAGCAAGCGCATCAGAGTTAGCTGTGCTGGCCGATTTGAAGTTCACAAGCGTACTGAGCGGGATACGGCCGATAATCAGGCTCTTTGAGAGATTACCCTCCAGCTCTTCACCCTTATACACACGTATGCCGACCGCACTTGTTTCCCGGGTCAATTCAAAATCAGCGAAAGGCGAACGGACTTTAGCTATCCCGACAAGACGCATGTTCCCAAGGTCCATATTCTCGATTTTGATTTTTGTTTCGACTACCCCGGCATCATTCACCGGCAATGCCTCGGTTAATGGGGTACGTTCATACGTCGTTTTAAAACGGCCTGTTTCTGGATCTTTACCATAGATACTTTTCTGAGCGTAAATGGTTACATCCCAGTCACCCATTGTCGTCCGGCTAAATGAGCTTTTGCGAGTTGAATTGTTATAGCGCCCAACTGACACCTTCAACGGTAATTCCATTGTAGTAGCCGTCTTTTTGTCTTCGACTTCCATCGTAGCCCGAATGCTGAAGTCGGGGACCGTATACACGTTAAGTGTATCGGCGGTCCGCATTGTCGGGTCCTTCGAGTACTCTACAGCAATGTCGAATACATTTTTCGTCCACAGTGGGGCTGCGGCTACTTTCAGACGCTGAACGAATGTAGTTGCATCGTTGTTTGATGAACGGTTTTTAAACGTCGTTTTTGTGTTCTCACCCCCGTTTTGCGAAACATAGACTGTCACATCAGCAGGTACCACTTTTGCCAAGAGGCGAGCAGCTTCCCCACCTGTCGTGTACGCTAGTGCAGTGTTAGGGTTGATCCCAGTTACCAACTTATTTTTCTTGTAAGTAAGGATTGGGTTATATGGCAGTTGAGTTGTCAATACGCGGCGGTATTTGGCCGACACAGCTTTAGAGCCTCTACCGTTTATCATATAGACTTGGTAATCGAGCAGGTTTTCGCCAGTTTTATTGAAGAACCCCGTAAGTCCTGGCGTCCTGCCTTTAAAGTAAAATTCAAGCCCGTCCGGTACATTGTTCCACTGAGGGTAACAGGCAGTGATATCAGATTTGCCGCCATACCACTCAAGATAAGCCTGCGCGTTCTCTTCCGTAGTAAAGAGAGTGCATTTATCACCGGCTGTCTGACTCATCAGATCGGTATATTGCCGAACGCGAGAATACAAGGTGACGTCTTTTTCTAAGTTTTTAAGCGCAAACCCTGTCGGTTGATACGTGAAAGTGGTATTGAATGTCACAATCTTGCCATACAGGTTTTCCGCCACGACTGTGATTTCGTGGTCAGCATTCACATCTAGATCATCCCCCACCGGCAGATAATAAATGCCTTTGTAGTTCGTTGGGGTGAGTTCAACAACTTTGTTATCGATAGTAACGGCTTTAATATCCGCAACCCCGGCCTGCCCCTGGAATGCGGCAACAATAATTTCATTTAAGAAATAAACAGGTGCTCGTTTTGCCAGCGCTGCCCCATCCTTAAGTACCATGAGTGTGGGGTTATCAGAAAGCATCAGTTTGCTTTCGGGCTCATTGTACGTAGACGTATTCTTGCTAGTATTCTCTATAGTGAACGTGGCGGCATAAGAGCCATTCGTCAGGTCTGTTAAGTCAAAGATATACAGATACTCATCGCCGACCTTCTGGGGTCCGCTCACGGGCTGGAGGGTACGCCGTATCGGTGTTACCCAGGATTGCTTAAAGTCGATAACCGTACCGTCATCCAAAGTTACTTTTGTTGTCGGCTTGAAAACCCCGTCCGGCACCATCGTCAGCGTCATAGCTGTTGGTAGCCACCACTCGCCTTCAGTCTCTTCCTGGGGCACTTTGACGGCTACAGCTACCGTTTTAGCGCCGGTATAGATTTGCTGACCGCCAATACTGATAGTTTTAGCTTCATCAGTGAAATTCCAGAGAGTATGGTCAACAACAGGAGGACGGTAGTCCCAGGTCAGCGTAAGCTTTTGCGCTTCAGGAGGGGCAAAGTAATTATTTTTCGAATTAGCGGTGACAGTTATTTCCCGTGAACCTATCAATAAATCCGAATCACTTACTTTAATACTTCCTACATCGATCGTGCAACTGGTCCCACCAATAGGGACTTCACAGGCAGAACCCGATCCGATAGAAATATATTGCACAAAATTGCGGGGTTCTACTGAGACGGCAAAACTCCTGATCACTTCATCCTTAATATAAGATTTAAGTGTGTAACCCTCTTGAACCAGCCCATTCATAGACGACTTTAGGCCGGTGATCGTCGGTTTAACCGGTACGAGAGCATTAACTGTATACTCCCCTTTCACTACTTCTACTTTTTGCCTTTCTGTACCGGAAAAATAGGAAATTTTGTAAGGGAGTTTTAGGTCTCCTGAGCTGTTTGGAATCCCGGTTAACGTGAACCCGTTAGCAGTAAATCCAGAGCTATTTGGAAGCCACTCAAAGAAGCAGACAAGATTATCCACCGTTGATGTCGCACGATCATCAACCGTCACATTACATGCGGTTCCAGAGCCTGAGGCAGTAATTATATTATTGTTTACGAATGCAACAAAATCGCCCGGGCCGGGATTAAACGTGACGGCAGGCATATCAGCCTGGAGTTTTCCGGAAATCATAATTGCCTCGGCATGTACCGACTTAATCGAGGCAATTAAAGAAAACAACAGGGTTAAACATAAACCTGATTTTCTCATGACGAACACCTGTTTTTTTTACGCAGAATTAAAATTACTCTACGATAAAAAAATCTGAAATCTTGTTCGTTAAGAGGAAAAAAAAATATTAATTTTTTGCTAAAAATTGAAGATTTTTAACTCACTGACAGCTTTTCGACTCCGAAAGGCGCAGAGCAGTTATTATCGATTCTGAGGATACCCATGGCATCTTAAGCGTCAAGAATCCAAGCAAAAAAAGTCCTGTTGAAACACAATCCATTTGCGTTACGGGAAGATTATAATTTATGGGTTTAAATGAACCCCTTTCGACCGGAACAATGCCTGACGTGACTAACAAGCCCCCACGGTCATTTGGGCCGATAGTGATATTTTTGTAAGCCTGGTGTGTGCGATGCGTGGTTTTTCTCTTTTCAATTTTAAGTGTAGGTTTAATTCTCAGGAAGACAGAAGCCAGCGCCATGGCTTCGTTTTGGGATAGTTTCATGAGAATACTTCCCTCTGAATTCCACCCATATTCTCTATTGTCAGCCGGAGGGGCGAATTGGAGAGTAAGGTAATATTTTTCAGCCTCGCTTATGAAGGCTGAATTATCAGCAGACCGACTTATGTCGACGTTCACTTCAAATGCCATCGCCACTGACTGGCTGAAGACCCTAGCCCGTAGAGCCTTCGTTCCAATAGCTTCCAGTTCTTTCATTGCTATGCTCTCTTCTTAAAGAACCATATACCGGAGATGACTTCATTATCCTGGATGCGTATCAAATCCGAAATAACAAAACCACCTTTTCCTTCCGAAATTATCATGGTGTAAGAGCTCGTATGCACAAGCCGAGCATTTTTGATTGGTAACCCAGCACACTTAACAGAAATTTCATCAGGCGAAACTTTTTCAACAAAAGTAACTTTTGATGCAACACCATTGATATGTATGTTTCCGTTATCTGCAATTTTAACGTTTAACGAAGGTGTGGATTCTTTATCACAGGGTTGGAAAACAGACGTGGCTTTAAGAACTTTGCCAGTAAAATCGTACAAGTCGGGCTCCGCCGGTCTTGCGTTGAAAAGCGAGTAAGCCCCCGCAATTGTTAAACCGAGCACTACAAGAGGTAATAGTTTCTTGTAATTAACTTTCATCCTCCAGTTCCTCTCCAATCAGGTGTAAAGCACTCACGCACATAAGCCTAAGCTGATACAGCAAATTGTCGGCGGTGATACCACCAACAAATGTCACTGTACGGCGTATCGATACACCACCAGGCTCGCATTGAATATGGCCAATACCCGCATCGCGAAGAAAATCATTCTCGGCGCTTACGAGGTCTGCTTCCGCAGGTGGAATGACCACTTCGATGAGTATTGTATCAATTGGAGCCCATTCCCAGTCGTACTTAAGGGAGGAAATTGGAGCGATAGAAACATGAAATTCATCAATATTAAAAATTACAGGTTTTTTGCCCGTTGATTCAGGCTGAATGAAGGGATTCTCGACCAGGACAACTGGGAATTCAGAAATAGACAGAACTTCGATTAACTGATCTCGACGTAAACCATGTATTAGTGAGTTGCGTGATAACATTCAGTCAGCCTTCATTATAATAATCAAACAGTTACACATGATGCCGTTAGTTTCTTTATGCTCATCCAGATTGCACGGCAGAAACTCTTAGGATCATAGGGTGCTAGGGTAACAAAAAAACCTAACTTGACCAGTAAAGCATAGAGATTTTTTACATAAAATAATAAATAAGTACCAATTTTAGTAAGATATTTCTTACTTCAACCAATACTTTAGGACAAATCTGTACCCGTTTTAACACCTGTTCTTAAATCGTGCAAACGAACAACCATAAACAGGAGCTAAACCACCTTTTTTTTAGTAGTATACATAACTAAAATTAGGTTTCATAAAACAAACTGGTTAGACCTGAAACAACCAAAGAGGTTCATAATGAGTTTTTGAGTTGGATCTATAATTCTACGAAATTATTTAACTTGCTATGCAGCATTGAGTGTTCCATTAACTACATGTAACCGGTTCACCATCCAACCTCATCTACTAATAATATACCAACAAAAAAGCCAGCTGGTAAGCTGACTTTTTTGAGAGATTACAAATTTTAATCAATTGATACTTCTATATTTACTTTGCAAGATTTGCGAGGTTTGCATTTGCCCTTTTCTTCTGCTTTGTTGTCACACCCTGCACTTGCGCTTGTTCACTGAGCGCCATGGTTTCGGTTTGAGCTAAGTTAACGTCCGGAGAACCATGATTAGTTTTTAGAACTGAATCATTCTGATTTGCGATCGCAACAGGCGGCAAGGTCTCTACAGTCACAGGCATGGAGTTTTTGGCCAGTTCTGTAGACATTAATTCCAACCGCTGTTCCTTTGCTGTCTCAGGCTTTACTGCATCACTGACATCAGTTTGACAATTAGTTGAAAATACAGCAGCAGGATTCTTGCAATTATTAATCTTTAAAATTAAATCGTTGAATTTCGAATCAAGCATAAGACTTATTTGTTCTTTCAACTGTTCATTACTTAAATCACTCTTTTTAAATTCATCATTAAAAAACCGATTTAGATCAGCAGCCGTTAATCTCTCATTCAGTCCATTAATAAAACTTGATAGCTCGGGGAAGAGGTTATTTAGCACTAACCCCGTAGTGATTGCAGACCTTATTATGGAAAGCTGTTCGCCACGATGTGTTAAGTCACTTTTTTTTAGAAAATTATAGGCATACGGAGATTGCCTTTCCGATAACCAAAACGCGCTAATCTGGATGCGATCGTTTTCCTTCTCAGTTTTTTTTGTCATACCCCCCCCCTTTACAAAACCATCATCACGCAAAAACAGTATCTGCAATAGCCAGTGAGAGAGCGAATTGCGGATTATCTACCATGATGATTTTCGATTTATCAAAATGTTCACGCACTGCCGGTTCAATCAGGTAAGAACCCCCACCGACTAGGAATACATTGTGCGGACGTTCTTCCACCTGAGTGACTGCTTTGATCACTTTTTCTTGAAGTTGCGCTACGGCACTATTTACGGCTTGGAAGACACCATCAAGATCATCGGAAGAAACCTTTAGTGAGGCTTTGTTATCACGATTGTCGACCAAGTGTTGAATATACGCGTAGCTTGCGTTCAGCTTTGAAGAATCCAGATAACGACGGACTTCATCATATACGATAGAACAACCAATACGGTCAAAACCCTTGACTCGGGAGATCTGTTCCAGCTGACCAGTAATGCTTGCTACATCAAGTGTTGTCCCACCTAAATCGATAACCAGGCTTGATTCAAAAGATTCAATTAACTCAATTTCATCTGCACGAGTTACCGCCGGAAGTGACTCAGGAAACACGGTAACTGAAACAACATTAAATGAAACACGCTTACCATCAATATAACGTTCAACCGGCTTCATCAGGTTGTCTTTTTTCCGTTGGATGTTTTCGTCATTGGTTTCACCCAAAGCGGTATAAAACTGACTAAGTGGCAATGTTACATAGAGATGAACATCCTGCGGCTCTAAACCAGAGGAATGAAGAGCATGGTGAACATTCAGACGACTGATCTCATCGTACTGATGCGCAACGTCGGTAGTTTCAAGGGCATTACTAGATTCACTGTGATGAGAGAATCGTTGAAGGCCATCAATAAGGTAATTAAACGGAATAAGCCCGTCATGGCTTACCCGGAAATCTGCAACGAAACTATTTTGAGTCAATAAGGGAACAAGGTCACCTTGATTGTTAACACAAACCAGTTTTGCCGCTTTACTACCATCATCAATAACAACTTTAAGTGTCTCTAATTCAGTAGAGTTTGATTCAGCTACAGCCAGTTTTGTTTTTACTAATTCAGTCATGCAGAACCCCTCGAATTGGTTTAATTAACCCACCACTTTTGATATGGGATTTATACACTAATGGTTGCTTTAGGTCAACAAAAACGAGGCAAGAAACACACGTAAGTTATTGTTAAAAAAGAATCCTTCGTTTTTAAAAATTGTCTTGCTCTACTTTATGTACACTTGATAAAAACACACATAAATGACGTTTTCTTCAGCTTTACGACACTAAAAAATCCTATCCAAAGACGGCACTTAAAAGTCTCTCTGTGCGGATACTACAGATGAATTCAACTTCTATTTTGCCTAAGCGCAGAAATTAGCCCTCTTAACGAAAATATTGCCGACACTCATCCGGTATTATTACTGTACTTTCTAGAAGAGGCATTTATGGCATCTGAGCACGTCCAGACAATTGACCTGACTAATTATTCCGGAAGGGTTTTCTTTCTGGCAGACCCCCATGGACATTATTCGACGCTTTGTAATCTTATCCATTCGATATCGAGCCCAGATGAGGAACTAATCATTTTCCCTACCGGGAATCTCTTTGATTATGGTCCTGAGCCCATGGAGTTAATGACAGCGATAAACACTGGTATTTTTGATGGACGTTCTGTGCGAGTGTTCTCAGCAGCCGGGGCTGGTGAAGAGATGATGAAGAAGCTCTTACCCACAAATAATGATCGTAGGACTTATTACCCAAGCACATTTCTTAACGAACGGTGGTGTGCAAGAGGCGGACGTTGGCATAAACAAATTAACCGCAGTTATCTTGAAGAGGAGATCAGCAAACTGCTCTCCACCCAGCTGGCCACGGTGATGAAGGTGCTTTTTAAAGGAAATATTACTATCGGTGTTTGTCCATCCGACTACACGGACATACGACAGGGTTTCGACAATACCTATAACGCTCTCCTCGCGTTTAATCAGGCAAACGTGAATATCTTTCAGAGTCAGTTTCTTTTTGGTATGGATCACGCAGTCAGCCCAATGAATATTAGCGATGTCAACCTCGTTGTACTGGGTCGGAATCCGGTCAATAGCATCAGAAAGGCTCATGGGTTACCTTTGACTAACTTACCTGTACTCGTCGGCAACTGTCTCCATATCAATACTGGCTCGCTGTTCATGTCAGCAATTAGCGATCCAGCACTACTAGCCCCAGGTATACCTCGTACTACAGTTCCGGCAATAACGCTGGTCGAGTTGATACTGGCCTCAACACCAACCCTAATTTGCCACCAAATGATCCTTAATAAGAACGGCATTTACACACAAAACACAACACCACTTGACCTGGATTTAAAAGATAACAACATAGAGGCTGCTTTATAATGCAGAAATTAAAACTGATAATTTTACCGGTGCTGGCATTTGTGTGGCCATCAATCAATGCAACCGCATCGACTAAAACACCAATGCCTACTTCTCAGCAGTCAGTTGCTAAATCTGAGGCTAACTATGAATTTATTTCTATTTCTGCAAAATATGTCGACGGTATGTGGCTTGTTAATGGTCAACAAAGACCTGTAATTAAAACAAGCATGACTAAGCGTAACTATCTCCAGATCGCAAATCAGTCAACACTTACGCCTTTGAACCTTGTGATACCCAAAATTGCATTTGACGTTATAGCCAAAAATGGCGTTTTGTTATCAAATATTGTATCCCTGGATGAAGATGCAGCCGGTAAAAAAATTCTATGGTTAGAGCCGGGTTCCAGCCTGACAATCTCTTTCGTCAATGACCTATCCAGTACCCCATTACAGGCGATAGTGTCCGTAAGTAAATTGAATAAAAGCGTTATTGCGATTTTTGGACCAGACCAGGGTAAAAAATTCACCCTCCCCCAAACTTCAAAATCACAGGATTTTTCAAAGGAGTATGACCCTTCACCAGAAGTCGCACTACGTCTCAATGTGCCCAAAAAAATTCACTCTTCCGTCACAATCCCAGATGTCGCGACTGCATCATTACCGTCCTCACATACCTACGAGATTATAGCGACTGATAAACTCAGGTCTTTTATGTTTTCAGAGTTTGTTTGGGTTGGTAAACGTAACAGCTTCCTCGTTGGTTCTAATTATTTCTCCAAAAATTTGACGGTTTACCCAGGTGAAGAATTCGATATCAGCACCATACAGAAAACGATTATGAGGGCTAGTAATGATTAAAGCAGCCGGAGTGATTTTTATCTGTCTTTTGACTGGCTGTCAGTCGGTTGGAAGCAAAATTGCAGACCTCCCCTCAGTAGGTTTCGACCCTGTGATGAGCAACAAAAGTGAATCCTATACCGACGGAAAAGTTACTTTTCTGATTGAGAGTTCAGGCACTGATGTCTGGCTGCTCGCCAAGAATGGTACCAAGGAATTTATTGAGTTATCGGATCTAAATCTAGCCGGAAGCCGTTGCACCTATTCATCGCGTGGGAAACTGTTATTAACACCTGGTTCAGTTTCATTGTTTACTGTTCCGACTGTTGGTTTACTCGGCCTTTGCTACGACAACACTGACCAATTAACGTTTATTAATAACGCATTTACCAAAATTTCACAAAAGTCGAGTGATGGACCCACATTGCCATTGTTGTTCAGTATTAGATATGAATTTCCCGGCTCGGGTGAAACAAACACAACGCTAGTTACGCAATCATTAAGTCTTGCATTTTTGGAACAGGAGCAATCATGAAATCTATATTGGCCGTCATCTGTATTTGCTGCTGCGAGGTGGCTTTTGCTTATCCTTATCGCATCTACACAGCACCTGATGGTGCCATTGTGAAAAATATACTGACCAATGAAGTGATCGGTAGGACACCGGTTGAAGTTGATGTCAGTAATACTGAAGCAGGCTCCACGTTCGGGATATCTATGTATCGGCATGAGAATGTTGCAATAAAAATATTCACAGTAATGCCAAGCGCGGAAAATAACTTTACTGTTTCAGGTCCCGACGTTGCAACAATGTCTTTACCAGGTAAAGCCCCTTTAAACGTAATTAATGACAGTAATGCAGCAGCAGTTCACATAGATCTCAGGCCTTTTCTTTCTGAACCTGTACATCAACCCATTCAATAGTTAATTTAGGTCCCTGTCATGGGGACCTGCAATCTCATTTATAAGGATATTTGTTCTAAAGATCATGCAGTTACACGCATCTAGAATGATTAAGGCTTTACAGTATTGATAATGGAGGGAATGAAATTAAGGTCAACATAGTAATAAATCCGCATCCTTGCGATGCGGATTAATGCAAAATTTAATTATTCTTTTTCTTTCAACTTCGATTTTATAAACTCCTCAATTTCTGCGATCAATTCGCTATTAATTCTATTAAATTCAAACCTAATTTTTCTTCCAGACGCATTTTTGCTAATCCTTGCATATTTATCTTTATTATCAAACACGGCTAATTCACGAGTTTCCCACCCCTTGCTAGGAGGTTTTATGTCAAGCTGTTCAACTACTGTAGTAATTTTATCTATTACTGTCTTCTGTGCTTCGGAAATATCGGTTACATCCAAGCTCCTTATTTCCTCCCGAACATTATCTACAACTTCCTCAAGAGAGAATAAATTCTTTTCGACGTACTTCTGTAGTCGGGATAAGCGATTGTAATACGAGTTAGGAATACCTTCATAGTCAGGAAAGAGAGCAATAAGAGAATTATCTATCTTCGCCGCCTGGATACGCTTAGAAACAGATACATGGCTGATTCCGAGATAATTAGCAAGCTCTTCATTAGTTGCAAATCCAAGGTCTTTCATTTTCTGTAAATACTGGAATCCAACTTCACGGTAAGAAAATCTCCGTGATGTCTGTGCTGCTGTAATGATGGAATTAATATCTTCCGGGGATAATTCATCCGGCAACACCCATAGTGGCAAATCCTTCGCAGATTGAATACAACAGAAACGCCTACGACTGCCCTCTATAAGCAGATACACCCCATTTCGTTTGACAGCAACGCCTTCTGTATCAACACCACGTACCTTAATTTGTTCCAGGATATCTCGAACTGCATTTACAGTGAGAGCTTCCTGGTTTCGTGGGTTCATAGGGTGTACTGCGGTTTCCAGTTCCACCTTCTCAGCCGGTACAATGATGTGTTCAGCTTCCAGCTTACGTCCATTATGTAAAGCAAACAGCTTCCTCAGTCGAGGCTGTGATTTCAGGCCTGGAAGCCCGGAGCGATGGCTGACTTCAGTACGCTTAGGTGCATTAATATAACGGGATTTGTCATTCCCGATATGCTGCTCATCACTCATGCGTTACTCCTTTCTTTCACAGAAAAACTCTTAATCTCATTTATAAATTGCTGGTAGACCGCCATTACAGATTCTTCAGCCACATCAAGCTGCTTAGGTGAGCAAAGCTCTTCAGACTTTTTAATATCCAATACGGTTCTGCCCCTTGATGCTGCGGCTTTAAACGCTTCGGAATTTTTAATATTTGCAGACATAAAGAGTTCCTGCACTGTTCTTACCAGTTTATCCAGAACAATTTTTTCATATGGACTCTTATCGTCTACGTTAACAGCCAGCACTTTGAACCACCTCAGATTTTCGCCCTTGCTCGGCGATTGTTTGAAACGCTCGCTGATGGTCAACATGAAATCAGTTGTGGAAGCATAATCGTATTCACGAGGTGATACGGCAACAAGAATGCCATCAGCGGCTTCATCAGCTGCCCAAGTGATTGGCGAATCCTCTGGTGGAGTATCGATGATAATCAGGCCGTATTTTTTCTTCAAAACAGGCAGAATAACTTCTTTGAATCGAAGTAATAGCTCTGTTCGTTCTTCTCTGGAACACTGCCAGTATTTATCTTTAAATCGCGCATCTGTAGGAAATGCTGTAATAACATCAAGATTCGGTAGGTGTGTCGAAAAAGGCATACTCTCAATGATTTCTTCTTCCGAATACCCTAAATCAAGGTATTTTTTGTAATCTGAGTCCTCTTCATAAACCCCTAAGATGGCGTCAATAGCAGTGAGGAAAACATCATCTTCCGCTACACTTTGTATCATCCCGCTACCAATTGAGCCTTGTGGGTCCCATTCGATCAAAAGTGTCCTTGCGTTTAGATGCATATCAAGCGCTGCGGCTACAGCAAGAGCCCCTGAAGTTGTACTCTTACCCGTGCCGCCCTTATGGTTCTGCGTTACGATTGCACGGCTATGGTAATAGTCGCTGTACCGAGGACAGCCCAGAGCATCCATGATTTTTTGGACGTCCCACCTGGTATAGAGATGGTTTTTGTTCTGAAAGATAGGAGCACCAACCAGACCTCTATCTTCAAGATCGGCAAGGATTTTATTAAAGGTGACGCGTGACTTGCCAAAAAAATCTGACAGATTTTTTTTATTCAAACAATGGTTATAGATGAGGCGATCTACACCTTCAACACTATCATCCGAGACCGAAACCCTTGAAGAGACCAATAATGACTCCTTCAGGGAAATCTGCTCGCTCTTCATTCGTTGACCGACAAGGGCGATCTTATCAATTAGATTCATTCTCTTCCGATCCCTTTTAACCTAAATAATGAAATTAAACGCATATATGTACACTTTACGCATAATGCGTACATTCGTGCCTTATGCGTTTAATTGTAACCGTAATTCTAACTATACGCTAACGTTCTGTTTCTTTTTCGTCGATTATGGGATATCAGCCTCATCGGTTTACTTTGTTATGTGTAAAAAGAGAGTTATAAGGAATGACTTTCAACATTGGCGATAGCAAACTACCGACTTAACAAGAGTCAGCTATGTGGCAACTAACGTCAATTCCCCTGTATTCAAAAGCATCTCTTTTTGGGCTGGCGATTAACGGGGTTAAATGTTCCGGCACTCAAACAGCATCCCGCCCTGGGCTGGCGATTAAGGGGGTTAAATGTTCCGACACCCGGACAGCGTCCCTCCCTTGGCTGGCGATTAAGGGGGTTAAATGTTCCGACACCCGGACAGCGTCCCTCCCTTGGCTGGCGATTAAGGGGGTTAAATGTTCCCGCACCCAAACAGCATCCCGCCCTGGGCTGGCGATTAAGGAGGTTGAATGCTCCGGCACCCGGACAGAATTCGGCCTTGAGCTGGCGATTAAGAGGGTTCAATGTACCGCCGCTCCGACAGTATCCCGCGCTGGGCTGGCGATTAAAGGGGTTAAATGTTCCGGCACCTGGACAGTATCCGCCTTGAGCTGGCGATTAAGGGGGTTAAATATTCAGGCACCCGAACAGTATCCCGCCCTGAGCTGGCGATTAAGGGGGTTAAATATACAGGCACCCGAACAGCATCCCGCCCTGGGCTGGCGATTAAGGGGGTTAAATGTGTTCCGGCACCCGGACAGTATCCCGCCTAGAGCTGGCGATTAAGGGGTTATATGAATCAGTTCCCGGGAGGGATCTATACATGACCTACGATAAAAGCAAAACAACATTAAAGTTTGGTTGTAAGAACTGAAAAGTACAAAGTTGAAATATGAAACGCGGGTTGGACCTCTCTAACGTTAGTGGTAATGACTTATGGTGCAAACATAAATCTACATATTTATGGGAAGCTGGTTAGACGACGTCCGGTCTGAAGCGCACAGACTGAAAGAGTACCGTGTGGTTCGGCGTGAACCCAGACAATAATGTTAATTCTTCGCAGCAAAATAAGAGGGCGTTCTCACAAAAGTTGTGGAGACTTGTGCAGATTACTTCTTCTGAAATCTCGTAGGCCGTTCTAATTATCTCTATGTTACTAACATTTAATTTCCTTTACCTTTTCTAGTGTTTTCGAAATAAGGTTTCGGTGTGCTAGAACTTTGTTGGAATTTAAAGCCTGGACTCTAATACCGGGCAAAAGAGTAGAATATGCCAGGCCCCCGCAAAATTTTCGACGGCTAAGGCGCCATTCAGGAATGAACTAAATCCTTCCTGCTTACCTCGTGATCCAAAAGATGGCATTCAGAATACTAAGAAAGCACGCCGAATCTGAGCCTATAACCCTTTGGCTAAATTATGCAAAGCAATGTTACTCAACACCCGGGATAAACTTTAAGGTGTTTATATACCAATTTTGGAGATTAAGGCGCACATACCCGGCGGAGCGAATTGGTTGGATCGTCAGTAAATTGTTTTATTAGGAATAAACTTCCCCAATTTCAAGATGCGAATTTCAGGTTTTTTGGTAAATGGCACTACGCTTGTTTTACAGATAGCAACCAGTTACAACATCTCGATTAACCATATTCTAGTAATCACTTGAAGCTGAAAATGGTTGACTATACCAACCTAAATAGAAGGCATTTCATTTTAGTTCAAAACAAAACTGCAACTTAATAGTTATGGTTGGTTTAGATAACCACAAATACGAAAATTGACTAACAAAACAAAAAGAAACCAACTCACAAATATTATCTCTAACTTGTTAAACAAACCAACAAGACATGAGTTATTGTTTGTTTTTCAATGCCTTACCAAACTTTAAATCGATACATAAGAAATTATGGGTTGCTTAGCTAACCATAAAGATAGTGTTTATATCTAATATACAGTAGCGCGACAAATTTGGTTATCACTTGCAACCACAACATCCGTATCCAAGGCAGGAAATTTAGCTCAGCACAGGCCGAGCATGATTAAACATCAGCCGTATAAAAGCTACATCACCAATCAACTTAAGTAGAAGCCCCAGAGAAGCCAATCAACAGTATCTACAAATAAAATTTAGGGATATTTAGGGATATTTAGGGGAGTTAATTCGATCCAGAAATTCTGAACCTGAACAATTGTTGCGGGGGAGGGCAGTGTAACACAGTTAAAAACCTGTATTTTGAGTAAAGTACGGATACCTCATCCAGTAAAGATGAGGTATCCAGTACTACTTAAACGTTATGCAGCTGCATTGCTAGCAACTTCCTGTTCATACAGTATCTCAATTGCTTCGCCGTAAGAGCAATCAAGACGGCTTTGTATTTCCCATAGCTTTCCACGGTCGGTACTGTCAGTCGTAAAACAAAGCTCCATTTTCCTGTCTACATAGAGGCGACATATCTCCTGGAAATTCTCGAATCGGACGAGCATCTCAGAAAATGCACGCTTTATCGTTCGTATGTTTTTCATACGCTCATATACAGCATCAGTCGTGGAGAAGTAGTTATTAGCCTTCATGGCTTCTATGCTCTCCTTTTCCTGCTTCATGATGATCTTCCACGGCGAGTTGGCCGTCAGGGCTCGACCTACCGAGGAGGTGAAGTAATCTTCAAAGGACTGGGTAATACAAATACCAGCACAGTTCGTTTTCCTGAATCGGCGCCAGGCAGCTTCAAGGAAAGATGAGAAAAACTGATTTGACTGATTACTGGAGCCTGAAGCATTATCCGGGCGAATATACTCCCATGCCTCATCAAGGATGAACAACCGGCGGCGACCGTCCTTTTTGATAAACATTGCATGCTGAGCAGCTTGAATGATCGACATGAGCACGACTGTCTGGAGGTGAGGGGTACCCTTCAACTCTTCAAGCTCAAGAACTATAAACCGACTACCGAAGTTTATTGGCGGGAGCTTTTCGGTAAATCGATTTCCGTAAATGCCTCCTTCACACCATTGCCCTAATTGCTCACCGATATCTTTAATACGCTTATCTTCATGGGCAGAACAGCGGCGTGCAAATCCTGTAATAGAGCCTGTACTTCCGACTTTACGTGATTCGTTATATTCATCACCAATCAGTTGAAGCATGACCGATTGTTGAAAGTCGTCAATATTTCCTTTTTCAGATGCCATTATTTTTAACTGATTCAGGACCATAATGGTCTGTGCAACTTTATCCTTTTCTTCATCGTTATTATTTGAGTCGTCATTGAAAACAGGCGCTTCATCAAAAACTCGGTCTGCAACAGTGACATCGGTCAAAAATGCGAACGGATTCAGAGTAAAATCAGGCTTTTTACCAAAATCTATAAACTGACTATTTGTATATTGCTCCGAAATACCCTGATACGAGCGACCAACGTCAACTACAAAAATCTGGGCTCCATCAGGGTCAAATGCATCATAAGCATTGTTTTTGAAACCTTCAAAAGTATCACGATAATGGATCAGATTATTAGAACGCGGCCCTGCACCAAGATAGTTATTAATGATGTATGCAACCCAGAACGATTTGCCTGCACCAGAAGTCGCCCCAACAACCATATTATAGCTGGCAGAAGTCTTGAAGATATCAAGCCCCAACAGCTGGCCCTCTCGTGAGACGAGGTTAAGTACAGGTCTGTCAGTATTACCTTTCCATGGGCCGAATAGAGGGGTCATATGCGCTGCACCAGTATTACTGACTACCTCAAAACGGTCCAGATCTAGTATCGTCTTGGGGTCATTACACATTGGAAGGCAAGAGACAAAAGATGGAAAGATGATGTATGAATCATCAGCCACTTTAACGCGACTTTCCAGATAAAATGATTTTAACTGGTCTGCGGCAGACTGGACATCTAATGCTGAATTCCCCATGACGGTAAATGTCAGATAACTGTGTAAAAGACGGGCCCCATCTTCCAGTTCACGTGTTACCGCCATGTAATCATTATCCATGTCCTTCAGTCTTGGACAAAACGTTAAGACGGTTGGGATACTAGCTTGTTTGTTAGTAATTGCCTTATATCTGACGTTATCTCTAGCTAATTTTAAGGGATCGGCGAAATGGACTGTTTGAGTTATCATAAATGGGCTAAATATAGTTTTACGCCCATTCATCCAATTCACTACAAGTTCATACATGCTTCCAAAATTTACATGTTCTGGGAACTTGACCACAGATAATTGTTTGAAATAACGATGTTCAGAAACATCAGTACTCTGCGTTGTAGATGAAAAATTATTTTCAGTTACTGTATATTTTCGCCCCGGAACATTTAGCTGTTCGTTAAGACGCCTCATAGTGTTGACTTCAACATGACCTTCAGCCCAACGTGATGTTTTTCCCGGATGCATTAATTTATCCATGCAATAAAGCCAGTTTTCGGCGCTAACTTTATGTGGAAAAAGGCCCAGTGTGTTCAACTTACTGATTAGGTCAGAGTACAGTGCATCGATGCGATTAATTTCAATTTCAGTAGGAAGCGCAGATTTCAACGGAATAGAAAATGACATCCAGATCTGAAAGTCACGAAGCATTAATTTATCATGATCCGGTTTTAAGGGTTCATTTAGACTTCTATCATAATAATCCAGCTGGTAGGCCGTGAGTAAGTCCCCCTTAAGCTTATCATGTCCTTCCATTCGACCACCACGAACTGCCGACCAGGCACTTAAATGCAAGGTCAGGTCCGGCAGTGCTGTTAATGAGGTCTGACAGATAGTGTCAGTAGGAAAATCCATTTTAAATAATTCAGCTAACACATCCTGCTGATTATCAAAAACACCAGGTGAGGGGTTACAAATAAACATAAACCCAAGCCGATTACCGTCTATTAGAAAATAATTCGTGCCAGGAATCTGGTCGTATACAGGAATAAACCCACCAAACTGGTGGCGACTTAATTCTTTATTATAGATGTTAGCAGATTTCATTCGCGACCTCAGAGTTGTCTGATAATACCGTTAGACGAAACTGCTTTCGTTGCTCGCTGTTGCTGTTGCATATTTTCACGAGCGGCATCCTGAACTTGCAAAGGAACTATTCGCGCCGGATTTGATGTCGAATTTTTACCCGCAATCCAAGTTTGGGGTTTGACATTCACATAGACAAAGCCAGGCAGGTTTAAAGCGTCATTATCGTCCGTGTATGGTGCAAAGGTGATTCTCATGACGCGGCCTTGCTGAAGTACAGCAAGCGGTTCTGGAGCTACCACAGCCTGTTTATACCCTTGTGTACGGTATTGCTGGATCTGGCCAGAGCTGAGCGTAGGGTTTACAGGCTGTCCATTATTAACGGAGTAAAGGTCTTTACTAGCACTGATATCGGAATTTGGCGCAACGTAGCGCGGTACAGGTGCCGGAGATACAACCTGTGTTGTTTGCTTCATGACATCAGCAGTCGGATGGATAAAAGGGTTACCGGATGCACCTGTTGAGCTGTAGCTCGTTGTCATCCTTACATTAGAATTAACTGGAACGCCGCTTATCGGCCGTGGCCCGATTGTTGATGTTGGCGCGCCCATTTTTAATGTCTCATCGTACATAACGGGGACTTGGCCAGCAGGTTTAATTTGCGTCGTCTTGTATGTCACAGGCTTATTTACCAAGACGGCAGACTTAGGGTATTGCACAGCGCCAGGCGGCGAAATTTGGGCAGGGTACTGGCTGTCATTGACAGCCGATTTCTCCTTTCCCGAATTAGCTTCTTCCTCCGCAAGGCCGGAAAGATCATCACGGTTATTCGTTAGTTCCATAACTTCACGAGGGCCTTTACAAACGACCCCTTTTTCAATTCCCGGACATTCTGATTCTGAGCTGCCGATAGTACAACCCGCTAGGTATGAAGATGAACCAACAACCAGAGCGCTGAAAATAACTTTTTTAATGTTCATTTCATTACCTTAATTAGTAGCAAATGGGTTTTTGAGTAAGGGTTCGACACTTTGTTTTAACCATGAATCAAAATCTTTCGGTATGCCATTACCGGCAAGTCCGTCTTGTCTCACAACTGAAGGTACGCCCTGTAATTTATAAATACCTGCCAGCATCAGAGATCCTACCAATGGCTCAGCCGGACATGTTTCTGCCTCTTTTTTTGTCAGGAGCCTTTGTTCTATATCGGTCTTATTTCCCATAAGCCAACGCAAGATATCAAGGTCATTCACTTTGCCTTTTTCTTTACTGCACCATAGTTGACGTAATTCTTGCTTTGGCTCACCGGGGGAGGGGATTAAAATGATGTCAACCCGGTATTTTTCTCTTTCGTCATAGAATTTTTTTATTAAATCTTGGCAACCATCACAATCAAGCGTGATAAAAATAGCGGCTTGTCTTTTTAGTTTTGGGTTTCCTAAAGGGATCAATGCCACAGTATCAAGAGGAAAGGGGGCGTCGTCTAAATTAATAAAGTAGGATTTTCGTACATCTTCTACGGATAAGACTGACTTTCTCTGAAGAATGTCCATGACGCTACCACCCGTTATTGTATAACGTCCATCAGTGGTCACAGCCATCAACTGCGAACGTTCATCCTGGAACAGATAAAGACCTCCAGTCGGGATGTAAATAACATCTTTAGGCTTATAGCTTTGCATTTTCGCCAGTACGCCCTCTAAAGGTTTCGTGGACACTCCACCTTCTTTTGCTTTTTCCATTAATGCAGCTGCATCAGTGTTGTTTAATACATTTTCAGCAGCATTTGTAAGGGGTGGACACACTGTGATCATAGAGACCAGCAGAGATAAAAGTAACTTTTTCAATTATCGTATCTCACTTTCTTTTGTTTCGCCTTGTAGAGATTGTACCTCACCAAAACTTCCACCAAGGTCGATATAAGAGACTATTTGAACATTATCTGGAATTGTTACTGCTAATGATGCATCAATAACCAAATAGCCACGAGAACGGTAAACTTTCATTAATGCTTTAAAGTAATTTTCAAAGTTGTTTTTAGACTGTACCAAATCCGGCTCAGGATTCTGCTTATTAAATTCTTTCCTTAAAGTTTGCATATCAAGTACTGCAATTTGGTAGGACGGATTCGACATTGCTTTGACGCTTTCATAAACAAAACTCGCCCCCTTGTATCCATAGATCACGAAAAGCACAGCTAGGCCAGCTAGCATCAAATACTTGAGGGTTTTCTCGATATCTATTTCCAAAGTTACTTTTTTGGTTGTACGTATACCCCCAACAGGTTTAGCCGCCTCAAGCTTCACGTTTTCAGCAGAATCACTTTTTGTTCCTGGTTCAATGTTATTTTCCATAATTAACCTCAGCGACTCGTCAGGTTTGTAGGTATTGTTGCGCCTGATTGAACGATAAACGTAATTGGGCGCCCTGGGCTAACTTCGACTATTGGCCACTGCTGCTCAGCAATTGATGTGTAGTAGTCCACAAGACGGTTTAGACCGCCCTGAGCTGCTCCGGCTCCGGCCAACGCTCCTAATGCCCCGATGTTCGGCGATTGGTATTCAGCCGTTGAGTTAGGATCGATATTTAACGAAGACACCTTAGATGGGCTCAGACTACCAGCCAGTGCTGACAGGCCTCCTGCAAAAGCAGAACCTGCGATCGCATTTCCATTTCTACTTATCAGATTTCCACGAATACCATTTTTCCCGTCATTTTCACTAACTGCGTATGCTTCCAGTTTGACGTCGAAAGCTTTTCCTTTCGAGTTCACACAAGATATTGATGTTGCCCGAATGTATGCTCGCTGTGACGCCAGATCACCCACAGCTGAACCCAACAAATTACAATCCCGCAAATCCATCGTGAAATTGTTTGGCATGATGATGTCTTTTTTAATACGCATAGTGACTGGCATGGGTTCAGCTTTAGACGACAGACTCGTTGGGGCTTCCAGACCATTAATTAGCACCCCTGTGATAATTGACGTCGCTGGGAGAAACATTTCGTCTTTACGTGCCGCATGCCGAGCTTTACTGTCTACAGGAGCGGTCCCGTCGCCGCGAATAGTTCGTGTCGGGGCTTTGTCACCGCCAGCAACGACCTCACGCCCCTCTCTTATCCGGCTTTCGGATATCGGCATAACCTGAATGACACCATCAGAACCATTTGTCTTAATTGAACTCTGCGTGATAGTCCGCATTGGGCTATTTCGGGTCGGTGTGATCGGAGCGTATCCGGAACTAGCCCCATTCACCGCAGCATTTGGATTTAGCTGGTATGGCGTTGCTGGGGCCTGCTCATTGACGTTTTTGCGTGACCCACCTGCGTCGAGATTACGATTACCGTTTCGTGAGGTCTGCATGTCAGTCAACTGCGTCGAGAGCTGCTGGACTTGTGAAGCAAGGTTGGCAATCTGTACTTTGCTTTCTTGCTGGGCCTTTTCAGCTTTATCACGATCTGCCTTTGCCGCATTCTGATCAATGCGGTTCTGCCTGACCATTTCGTTATAAGTCTTCTGGCTTTCCTCGTTACTCAGCTTAGTCATTTGTGAATCATCAATCAGGAACCCAGTTTGCATATCTTTTTTCTGGGTTTTCTTCTCTTTTTTAACCGGAGTGGAAAAAATTGATTGACTAATAACGATAATCAATACAATCAACGCAGCACCAATTACTGAGATTCTGACAGTTTTATTTTCCCAGGCATTTTTAATGTCCATTATTAACTCCACTCTTTGGTTGCTGGAAGCGCTTAACTTTCAAATTTCGTTCGTTTTCTGTCATCTGAGGCACGATATAAGGTTCACCCGCCCTGGGCCATTTATCTTTAAAATTCAATCCTGAATTATCGGATTCAACAGGGGCAAAATCCTTACCATTATTAAGCGAACCAACTTCTTTAATTTCCTTAACTCCGCGCCGACTTTCAAACTCGGTTGAGCTTCCAACGAATTTTTGCGCAAGGGTAGGGTCGCTTATAATTATCGTATGTTCTTCAAACGCATCGTCAACTGTCTCACCCGGTCGGTGGTCATCGGGAACTATATTCACTGTTCCTTTTGGAATGTACTCAGTTTGGTAGTAATAACTGGTACCCAAAAAAACGACTAGTCCAAATGAGACCCCTGTAAGAAAAGTAGCTTTTCTCATTTTATCTTTTAATCAGGCTTGGTCGTGTGGTTACACGAGTCT
Organism: Citrobacter freundii complex sp. CFNIH9; assembly: GCF_002903305.1. Lineage (NCBI taxonomy): Bacteria > Pseudomonadati > Pseudomonadota > Gammaproteobacteria > Enterobacterales > Enterobacteriaceae > Citrobacter > Citrobacter freundii complex sp. CFNIH9. The sequence goes on along the minus strand of NZ_CP026242.1, from coordinate 229,389 downwards.
GGCGCTCTTTAAATAATTTATCCCGCACAATGTAAAGCTCGGTTTCCTCTCCAGGCTGAAGAAATGCTTTATCGAACAAAGCACTTGCAATTACTCCTTCAGTTATACATTGCTGATCAGCGACAACTTGTCCGTAAGGCTTGTCATTTTTAACAAGAATGACATCTATCAATTCCCTAGATCCCACAAGTCTTTGCCCTAACTTTGAATACATATTGAAATTACACGGGGACTGCTCTGAGCTCGGTATACGTGACAAGCGGTCTTCTTGTAAACTAAAACCAGAAGGAACCTCACCTAGCGCAACCGGAGTCAGTAAATCAATGATCCGCTGTTTATGGTCATCCTGACGAGGGTCAGATGGTGCCAACTCTTCTGACTGGGATCGTGCCAGCATCTCATCATAATTATGTTTATCCAAAGATGTCTCACGTTTCGCCTGCATTGTCGGGCTCAAAGAAGTTGTGACCGAAATCATTGCACCAGGAACATCCAGTGGAACCAGTGTCAGGTTATAAGTCGATTCAGGCACTGAATCTTCTGAAAGCATTATTCCAATTGGCTTATCCGTGTTTGTTGAAATAAATACATCGCCGCCGTTAACGAAAATACTGGCTTCATCACCTGGCGTTGAAGTACTTACAGATGCGTTTTTAAATGAAGTTGAAATTCTGTTTTGCAGACCCCGTGAAACTGGCAGTACAATATTCCCACCCGGTGGGACGTTTACTCGCTGCACTTCTTTGTAGCGATTACGAGCCTCTACATATAACTCATCTGCTTTTGAAGGGGCCCCGGTGCTTTGTGCATTTTGTTGAGGCTCTTTCCCTGCCGGTCTTCCGTAACTATCAAAATTTCCGGATTTAACCTGTTGCTGATAACCGACAAGCGTAGGGTTTTTTGACAATGCGCCAGTTATCTCATTGACAGCTGGGGAGGCACTACTTGCAGGTGAAAGACTTGGTAGTTCAGTGGTCGGTTTTGTTGCTTGTGACGTCTCAGGCGCGGGGCCGGTGCCAGATTCTTTAATAATCGCATTTTTCACACCATTCTGAAATTCATCTGCCCCGACAGGCATAACAACCGGGTTATTTACTGTCGCCGGTAACTGATAGTCTTCAGCAAAGACTACATTCGAAGTTGCCAGCAAGATCATTGCTGTAATCGCGTGACAGCGAAAGCCCTTTTTAGAAGTCATAATTAGTTACCTGTAGACGGCGGGGGATTATCGAGTGTTGCCAGTTGTTCTTTGCCGTTGATTGTAATTTTCTTAATATTTGGTGTACCAGAATACTGATTTACATAGGCTATGCGTGGTCGTCCGTTTTTCATACCCAGCACCCATTCAAACGTCCATTTTGATGATTCTGTTTTGTCCGGAACATTAATCAAACGCGTTGATTTCGTTCCCCAGACATAGACCATGTCATTTTTGGTGTCATAATACATATCGATCGGTTTAAATGACTGTTCAACACCACGAGCTTGCATAATATTGGTCTGCTGCTGTAATGACTCACGGGTTTTCGCCTGTAAATCCGGAGAAAGCGCATCCAATATGGTTGTTGTTACAAAGCCTATGTTTGTTGGGTTTATGTTCCCAATTAAAGTACTGAAGAATAAGGCCCATTGAGTTTTATATGACTCTGAGGCTTTATTTCCCACAACTTTAACTTCTTCCGTCATATTAGGCGGAAGCACAATAGTCACAGGATCGGTAAGAAATTGATTTTTTACCACTAAAACTGCGATGACTAATATAGCAATTGAATTCACACGTAAGAGTTTTTCGTCACGTTTAATCAATGCACTATAAGTAATTCCAATTTCAGAAGCTTCAATCTCTTTACTAAAGCGAGCTTTAGAATCCCGAAAGCGTCCTTTTGAGTCTTCGCCTCCATTTTGCGAAGTCTCGTCCTTTTTATCAAAATCGCCATTACTGGCACTTTTAATGAATGGAATTTTAAGCTTGCTGAGAAGTTTCATTCTTAGCTCCATCAAGAATAGAGGTTTCTGATAAATGGATCGGTAAAGTAACGACTACTAAACACTGATTTCCCTGGAAACAAGCCGAACCACCACAGTTTGTGTTTGAGTTTTCCTCTAACTCCTTCTTCAGCTGCTTTTTTATATGCAAACCAAAACACAACCGCAACAACTACAGAAGTTATAAAGAAATCAAAAATATTACCACTCGCGATAGTCACGAATGTTATACCCAATTGCTTTGCATCCCAGAATAGAATCAACAAAGGCATATTAATTCTGTAAGGGAAACGATAGGTATGTGGAGGTACCTCGTACTGACTTGTCATAAAAACTCCAGAGAGGGGGAATATCCCCCTCATCGTTATTGTTCTAACAAATCACAGCGGGATACCAGCATCCAGGAACGTGCTGATAATTTTTTCACCGTTTGCCATAATCAGCATCATTAATGCTGAAACCAGCGCCAAACCAAGGTTAGGTTTTACAACGCCGAAATAAGCTACGGAGAACAACATGCCGCAAGCGATGATTTTACCCGGCGCACCAGTTAATGCTTCGCTCATGTAGGCCCAGATATCGCCGAAGGCTCCGTCGTCGGAACCCGCGTACGCTAAACCGCAACTTGCTAAAAACAGGAGAATAAACAAAGGCACTTTTGCATGTTTAGACTTCAGAAATGCAAAAGCGTTAGTTTGTTCTCTTTCAACGTTAGTATTCAATGTCAGTTCCATAATTACTCCGTGTTGATTTGAGTTCACGTAAACGCATTTGCATAATACTTTTTATTTTTCTTTCATTTTTCTGTTAACCACCCTTTTTTTCCCTTAATTGCGCCTGGTGTTTTTTTAGCCTATGAATGTCACATGTGAATACCGTGTGTATATCGGATTGAAGAAGGTGAGGCAGGTTATTTTTTCTTTATAGGGAAGAAGTTCATCGTCTATCTCTTCACCATTTTTGTGATAACCATCCAGTCCGATATTTGAGAAAGCTCTGTGTAAGGATGTCATTCTAAAAAAGTCACTTTTCCCATTGATACAAGTGCTTTTCAGCCACATCCTGTGTGTCGCCCCATTCATGCAAATGCTTTTCAAACAATGCGCCTTTTCCAGCCTCATTCATGCAAATGCCTTTGTAGCAAAGACACATATCCGAAACCCATTCATGCAAATGCTTTTCGACCAAAGGAACCTTTTCCGGGCTCATTCATGCAGTTGCTTTTCGACCAAGGGCAACTTTTACTATTCCATTCATGTAAATGCTTTTTGGTGAAATTCAGCTATCGAATCCCATTAAGAGAGGTACTTTCAGTCCAAAGGCACCTTTTCAGGTCGATTCATCCAAATGCTTTCCGGTCAAAGACACCGTTACGGCGCCATTCATGCAAATGCCTGTCAACCAAAAGCACCTTTTACTATCCCATTCATGCAAATGCTTTTCGACCAATGCCCCGTTTGCTGCACCATTCATGCAAATGCTTTTCGACCAATGCCACCGTTTGCGGCCCCATTCATGCAAATGCTTTCAGCTAAAGGCACCTTTTTACTGTCCCATTCATGCAAATGCTTTTCAGCTAAAGGCATCTTCCCGCCTCATTCATGCCAGGGGTTTCCAACGTAGGCACCTTACACAAACTCATTCAAGCAAATGCTTTTATACAAAAGGCACTTTTCTGTCGCCATTGAAGCAAGTGCTTTTCACAAAGGTCACTTTTCTCCCCCCATTGAAGCAAATGCTTTTCACCACCACTATGGGATTTTTAAACGATTTGCTTTTATTTTCATGAGGTTATGTTTACTTATGGGACCTCTGTTTTGAACTGGATATTTATCAAAACGCCTCTGTTCTAATCATGTCCCAGACAATTACAGGCTTTAATTTTCTGTGCAAATCTCAGTGTGACATGAGAAGGACAGGGATTTTTCACGTATAGCCACTATGCACAAACGTTGATGGGTAGTTTTATCTAAAGGCATCTGGATGAATGACTTCTGATTAAATCATTCAAAATCAATTGCTTAGTATTCGTTATCTAACTCAGTGAAAATTAGTTAAATAAAGCATTCGATCGAATGCTCAAAATTCCCAGGGTGCTTAAGCAAAAGTAAGAAAGGAAGCAGGGAAGCAGGGAAGCAGGGAAGCAGGGAAGCAGGGAAGGGTATTCATATCAGCAGAGGCGTCCAAAAAAGCATTTGGATGAATGCCCGTACGCCTCATTACATCCAAAGTTACTTTTCTGCGAACTGAACCAGAGGATCAGCTTTGTTTTGCCAGAGCAAGCTTTGGACTTCTCTTAAAAATCTGGAACTGAATATCTCTACCTTTCTTAACCTCTTGATATTCAAGGTATCCTATTGATTTTAACTCCAGCATAGCCTTTCTGATGATCTGGTTTTGAGTACGTACTGGAGTCGTCAAAAGAAGCCGCTCACGCAAACGCTTCATGTTAACGAATAACGTTCCGGCAGGCATTGCCTCAAAATAGATGTACAGGCTCTGTGCAGCTTCTTTTTTGGCGAGAACCGACAGTACCTGTAAGCTTAATAGGGTTTTATGATCATACCGGTAAAGCTCCCACATCGAGGGATCACCCACGAGCTCTACTGTGTCCTTCTTAGGGTCAATCATAGCTTTCTGCACAAGGTGTGTGACAGTGAAGCGTTCAGTTTTAGAATCACGGAAAGAAATAACAACGGACGCGAGGTTTGCCAGCGCTTCCTGAAATCGTGAACGGGTTCGCTTGTTGATATTTGTAGAACTGATACCACACATTTTTGCAAACTCATTGAACGACAATGTTATTTTCTCGGAGGCGAATCCATATTTACTGAACGCCATAATGCACCCAAGCCAACACTTGAAGTCCGTGGACATCGAAAGCTTAAGGCCAGTGATCCGGATGTCATCGTATCCTTCTGACCGGGCCAGTTCCATGCTCGACAACTCATCAGAAGCATCAACCTCAAAATTTCTGAATCGCTTCTCTTTAGTTCCCACCGGGGTAAAAACACTTAAGCGCAGTAAAGCAATGGGTTGGACCGATTTCGAAGAGTTTGGACTCAGTTGATAAGTCCTCCCTGTATCCGTGTTGGTCACATCAAACGGATGTGCTAACTCATTGTTATCACTCATTTAAACTTACCCACCATGTTTTTCCCTTTCTACATTTAGCTGTGAATAGATTATTCGTCCAAATGCTTTTCACGCATTAAACTAAATGCCTTTTCAATTCAAGTAAATGCTTTTCTTATTCGATCAAATGCTTTTCGCATGCACCTGAATGCCGGATCATTGCTATTTCTTTTAAAAATCATCACGTTACAATGGTCGTGATCTTTATTGTTCTCTATTGATCTCTATTGATCTAAAGAATTGATCTATCTTGTGGAAAACGGGGATAAATTCCCTCTGAGAAAGAGCTCTGGCCCTACAAATTTAGGATTGGATACAAACCCTGTATAGAATGCAGCCGGGAAAAATATCAGTTAGCATGAAGTTATTAAGAAAGATAAATTCAAACTATTCAGATTTTCTTTTTAATTTAATTTTTAAAACAGTCTATTTTTGAATTAGTAAGATACCTAACCACTAAAAGAAATTTTGTTTTTTATGCCTTCAGAGTTGTTTGAATCTGAGAGCATTAATGTATCATGTAATAAAAAAAGGTGCTTATATGAATCATTGCGACTATCAGATTATTGAAATCAGCCCAAAAGATCTTATTATCGAGCCTGGATTTAATCCACGGGAAGCGGTAATCGGTGATCTTTGTTACGAACAGGAGCCAGTAAAATCGGCAATTATTTCTCTCAAGCAAGCCTATAAAGAGGGGCGACGTGTTGATTTAATTAAGGTAGTAAAGAAGGACTCCAAGTACGTTGTCCGGCAAGGGCATTGTCGTTACAGAGCATTATTGCTTGCTCTCGCGGAAGGAGCTGACATCCAGCTCTTTTCAGTCGTACTTATGCACTACAAGGATAAAATCGAAGAATACCTAGAGAACCTTGATGGGAACAGGAATAACAGTCTCAATCCCGTTGCACTAGCTTACGCACTCGCAGAGACCCTGAAGCTTGGCTCTACCGTTGAATCCCTTGCTATGCGCTATCAGCGGTCTGGCACAGCGATTCGCAATCAGCTTAAAATCCTTGATATGCCTTTAGAACTGCAACGTTTAATCAGCCTAAACCTTATTAAAAAAACACTCGCGATTGAAATCATGTTGAAGTATTCCAATGATCATGCAAAAGTCCTTGCACACTTGGAGTCCTGTTCTTTTTTAGTGCCATCTTCTGGCGTACTTGATTTATCGAAACCAACAACCGTTGAAACAGCAACAAACAGTGAGCCACTCGAAGAACAGGAAAAACCTCCTGTACATATTAACCCTAAAGACATTAAAACAAAGTCTATCACTCGCAGTTCGTTAGGTATTAAACGTCTTTCACATAAAAAAACTGAACGGTTAAAAAATGAATTTATTGGTTTGATTGATAATGTAGGGTCAACAATGTCAGACAATAATAAACTGACAGAATTAATTTTAGACGGACAGCATTCTAATTTATTTATGAACGTCAGTAACACTTTAATCACAAAAACAAATGAAAGTGTAAAGATCACTTTAGATGAAGCAAAACTTCAACTTGTATTAAGTCTTCTAAATGATGAAAATACTGCAATCATCATTCCAAAATCTAAGGTTACAGAACTGAACGAAATTCGTGACCTTTTGACAAATGAGTAGATAGCTGAGGATAATTTATGGACAAGATTGTACATTTTACCGTCATTAATACTTTTAACGATTTACTTATTGCGAAAGCCTCGCTCGACCGTAACATTGTTGAGATCAACGCTGGTAAGCGCTTTGATCATTTTGAAGAAGGACATGATCAGTATGTACAGAAAGTGACTGACGCTTTACTTATCGTGGAGGGACGTCTGGAGAACCTTAAAAAATGAAACATTCAATTTTTTTTACTCACGATGGTTATTTATTGCCAGCGGTCGTAAAGCCTTTCCACGGTAACGATGGGCACTATTATGCCATGATCACACGTGAATGCTTTGCCTGCGGAGGGACAGGAGAAATCGCAAACGCCGTCTGCGTGACATGTAATGGAAGCAAAACGTCACCGGCCACAGAGGAAAAACTGGTACTGAAAGAGGGCATCGAATTTCTTGAAACTATCCCGGAATTTCGCTGCAATCCCGATCTAGACGCTTGGAAACGTAGGCACAGCGGGCACCTGGCATTGTTACAAGCCGATAATTCTAAGTTTGCAGTAAGCATTTCACAGCAGTTAAACAACAATCTCTTTTTAACAGTTCGTCAGTTAGAATCTTTCTACTCAACTTACCAACCCGTTTCTAAAGATTTGCCAGAAAACGCTGATGTACCTGTTGAGCATTCTTTCAGCATTGGTGATGTAGTGAGTATTGATATCATTTTTACAGAAGTGCGAGCTGCTTTTTCAAAAGGCTCCCACAGCTACTTTTTTACTTTTACAGGCAAAAAGCAGAATGATGGATTCGCATTAACAGGTAATGTGCAGGATCATGTTTTATTGGGGCATAGCTATCATCTTTCCGGAAGGGTGAGAAAGATCCACTATTTTGACTCTGTGCCCTACGCATTACTGACGGTGTTTAAATTAACCACAAAGCCTAGTGCGTAGTGAACAGAACTCCCAAATACAGGGTGTTTATTCATTAGCCACAGGCTTTCTGCACTGTCGTGCCGACTCACTCACGTCAAATTTGTTGCTCACGCATCGGGTTTTTACCCGGTTTTAAACTCCGAAAAATATGCCTATTTCTTTAAATTCAACACCCGTTATTAACTAATCTTTTAAATTAAAAATGATAATCTTATTAATTATATATTTAATTTTATTCTCCTTAACATTCAGGTTAAGGCGATTTTGTTAAAACGGAGTGATGTATGCAAAATGATCTTGGACTTGGGTTCATCTGCAAGTCAGCAAGAGCGTCAGCAAAAATTATATCCCGGAAAGTTACTTTTCCGCTAAATGGCTCGAGTACTACAAAACTTACCCTAACGGGACTACAGTGTCATCCATCCTGCCGGTTTCCGTTTTACCAGCTGTCTATGCTAATCCACAACCAGCTCGCTGATCATGCCGCCAACGTTGTCGATGAAAATGCTCCGTTCACTGTATCCATTAACATACATGAATGGCTGAGTCGTGCCAGAGTGGCATTTATTGATTATCACGGTCTGCGTAATACCGATAAAACAGCAATGATCACATTGGATCATCTGGAAGAATTACTTACTCACTTGTCGACTACATTGGCCGTATATATCCCGTATTCAAAGAAGCGCCTGAACTTTAGCTTTCTGACGTCCTTTACACTGATCAAAACATCACAGTCTTATACTTTGATGTTCCCTGGTGTGCTGCGGCCGATCTTGGTGTTACTTGGGGGGTTAATTCAGGAATTTATGACCGAGAAGTTATTGAAGAGACGTAATACCCAACTTGTCATTTTTGAATATTTGCGAAAGTCTCGGCGCCATTCCCATAAAATTACCGATATTGCTAACGCTCTTCAGTTGCAGACGGTGAACGTACGAATCATGCATGTTCTTACCCAACTTGCAGATCTGGGGCTTATATCGTTTATTTGTGAAGGTAAGAGAGGGGAGCGGTCCATCGAAGAGCTTCAGTTTATTCCTTATGCCAGTCGGGACCATTCCGAAGTTTTGAGCTTTGAGGAATGGATAAGCCCGATCGACTAACCACTGACTGTCACTTAACGAAGGACAGCCAGGATCTCTTTTTCCTTTTTTCGCGATTTTGATTGACTGCCGACAGAACGGTAAGCATTGAGAGTATGAATTTCAAAACCGCGTTCTTCATAGAGCTCCAGCGTAAAGGGAGTCAAGCTGTTGGATATGGCCACTGAAGCCCCTTTACGATGAGCTGCCACCAGCATATCCGCCAGTTTAACATGTGCGCTCTTATTGAACGGTATGCCGTCATAACTGACAAAGCTGGTTTTGCTGATTTTATCATAAGGCGGATCGCAATAAATTTGGTCACAACCACCAGCACTCTCCAACGTCAGACCAAAATCTGCGGTTGTCAGCTCAACGCCAGAAAGTCTGAATGAGAGATAATCGACTTTCTGGGGGTCCAGAGTTAACTTGGATCGATTCCCCCACGGAACTGAGTACTTACGTTTCAGATTGTAACGACACAGGCCGTTATATCCGAGTCGGTTCATTGCGTAGAAAAGGACTGCTCGTTGCAGCGGGGCATCATCCAAACTGGTGCTGTTAAACGTGTTCCTCAGCTTTAAGTAATCCTCTTTATCAAATTCCCTTTCCGCCAGAAGATTCACTTCTCTGATGAATGCCGATTTATTCCGCTGGATGTTGCGGTACAGATTGATTAGATCCGGATTACTGTCTGCCAAGAGTGCATCGGTGGCAAACATGTTAAGGAACACAGCGCCCCCGCCGATAAATGGTTCGACCCACCGACGGCTCTGATCATGTGGGAAATGCTGACTGATGAATGGCATCAGTTTGGTTTTACCCCCCGCCCATTTGATGATTGGTGTATGTTTTCGCAACGCGTATTCTCCTTTAAGCATTATCGGTATGTCACCCTTATGGTACCGAAAGCCGGATTACAACCAACAAGGTTTAAGCAGGGAAAATCGCGGGTGTTGTGAAAGAAATTTTCATTCCGACACATTTTTTTATTTTTTTTCACTTTTTGGCAAAAAAGTTAACTACCTTCTTAGCTCGCATAAACATTTGTTTTTAATTGTTTATTTAATCTTTTAGGTCTGAGCATCAGAACGTTTTGCTTCGCGAAATTCGGAATAAACCCCAAAAGTACCTTTTTAACGAAAAAGTGAGATTTTTTTTTCCGGTAGTATTCACGCACAGATGAAAGGTATGGCAAAAAAGAATACAACGGAGTATCTATGAGTGATCTGATGACTGATTCCCAGCAAACTAACTCACGGGTCTTTAAATCACCCCTCGTGTCATTTTCAACAGTGACAGGTTCCGGCCGATTCGTCAGTGGCATGAAGCAGTTCCGCGACGCGAACCCTGACCTTTGTAATGAAGTCACTGAACAAAAAGCTTGGGCTATCAACCCTTCAGTGGTTCAAATCTCGCCAGGCTTCAACTCCCGTGAGATGGGGATGGGGGAGGCATATTACCAGCTGCCGGAAGTCGTAGATCATCTCAATAACATCAAGTGTGCATTCATCCGGGGTGATTACGTTGACCCTATACGCGTTCTGATCAAAGACGGTATTCCGTACGTTTGCCAGGGCCATTGCCGTTTAAAAGCGGCTTTAATGGCTCAGGCAGAAGGACATACTGACCTCACCATTCTTTGCATCGAGATGAAAGCCGATGAGATCAGCTGCGAACTGACGACAATTGACGGGAACCGTGGTCTGGCTCTTTCTCCAGTGGCACTGGGTGAATCCTACAGACGTCTTCAGGCGCTGGGCGGATGGTCGCTTGATCGTATTGCCGAACGTGAGGGCAAGAGTAGTACAACCATTGCTGCTCTCATTCGTCTGACCGGATGCTCTGTCTACATCAAAAAATTAATCCATGCCGATGCTATTTCCTATGTTGCAGTCCTATCCCTTATTGATGAGTTCGGTGAAACGGAAGCCATCTCTCGTATCGAAAAAATGATCGCCGAGCTTGAGAAAGCTGATTCAAGCGGTATCAAGATTAAGAAGACGCCACGTGGCAGTATTCGTGTTGTCCCTTCCGATTTTAAACCGGCACGTGTTCCACCTGTTCTCGCCACAAAAGCCGTAGAAGGGGTCAAACTCATCACTACGAGTTTGTTGCAGAAACTCGGTGATATCCAACTTCCCGAAGTGACCGACTCCAGCGAAGATGAAGAAATTTCCTTTACGTTGAACCGAAGCATGCTGGAGATGCTCAAGAACCTGCAAAGTGAGATCACTGAAGCAGAAAACAAGCAGCTTCGCCGGGTCGAAAATCGGCAAGCTCGATTGAAAGGGGAGAAAGTGACTTACAAATCCGCGAAAAACACAAATACTGGCGGAGAACCACAATCTGAAGCACCACCAGCACAGGCTTGAATTAAGCATTTCAACTTATGAGTAGCACATAATTAGAAGTACGATATTCAAGAACGAGCCACCCAGGCTCTCGCCCATTGCCCCTACTAAGTAGGGGCTTTTTTTTGTCCTGTCTCCGGCACGCTTTCTCTTCATTAAAACGACATCTGTCTGTCCTACCTCCCGCAGCGCAACTTTCGAGATTTTTATGTCGCCCAACCTATTAGCTTTTTGAACGAGGTTGATATCCTGGTAATAGATAATTCCTACATAAAGGACTGATACTATGTCTGCTGTTGAATCTAATTTCCCCCAAATTGGCGCCCCAGGGAACTCTCTGGTCGCTTGTATGCCCCTAACTGGCCTCAGTGTTAACGAGGATAACTTTCTGCCCGAAATGCGGGAAGAGCTTGGCATCATTGCCAGCCAGGTCGAATCCTATAACGAAGAGCTTAGTTTACTGAGGTCCATGTCCACTCAGTTTATGAAATACGGAAATCAGAAGCTCTATTCCTACCTCTCGGGCTATAACCATCTCATTTCAGAAACAGATGCCCTGTACGCAGAAAATGCACTTCGTTCTGAGTACTGGAAGCGGGTAATGGCCCTTACCGATGTGCTGTCCGTGATGTCTGACGAAAAAAAGAACGAATGGGACAAGCAATTTACTGCTGACCGGTATCACCGGCCTCCGCAAGAGATCCCTGAGTTTACACTCGACGCAGTAGTTGCCACGGTTGTCACATTGCTCAATGACCGGCATCAGTTCATTAAAGAGCGCGTCTATGCCGTTTTTCAATCATTAAGCCGTCACCACAAAACCAATAAAGCTTTTGGTTTCTCAACCCGCATGATCACCGTCGGTGTCTGTGAAGGGGTGAAAGACAAGTGGGTAAAACTTAAAGTTGAATTCAAAGAATCAGGACTCATGCCACTGTCGGAACTGCGGGTGATCTGTTCTTATTTCCGGGGAGAAACAGTTAAACCGGTCTATGACACGAAAAAAATGGTTGAGAATATGGTTGGTCATGCTGGGTTCAGAAATTGGATCAGCCTGGATGGCAACAGTATTCGTTTTCGGGTTTACAAGAATGGTTCGATGCACATTGATGTACATCCTGATATTGCAGAACGGCTTAACAACATTCTTGCTGCCATTGTCCCTCTGGCGCTGCCTACTGAACGCTTAGCCCATTACAAAGCCACGTTGCAGGAGTTCCCGGCACTGAAACGCTGCATCGATTTTCATTCACGGATGCAGCTCGCAGAGCTGGAATTCACTCGGAATGAAAAGGAATGGTCCAGCTGGACATCGCTCGGTTATGCCGGTGAGTTCGCTGATAAAACGCGGCAGGTGAACGCGGAGGTTCTGCGGTTCCTCGGTGCCCGGATTACTAGCTACCATGTGACATTTGATTATGACCCGACCGAAGTGATGCGCTTCATCGGTCATATGGGTGCCATGCCCGATATTGTATCCCACCAGTTTTACCCTTCATCGCTGCGACTCAGTGAATACGTCGCATCCATTATTGCGACCGGGGAGGGGGAGCGACTGCTAGAGCCAAGCATCGGGCACGGGGATTTGCTGCAATGTTTTCCTAAGAGCGTCAACGTTACCGGCATCGAACTGGATACACTAAATTGTCTGGTCTCCCGAGCTAAAGGTTACGATACAACGGAGGCCGATTTTCTGGCATGGTCAGCAGCGAACCCAAATCAGAAATTCGACTGCGTGGTGATGAACCCACCTTTTGCTGACAACCGGGCTAAACTCCATCTACTGGCCGCTGCGTCTCATCTCGTTTCCGGCGGGCGTTTAGCGGCCGTCCTGCCGCTATCCCTTCAGGGGATCGATAACCTGCTGGGCGAGGGATACCGTGCTGAATGGATGGACACCTTCGATAACGAGTTTGACAACACTGCCGTCTCCGTCCGTGTTCTGTATGTAGAATGCCTTTAACTGAAGGAAAGACCATGTCTGAAATCTCACCTGGCCTGCCAGAGGACCAAAATGATGTTGAATTTATGATGGATGATTTCCAGCAGAGCCTGGGGAAAAGTAAACCGGTACATGAAGTGCAATTTCTGGGAGAGTCACCGCAAAGTGAAGACTCCGCCAACGCTGCCGATTCGCCCTGGTTTGAAAACTAACCTGTTAAAGGAGTTGGTACAGATTGCTCCCTTTATGGGCTCCCTACAAGATAGCGGGGAGCCCGAGCAGTGGTTATTACTCAGGATGAGATAAACTGTGATTAATAGTGCATGTTAAGCACTTCGCATTCCTGCTTTTATTGGCGAACATTTCACTCTTTTTTTCTTGTTTTTTATATCCCCTTCCCAGAAAAGTTAGCCTTGCTCACTTGGTATTATTGATACCTGACTGGGGGAGGATAATCATGAAATGCAGGGCGATACTTTTAGCACCACTCATAGCTTTTTCGTTTACGGCACAAGCTGAGATTGCAGAGTTAAGATTCAATGACACTCAGAATCAACCAAAGATTGTTGTTCCATCTGTGCAGTGGATTAATCCAGCAACCTCATTCGAGGCTGATGTAATCTCCGGCTTAGACCGGTACGTCCAGTTGTCGTTACTTAATGTCAACGGTGCAAGCTTGTGGAGCACGAAAAGTAGCAAAGTTACGGTTGATGACCGTATGACCTCCAGTAGCGGGTATGACTATTATGGAAAAAGGTTAAGTGTCCCTGCGTTTGGTGAAGATAATTACACCCTGAGGGAAGTGATCACAGATCTCCAAAATAATGAAATTTCTCGCCGGGACTACGTTATATCTATCGACCGCACTCCCCCTAAAACTAGCACAATTGGATATACGCGAAATGGATGGCAATATGGTAGCGAAGCCATCTTTACCAGCGTTCCTTCAGGTATGCAGTATGCCTCTGTTCAGGCTCTCGTCTTTTCAGGCCTTTCAGACAGTCGCTCTGGTCTCGACCGGGCTGAGTACTTTCTTGTCGATTCGAACGGCGTTGAACGAAAGAGAGGGGCTGTAATTAACCTGGTCGATAATTCAGTAACCGTCCAAAATACTACTGCGAGCGATCCAGCCCTGGCGCCAGCTTCTCAGTCTGAATACCGTATGGGCCTTTATGTTTATGACAAGGCAGGAAATAAAGCATCAGTAAGCAGACAAAGTGTGATTGATCGGGTCAACCCTCCTTCTGTTCTACAGGTGCTTAATACCAGGACAAATACCTGGGAAAACTACTCAGCTGGGATAACTGTTTACAGTAATCCAATATCATTGCGGGTACTCAGGAATAAAAGTAACTTTACTGCTGCTAATAAAACAAGCTTTGGGTGGGCAGATGCCAATTATCAAAGTTCTGACAGCACATATAATATTTATTCGTTCAATTTTGTTTTCCCCAGTACCGGTGATATTTATCACGAATTCCAGACACTTGCGGGAGGCGTTCGTCGGTACCATCACTCTGAGTTATCTTTCACTCCTTCCCCAACCATGGAACTTGCACCAAAGGTCACAAGCAAAGAAATTTTTCGTAGTGATACCGGTAAATGGAGCAGTGCTACTGGGAATGTAAGAACTGCCAAATTTACCCAAATACGCGTGACTACCGAACCTCGTAACTATGTACAACGGGTTGCAGCTAATTCGAACCGTAACTGGTACTGCCTTATCCCGGTAGGAAGCACTGGTTGTACCATGAACGTGGATTATACCTTTACTTCCGATAAGGGGATGCAATACATCCATCTGGTCTCAGGTAAAGACGGTACTGCTATTTATGATAATCTGGCTGGGGCATTCGTAGTGATTTGGGATAACAACCCACCGGTTATTAACGCCGTAAAAATTAACCGTATGGATAAAAATGTAACCATGACGGTTACTGATGATGACCGGATAAATGGATGGCAAATAGGAGCATGGGATACCCGAGAATTTGGCGTGGTGCTTAAAACCGAAACGGGGAATGTGATTGACCTACCCGCCAGGACATGGACAGAGAGTGATTTTAAAACAAAAAACGCGGTCATTTCCTATGCTGATCTGCCGGACGGCAAATATACCGTTCTGTCCGCCTATGCAAGAGATCTTGTGGGCAACACGGCAAACTACGTGATAAATGATTTGCTTACCATTGACTCCACTGCCCCTCTAATTTCCTACCGGTATCTGAATGATGATCCTGAAGGCAAACTGGTTAAGGGACTAGAAAACCTCAGAATTAGTGTAGCTGACCCTTCAGGTGACGCCTCGCTTGAATCACTGGTGTTGAGCGGTGGACCAAACAGTGAACAGGTGACATTAGCTTATTCCAGTCAGGGCTCAGGAGTTTATACGCCAGAGTACCCGCGTATCTTTCCCGTAATAGCAAAAGAGGATGGCATTTATACAATTGAAGCTCACGCAGTCGATGCCTCTGGAAACCGGTCCTCGAAAAAGCTCAATTTCCTCTATCAACCAGCAAACATGATCACTCTGGACAGGCTACGTACCCTTGCTACTGCGGCTGCACTAAAGACCACGGATAACCAGCCACTGGCTTTTATCCGGACAAGCGTACTTCGCCGAAAGGATGGTTCTGTCATTACTGGGCAGTTAAACGGTACGCTGTCCGTGCGGAAAGATGCTGACTTCCCGGTAAGTGTAGCTGGCGTAACCGTTGCGCCAGGAGAGACAAAGGCAATCATTTTTGATATGGGGCAGGGTGAAGAACGTATTTATTCTGTCACACCAGGAAAGAGTGGCGTTTCTGGTACATCTGAGTTTGCCGTGGAATTCCCGCAGTTCTGAATAATTTTGGGGTGTCGTTAAGTCGGCACCTTGCTGAAATATAGCCAAACCTCCACCCATATCTTTCAGTTCCCGCACTGTGGCATTTACATCAAAACATGAATTCTTGCTTACTTGTTCGTGTACGAAAAGTCACTTTTTCTCGTCCTGGTGAAGATCCATCTCAATAGTCAATCCGTTGCCAATTTTTACCTCGCCAAAGTTGTTATAACGGACATTTTCAAAAGTTTAAAGCTATGAAATACCTCTGATAACCAGCAAGGTCAGAAGAAATGATTTTGTAAAATAGGGACAAATACATCCCGGGAGCATCACATGCGTAAAATACTGACAGGCTGTATCATTGCCACGGCCATCTCTTCAACTTATCCGGCGGCGGCTCAGATTTTCAGTTATTCCTATACCGACACCAATCAGCTGGCAATGACGCTTAAGCCTGCAACGCAGAGCTATCTCAATCCGGCTGGCGCCCTGACCCTAAACTTAATTTCCGGTCTAGACCGGTACGAACGTGTGACTGTAACCAGGGACAGTGATAAAAAGGTTATGTATTCGGGACTAACGGCCAAGATAAGTGTTGCAGACCGCATTGTTGCTGCCGACGGCACAGAGTATTACGGAAAGGACATGGGGTTACCTGCACTTGGTGAAGGGTCTTTCACGGTAATCAATGACACGCTAGATCTCCAGCAAGCCGTCGTAAGTTCCACAACGTATCGTTTCACCATCGATACTACAGCGCCGAAGTACACCAGCATATACCCAAGCCAGAACGCAGGCTATGACATGGTCCTGAGTGGACCACTTTGGGAGCTCGGTCGCGGAGGTTCTGGCCAGTTTTCCATCTTTGCTGACGGCGTTGATGATGCGTATGGCATAGACAAGATCCGGTTGGTCATCAAGCGCAGCAATGGAACAGTCGTTTCCGATAATACACTCAGCTACGACACGGCGGCAAAACGTGCCTTTTACCCCTGGATAAAGGAAGCGGTCACTCAACCTGGCATGCCCACCAGCGATCTCAATGAAGAATTCACCTTCAATTTTATCATCACTGATAAGGCCGGAAACACGCTGAATATTCCTCCGCAGCGCTTTTTATTTGATGACCAGATAGGTGAATATACGCCCTTTGCGGTCCATGACTCACGAGTCAGTACGAGTGTGGTTCCAGGGATCTCTTCAGGGTACGTACCGTTTGTGCGGGGGCTCTCTGTACTCGAAAACCCGTACCGGATGGTCATTCGTATTCCCCGAACTAACTGGCAGCCATACCGTAACGGCGGCATCACCATTCTTAACAATTATGGCGGCTCTAAGGTTATTTCAGAAGACACGACCTATGTGTACGTAGAAGTGAAGCTCCCACAGGGTACTCTGGATGGAAACTACTATCGCCCTGTGAACAGGTACCAATGGGCCGGTGGCGGTCTGACTCAGTACGCCTCCTGGCTGAACTGGGACCCGGCGGCGGTAAAAAGTCCTGCGTGGGGGAGTCCTGCGATTGAGCGACAGAAGTCTGACGGCACTTGGTTCAATAGCGTCGACTGGAAAAATTTTCTGGCTTCAGATATGCCGGTGAACCTAACCAAGATCCGTTTCACTGTGCAAGCACGCCCCTACGAACAAGCAATTACCGGCAGTGCCACCTGCAAGATCCCTGCCGGGTCAACGTCGTGTACTGTCGACCTGACACAGGCGATTACAAACGGTACCACCGGCTATATACATACTGCCTATGAAGTGCGTTCGACAACCGAGTCCACCTTCTTCATGCCGCTCTGGGAAAACATCGCCTGGCATACAAAGGGGCCCACAGTTACTGGCTACAACTACAATGATGCGACCAACATTCTTCAGGTATTCGTCAACGAGCCAGGAGACGGATGGTATTTCGATGCCGTTAAACTGAGCCGGGTGTGGTTGTCTGACAAATCCCGCAATAACGCGGATATCAACGTGACAGGAAAACAAACGGGGCGTAACACAGCAACCGGGAATTATACTTACGACTTCAACCTGAAACAGATCCCGGAGGGCAGCTATAACGTGCAGCTCAACGCCCAGGATTCTTTCAGCAACACGGGAAGCTTAGCCTACAAAACCGTGACGGTCGATAACTCGCCGCCGTCCATCAGTATCAACTACGAAAACAAACCTATCACCAGCAACGTGACAGTGTTCGGCTTGGAAAACGTCCGAATTCAGCTCGCAGATACTCTGACCAAACCCTCGTTAACTCGCATGACGCTTCGAGGTGGACCGGTATCTGATGCTGTTGAGTTGTCCTGGGTAAATCTCGGAAATGATCTCTATACACCGAATTACCCGAAGATCTTCCCGTCACTTAATGACGGTGAAACCTACACGTTGACCGTGTATGCCAAAGACGAGATGAACAACGTTAAAGAAAGCGCCGTCGAATTTAACTACCTGCCGAACAACCTGGTACGTCTGGAGAACCTTAAGACCATCTCCGTCAGTACCGCCCTGAAAACGTCCGACAACACGCCGCTGGCTGTACTGTATGCCAGCCAGCTGCGCAAGAAGGACGGTTCTATCGCAACAGGGAAACAGGACGCGATACTGACGGTACGTAAGGATGCGGCCTTCGGCGTTACGGTGAATGGGGTTTCCGCAGCACCAGGGGAGAGCAAAAACGTTCAGCTGGATCTGGGTCTGGGTGACAGCCGCAGCTTCCCGATTTTCCCATCGATTTCCGGCGTCAGCGGAACGTCAGAATTTATGCTGAATATCGAGGAACTGAAGTAAAAGCGAGGCAGGGTGACCCGGTACCGGGTCACCCTTTCAAGGTAATGGCACCGCGATGATGATTATCCCATCTTATCCAGATTCCGGTCACAGGTTTATGCACCGTTTTTGTGGATAACCTGATGTCCCATCACTAAAACCGCAAATGAAACTGGCCTGCCGCTCTCTGCGGATCTGCCCATACACCTACCCGTCAGCATGGATCAACACATCATTCACCCGGCATAGTGGATTTGGGCAACTCTCCTAACCGGGAAGCGTGTTGCTTTTCATCTTTAGCCACGAAAACCCATCCTTAAGAGGCGCCTAAACGGGAGGCTTTTTTATTTCACCATGACTCCAGCACCGAAATTCGCTGGACTACGCTACAGCCCGATACAGCAGGTTTATCAATGACTTAAGCGAGTTCAACATATGCCGGTGCTTTCCGAAACCTGACCTGACTTCCGACCGCCTGACTCCTATCCGGCCCTTGGAATCCAGGTCTTTCCAAGGAGTCATCATGGCTAAGATCAAACTCACTAAGTCCGCTGTCGATGCGGCGCAACCCCAGGCAGAGGCCGTCGAACTCCGGGACACGCTGGTCCCCGGCTTCCTGTGCAAGATTACCCCGGCGGGTCGCAAGGTGTTCATGCTCCAGTACCGGACGAACGCTGGCGAGCGCCGCAAGCCCTCGCTAGGACTGTACGGGGAGCTGACCGTCGAACAGGCGCGGTCGCTGGCGCAGGAATGGCTGGCCCAAGTCCGCCGAGGCGGAGATCCCGCCGCAGAGAAGGCGGAGGCGCGCCAGGCACCTACGATCAAGGAGCTATGCACGAAGTTCATGGAGGACTACTCCAAGAAGCGCAACAAGCTCAGCACCCAAGCCGGCTATCAGGCTGTCATCAATCGCAACATTATTCCGCTGCTGGGACGCAAGAAAGTTCAGGACGTGAAGCGTCCTGAAATCGCCGGACTGATGGAAAAGCTTTCGTACAAGCAGACCGAGGCGAACAAGGTATTCAGCGTCTTGCGCAAGATGTTCAACATGGCCGAGGTATGGGGCTATCGGCCCGACGGTACCAACCCTTGCCGTCACGTCCCGATGTTCCCTGCCGGCAAATCGACTCACCTCATCAGCGACGAAGAAATGGGCAACCTGTTCCGACAGCTCGACAAGATCGAGTCGGAGGGGCTGGAGAACTACGTCATCCCTTTGGGAATCCGCCTGCAGTTCGAGTTCGCCGGCCGCCGCTCGGAAATCATCGCGCTGGAATGGAACTGGGTTGACTTGCAGAACCGGCGCGTCGTCTGGCCTGACAGCAAGACAGGCGGCATGTCTAAGCCCATGAGCGAGGAAGCCTATCGGCTACTCTCGACGGCACCCCGGCAGGAGGGTAGCCGCTATGTGCTGCCTTCTCCTAGCCACGCTGGCAAGCATCTAACCACGGGCGAGTATTACGGTGGCTGGAGCCGTGCGCTCAAGGCGGCTGGCGCTACGCACGTGGGCACGCACGGCATCCGCCACCGTTCGGCGACCGACATTGCCAATTCGGGCATCCCGGTCAAGGTCGGCATGGCGCTAACGGCGCACAAGACCGTCGTCATGTTCATGCGCTACGTCCACACCGAGGATAAGCCGGTGCGAGAGGCGGCCGAACTGGTGGCGAATCGGCGTAAGACGATCACCGGGATGCAGGGAGCCAAGGAGGTGGCCGCATGACCCGGCGCAAGGCATCCGTCTCAGCGCCAGCAGCGCCGCCCGCGCTGCTGGGCGACATCCGGGCACTGATCGAAGCGTCGCGCCAGCGCGTCGCCTCGGCGGTCAATGCCGAGCTGACATTGCTGTTCTGGCGCATTGGCCAGCGCATCCATACGGAAGTGCTTGCCGGGCAGCGGGCCGGGTACGGCGACGAAATCCTGCCGACCCTGGCGGCGCAGCTTGTCCGCGACTACGGACGTAGCTTCGCGGACAAGAACCTGCGCCGGATGGTGCAGTTCGCCGCCACCTTCTCGGACGAGCCAATTGTCGTGACGCTGTCACGACAATTGAGCTGGTCGCATTTCGTGGCGCTGCTGCCGCTAAAAGACCCGCTCCAGCGGGACTACTACGTGCAAATGGCCAGCGCCGAACGCTGGAGCGTGCGGACGCTACGCGAGCGCATCGACTCGATGCTATACGAGCGCACGGCGCTGTCCAAGAAGCCGGACGAGACGATCACGCAAGAGCTGGCGGCGATGCGCGATGCGCAGCGCATGTCGCCGGCGCTGGTCATGCGCGACCCGTACATCCTCGACTTCCTGGGCCTGCGCGATACCTGGCAGGAAGGCGACCTGGAAGCCGCGATCATCCGCGAAATGGAGTCTTTTTTGCTGGAGTTGGGCGCGGGCTTCTCTTTCCTAGCCCGGCAGAAACGCATCCAGATCGACGACGAGGATTTCCACCTGGACCTGCTGTTCTATAACCGCAAGCTGCGGCGGCTGGTGGCGGTGGAGTTGAAGATCGGCGAGTTCAAGGCAGCATACAAGGGGCAGATGGAGCTTTATTTGCGTTGGCTCGACAAGCACGAACGCGAACCGGAGGAAGCCTCGCCGCTGGGCATCATTCTTTGTACCGGCAAGAAGTCAGAGCAGATCGAGTTGCTGGAGCTGGACAAGTCGGGCATCCACGTAGCCGAATACCTGACGACCCTGCCGCCGCGTGCGGTGCTGGGGGAGCGGTTGCAGCAGGCGACCGAACGGGCGCGGTTGCAGATCGAGCAGCGGCAGCCTGGCGAGAAGTCCTGACAGCAGCATCTGTCCAACCGTACACCCAAACCACAGCACGAGCATGTGGCAACGGATCTCTTGCTCTATCGAGGCTCCATGCTAGTGTGGAATCGCCATAGGCCGATAAGGAACTGGCCTGCGGCTCAAGGATGCGCTGGGGCTAGTGGGCGCGAGCGCCCAATCACATGATTATCGCGGGCAGCAGCGCCATGTTCTATGCCGATCGCTGTTTTAATTAAATATCTCAAACTATAAAGTCAGTTAATTTTTTCAAAATATTCACGAATCAAGTCATCATTTTTTAAATACGAATCGAGAACCTGAAACAGAAAAAGATCCCCGCTAATATTTATATCAAACGGGATCATTGAGTTATCTATTTTGAATGTCTTTATTTTTCTATGCCCCTTGATGTTGGCATTGCTCAATCTTTCTTGATAGCTATCCAACGTATATACGATAAATTCGTGATCCAAGTGAGTTATAAAAAAATCATCGCCTTTTGAACTGTATTCAAGATGGATGACTTGCGTTACGACGTCGTCGCCTGCCACCTCAAAGTCCTCCATCAATTCTTCAAAAGTCAAACTTAGCTTCTCTGCGTCATGGTGAATCCATAGATTGTTCTCATATTTATCGGTGGAGTAGAACTTTGACAATCTAGGAAGGGAAGATATTTTCAATCGCAACGGAGCGCCAAACTCCATCTCCTCCATTGCAGGGACATAATCGGAGACGTAATCAATCCTGAATGCTATTTCGGACAGCATTCCTTTTTCAATGAGTTCCTCGATAGAGGTAAGCAGCTTCCTCGGAACTTTTATCCAGAAGTGTCGCCCTATGCGTTCATCGCGTATTGTCTGACTATCCTTGTCGTTGAATATCTGAATATTCTCGTTCAGGCTGACAAGACTATATTTAGAGAACTGAGCATCTTCCTTTCTTATGTCAATTCCAATTTTCTCGTACTCACGTTCAACTACCTTGGAATATTTTAGCTCCAGCATCTCAGCCCTCCCCATGATTGATTGGTGCTTGGAATAAAAAATGCAGCCAATGCGATAATTTGCGTAATTTTCTTTTATGTACGAAACACCATCTTCGTCATGGATATGCTTGTAGGAATTGTTGAGAATTTCTAGCGATCCCGGATACTCGTTGAGATAATTATTTAAGTAGTCCATTAAATGCTGGATTGTCTTTATAGCCAATCGCTTGTCCACTAAATAGCTGCGCGGAATAGTAGATCACTGAAAGGGAACTCAGCCCGGATTGTGCGATCTGATCAATCGCCAAACCAACCAAAATCACCAACCGGGCTGAGCGATGCCGATCATAGTACCAATACCCCGTGGCGAACGACGCCTGATGCAGAAAGCTATTCATAAAACGCGTGATAAAAATCATGCCCGCAGACTCACGGCCATGCTAATGCTTCATCGGGGTGAACGGGTCAGCGATGTTGCCAGAACTCTCTGTTGTGCCCGTTCATCCGTTGGTCGCTGGATTAACTGGTTTACGCACTCAGGTATTGAAGGCCTGAAATCCTTACCCGCAGGGCGCTCCCGACGCTGGCCTTTTGAACATATCTGCACCCTGTTACGTGAGCTGATAAAGCATTCTCCCGGCGATTTTGGTTATCAACGTTCACGCTGGAGCACCGAATTACTGGCATTAAAAATCAATGAGATAACCGGTTGCCAGTTACATGCAGGAACCGTTCGCCGCTGGTTGCCATCTGCGGGGCTTGTATGGCGCAGGGCCGCGCCAACTCTGCGTATCCGTGACCCACATAAAGATGAAAAGATGGCGGTAATCCACAAAGCGCTGGATGAATGCAGCGCAGAGCATCCGGTATTTTATGAAGATGAAGTGGATATCCACCTTAATCCTAAAATCGGTGCGGACTGGCAGTTGCGCGGACAGCAGAAACGGGTAGTGACGCCGGGGCAGAACGAAAAATACTATCTGGCCGGCGCACTGCACAGTGGCACGGGTAAAGTCAGCTACGTGGGCGGCAACAGCAAAAGTTCAGCGCTGTTTATCGCTCTGCTGAAGCACCTGAAAGCCACTTACCGGCGGGCGAAAACAATCACGCTGATCGTTGATAACTACATTATCCATAAAAGCCGCGAAACACAGCGCTGGTTGAAAGCAAATCCCAAGTTCAGGGTAATTTACCAGCCGGTTTACTCGCCGTGGGTGAATCATGTGGAACGGCTATGGCAGGCACTTCATGACACGATAACCCGCAATCATCAGTGCCGCTCAATGTGGCAGTTACTGAAAAAGGTCCGCCATTTTATGGAAACCGCCAGCCCATTCCCCGGAGGAAAACATGGTCAGGCAAAAGTGTAGCGGTATTAGGCGCAGCTATTTAGATCAAGCTGTGGCCCATAAAACTTGGCTGCGTTTGGATGGTCGCGTTTGGCTTCAAATTCTTTCAGAATGGCCGCCTTTTCATTCATGCAGCCCTCCGTATAAGCACGCATTACGTCTGCCTGAAAGCTCTCATTTGCCAGAGAGGTTTGGATGAGGGGAAGCAATTTCTTGACAAAGATCGGGTCTTTATTAAGAAAGACGTAGCAAAATTTCCCAAAGCTGAATAACGCGATTTTTTCCGAAGAAAATTCATTGATTTCTTCAAAGATATTTTTCATATTTTTTACTCAACTCGCCGTAGTCCAAATAGTAAGCGACGGAACCTTGAGCGTCTCCACTTTGTGGATCGCGCTGCTCCACGTTCGCTATTCGCTCATCCCTGACGGGACTGGCATTCGCCAGCCCTCCACGGCCCGACACTGTGATCCGGGCCTGCGCGCTCCGCTTGCATGTTGAGCTGGCGACAGCAGGGCATGCAGAGCGAGCCGCGCGCAGATGATTCAGCCAAACGCTAAACAAAGCTGTAGGGCATCCCATAGAGAGCGCGGTTGCGCTACTCGTGATTTCTATGGAATTTGATCGTATCCAAAACTGCATGAGGCAAGCTTGCGAGTTACTTGATACTCTTCGCCAGAATACTGGCGAACTCGACCTCGTTCCGAAACAAGGTGCAGGTTCTTCCTTGCCCGCGAACCAATGACATACAGCAATTTCATCGCGCTTTCTTGACCGTTCGGATCATTGAAATGCGGCACCATATCTTCTAATAATGCATAAGCGATCACTGCATCGAACTCGGCTCCCTTGACGCCGTGTATCGTCGAGATGGTGATTCCAGTCCTATGCTGAAATACCTTCCTGAATGTCTCAATATCGCCTATAAATTCGCTACCTTCACTCTTCAATCGATTTACCCGGGCTTGCGAACTATCGAAGAAGGCAACGTGATGCTCTTGAAGCAGCGTGAAAAGGCGAAAGTCGATTGCTAAGTTTGCAAACAGACGCTCGAAAAATGCGCTCAAGTAGGTAAGACCATCTGTTTCATCGATCTTAATTGCATTGCACTCCCTCAACAAGGACCTCCGCGTGAGCTTCGACACGCTAGCCCCGGCCGCCTCTAGGTCATTCAGAATCTCCCCGGCCCACCGCAGTCTGCGCACATACATTCCCGGCGATGCCTGAGTAAGTGCAATCTTAGAAAGCCTGTACCAGAAATTCTCTGTGTCCCGTGCAAAGGGAACCATACCGGGGCCATCGAATGAGTACTCCGGCATGCTGGCGACCAAACGACGTGTCATGCTTGCAAGATGCGTCCACTGTGGCGCGAGAATGCACACCTCGTGAGGTGAGATGCCCATAGTCTCAATGTTGAAACGGATGAGCCGGATGAGCTCAGCGTCCAGATCATTTTTGCTCACTGTGTCGTCGAATGAAATAAGGCTTGGGTACGCCTTGTCCTCGGATGCGGCTTCGATGCGTGTGTTGTGAACGTTGTAGTTTCCGAAGTACTCAATGATGCGCTCAGAAGAACGGTAGTTCCGCGACAGTTCGAGTTCGTCCAAATCGATATTGGCCATCGCCTTGAAATCCTCGAAGGCAATCGGATATCCGCCAAGCGATTGATAAATCGCCTGGTTAGGATCTCCGACAATAAAGGCCTTGGTCGCACCTTGACCAGCTTTCAGAATGGCGGTGATGATCGAATACTGAATTCGTTTGGTGTCCTGATACTCGTCGATCAGCACGAAAGAGAACAACTGTGCCAGAAGAGTGCTGATCGCAGGATGACGTGCGATCAGTTGGTACGCATAGTAAAGAATGAGCTCAAAGTCTAGCTGCCGACTTTCGTGCAGAATCTCAAAATACTTGCCCAATATGACGTGAAGACCCGAATGCTTCCAATCTTGTGGGCAGGAGAGCACATATCCAGTTTCGGTGTAATAAAACTCACAATCCCAGAATGTTATTTTTGGCTTCTGGTAAGGCTTGCACAATGCCTCCAGGATTTTCTCGCGCTCATGCTGATCGATCACACGGAAGCCTCGATCCAACGCTTCGTGATAGATGCCGTACGGTTTCAATATCCATTCAAGACAGAACGAATGTATCGTTCCTATCCATAATCGGGATGTATCCACCCCAAGGCTCTCAATGCGCTCGTGGATTTCGTCGGCGGCACGGTGCGTATAAGTGATGGCAACGACAAACTGCTTGTTCGATTTCAGCCTGGACAACTCATAGGCGATTTTGTAGGTGAGCGTGCGCGTTTTCCCGCTGCCCGGGCAAGCGATGAGAAAGACGCTCCCTGGCTTCAGAATGGCTGCTTCCTGCTCGGGATTCAGATCATCTTTGTTCCACATGAACATGATCAGAACACCGCGAGTACATCGTTGATGCGATCATCTGGGAACGTGGCAAGCATCTCGTTTCGGATGCCGACGAAGTCGATGTCTCCATTTCGGAAGGCCAGCAGCTTGGCCCTAAAGTCGTCGAATACGGCAGACGCAGTGAAGATATCTTCTGCATCGATGTAGTTCACGCGGTAGCTCAGCACGTTAAACCAGACTTCCTTAGTGACCACCGGATGCGCAAAAGCGATGGCGTCCAAGATGTACTTCGGAATGGCGGTCTGCGGATCGATCTTCTTTCCCAGCAAGATGGCAAACCATCCCTTGCCGTAGTTGTCCGCCATGGTCAATGCGCGCTGACCGAACAACGCGATGTCCGCTGATTCGAGCTCCGCCTTGGCCGTCGCGATGGTTGGTGCATCCTTGTAGACATCAGGAAGGATGCCGACCACCTTACGCGCATTGCCGGCGGCAATGAAGTCGACCTCGAAGGTATGGGGGGCAAAGAATGGAGAAACCCACCCGTTATCTTTGAAGGTGTCTTCCAATAACGCTTTCCTGGCGACCCCTTTTTCCTGGGATGCCTGATACTTGCCCTTGCGCCGGAGCAGCCCTTCGGAGTCTCCCGCCGCCGGCGTTGTGTCAATGATGGACTTGTCAAGGTCGGTGACGATGCTGCACCGCTTCCGGATTCGGGCATCATCGAAAAGAACCGCGACGTTCTGAAATCCAGTGCTGCGGATATTAATTAAACTGATGCCGAGTTCATCAAGGCTGACGCCTAGCACGTTCTTGATCAGGATCGGAACGAGAATTTCTTCTGCATCGCCCTCCACTAAGAGGACGCTCTTGGCAAACAACAAGTTGCTACGGACAGCATCCAGGTAGCGTTGAATGTTGCCGATCTCTTCTGGGTTTAGGCCAATTGCAGGCTGGTATGCCTCGCAACGATCACCTTCTCTGCCGAGGATGTTCACGTTCTGAACATTGCTGACCTCAGAGATGTGCGTCGAATGGGTCGAATAAATGATCTGTGTGTCGTCGTATTTGAGCTTGTCGAACAGTGTTTTCTGGATATGTGTGTGAATGTGAGCTTCCGGCTCTTCGATAAGCAGAAAGTTGGCGATCGACTGTTTAGCCTTTTGATACTTGAATTCAAGCAGTTTCAACGTGAGGAATATCAGGTTTGCTCCACCAAGGCTCAGCTCGTGGATCGGTCCTTCGTGGCTCTCCCCCGATTCGCCAACGAACAGCTTGAGCGACTGGAACAACTTGTCAGCTTCGTCTGGCAGATCCGACTTGATAGAAAGAGAAGACGGCGAATACGC
The DNA here is from genome assembly GCF_002903305.1 of Citrobacter freundii complex sp. CFNIH9. Taxonomy (NCBI): domain Bacteria; kingdom Pseudomonadati; phylum Pseudomonadota; class Gammaproteobacteria; order Enterobacterales; family Enterobacteriaceae; genus Citrobacter; species Citrobacter freundii complex sp. CFNIH9. Next base: position 201,933 of record NZ_CP026242.1, on the reverse strand, counting down.
CTCACCCGCCGCATCCTTGATGGTGTCTCTGATATCCGTCCGGACGACCTGCACGTCTGGCAACGCTTCGATGGAGTCATTCAATGCCTTTACCCCGTCGGTGATAGCCTGGAACGCCACGGGGTCGATATCGCCGCTCTTGCCCTTCAGAAGCGAAAAGAGCGGATTTGTCCGGTTGTTGTGAAATTCGGAGACGACGTCCCGTAGCGCCTGGACGAAAGTGAACGAAATTTCTTTGGAGACGGACAGCACGTTCGGAATCTTCGCGCCGATAACACGAAATTCAACCTCTTCATTGAATCGAACATTCGCGAAGTCGCCGACCACATCCTTATAGAAGGCCTCGTCGTTGAAGTCGGCTTCACTCCGACCTGTGAAAATCGTTTCATAGTCGTCGATGGTGACCGGGTTCAGGATAGCGTCGAGGCCTGCCTGATCACCATCGTTCAATTGAGAAAGTCGCAGCCTGATTTCCTTCTTCGGACGAAAGATCAGGTTGTAAGTGGCCTTGCCGTTCGCCTCTTCCTCAATTACGCCCGTCCCATGTCGGAAGAGCGCCTGCACTGATTCATCCGCAGAGATTTCCTCAAACTCAAGACTGATGATGATCCAATGTCCCTGCCAGCGCCCTAGGCCGCGATGAAAGTCGGTATGCTCCAGCCGGTAGGCAGAGCGAATCATGTTGTCATCAAGCAGCAATCTGATTGCGCGAAAGAGATTGGTTTTGCCAGATCCATTTTCGCCGATGACAGTGTTGATACCCTTCTGGAACAGCAGCTTCGTGTTGGGAAAGTTCCGGTAGTTGACCAGGCTGAGCTTGGATATATGCATTTGATTCAATCTTGTTGTTGAAATCCACATGCCGATCGGCCGATGGATTGGTTGAACACTGCAGCCATTGATCCCAACTACGGAATGGCCAACTGTCAGTTGGTTTTAGAACGGCACCGTGTCTAAGGTAGGAATCGGTTGGAGCGCATTTTTAATCTCGGTTAGCCTTGCAAGTAGTTCATCGAAAGTCACGATCACGATCTCTGCGAACGCATTTCGAACGAGCTCGAATGACTTTCTTTGCTGATGCTCTTGTGGCGTCATGCCAGCGACAACTATGCAGCGAACCGCATAGCTGTGGAGGTCGTATCGGTTCATGTTATTTTTTATGACGGGTAGTTCACTCTGCAATTTGAAACGCTGATCTAGAATTTGAGCAATCGCTCCACCCAATTCTGTCGATGGGCCAAAAACATCATCTCCACGATAGGGAGATTTTCCTAGCAGTTCGGTTTGCGGCTTTTTTATCTCAATGAGGCCAAGATTGCCCGTGGAAGCGGATGCGTATAGAAAATCTGAAAATTTTCCGCCGGACCCGTTAAGTCGCTTGCCACCTGCATAAGCTTGCCCCTGAACCAGCATGGCTGGAACGGCAAATGCAAGACTAAGTATGAAAGGATTTTCCAGAAAGAAGCTTTGCCACTTGCTTTCCGTCAGTCCTTTTCCAAGCATTTCCTGGTATCGCTCAATCAGTTGATTCAGTGTGATGAGCTCAATATCATTCTTTAATGCCAGCAGCGAGCGCGGCTCAGATTCCGCCAGTGCTTCTATATTGTCTTGAACCATGCGAACAGCGGCGCGCCGATCACGCTTGGAAAGCGTCACATGCTGCCGCCCACCATCGGTCATTTCCGTTAGTGCATCAGGTCTTACGCTCTTCTTTAGAGCGGGAAATTGTGCTGAATCGGCAGCATGTAATAAGGTCTGGTAGACATGAAATTGCTTGTCCTTGCGCGCGTCTCTCTGGTGGCGAGAGGCTATGCGATTTAATTCTTTTCTTAATTCATGAAATCTTCTTATTCCGAGAATAAAGAATGGCGAATCAATTTTCGCGTCATTTCCTTTGTGGACAATGAGTATGCTTACGTTTTCTAAGCTGGCGGCTGTTTCGCAAATTTGCCGATATTCCCACAGAAGCCCCAAACCGAATCGAAAATCTTTGGCAAACCCATCCGGCAACTGCTCAAGAAGCCCAACGACATCGTCAGTAGTCTCTGGCAGTATGTAGGGCTCGATAACAGGCCGAGCGACGACGATGCGTTCAAGGGTGCCGTATTTAGGTTGCAGGTAATCGTCGCGATCTTCTCGAATATTAAGAGGCCAAATGGTCAATCTGTCTGGACACACATTGAGCAGTCTCGCTATTGGCGAATCCGGCTTGCGCTCCGCTGCGGGAATATCAGTGAAGAAAACGTTAATGCCTTCCTCTTCCGGTTCGGCTGCTTCAATGACAAGGAAGGGGCCGCCGTCCAAACGCTCACGTTGATTGAATGCTGAAGGTCTGATAGATGCCATGAACTATTCTTGATCCCTACTGTTCAGAGAAACGATTTGCGGGCCTTGCCTCAGCGCAACCTTATGGTGCCTTCCGATCAGAATCGGACGACACACGATTGATGTCAAAGGGGAGTGCCTTATCTGCCGCGATTCGGGTCAGCAGCATCCGAATCGCATCCGAAATTGATAACCCCATTTCAGCCAGAACAACAGTTGCGGCTTCTTTAATCTGCCCGTCAATCCGGGCACGAACGACGTCGTTACTTGCCATTGTTGCGCTCACAATAGATGTAGCTACATTGTGGCTCATAAGTACTATTGCGTCACTTACATTTTGTTGTGAACAGTAGAGCATCCCGGCGTGCCGCCGTCGGGCTCGCGGGCGTTGCCCCGCGCCTCGTGCCGAGTCGCGGCCATGCGGCTTTGATCCCTGATGCCTCCGGCCGTCTCTTCGCTCCTGGCCTGCGCGCGGCGCTTGCCCTCCAGGGGATCGGCTGGACAGCCCATCCCCGCCGCGCCTTGCTTGGCGCCCCTCGCATGCACCGAACAGGTTGCACCTGATCGACCAACAGCCATCCAGCTAGGCGTGCCGCTGGCACGCAGGGGCGCTCGCCGCGCGGCGTTGGTTTCAGCGCACCCCCTGGCCCATTGGCCGCTGTTCGTCTTTCCCCAAGTTCATCGCTTTTTCCCGCGACCGTAGCCCGCGGTGCCTGGCCGTCAAGGCGCGCAGGGCCGAGTCCTCGCTGCGCTGCGGGCCGCACCAACCCTGCGCTTCTCCCTTGACGGCCAGTCCCTCGCTGGCCCGGTTTTTCGCGGGCGATGAACTCAGGAAAGACGGCGGCAAACAGGACCGGCCCAGGTCTCTGCGCTGAACCAACCGAAGCCACAACGGGCTCCGAATCTTGGAATCCGGTCAGCTTTGAAACCACAGCAACTCATTGGAGAAAACCATGCAACTCGCATCTCGATTCGCTTCCCATTCCCCGACGCTGCGCAGTGACTACCCGCTGTCCGACGACCAAATCCGCCGCGTAGCCCCGTCCATCTTCGCGGAGGCCCCGCACGATAGCCGCTCCGAACGGTACGCCTACATTCCCACCGCCGCCGTGCTGGCGGAACTGCGCAAGGAAGGGTTTGAACCCTTCATGGCAGCGCAAACCCGCGTGCGGCACGACGACCGCCGCGACTACACCAAACACATGATTCGCCTGCGCCATGCCAGTCAGATCAACGGCGCGGAAGCCAATGAAATCGTGCTGCTGAACTCGCACGACGGCACCAGCAGCTATCAGATGCTGGCCGGAATGTTCCGGTTCGTTTGCAGCAATGGCCTTGTGTGCGGCGATACCGTGGCCGATGTGCGCGTGCCGCACAAGGGCGACGTGGCCGGTTCTGTCATCGAAGGCGCTTTCGAGGTGTTGAGCGGCTTCGAACGCGTGAAGGAATCCCGCGACCTGATGCGCGCTATCACGCTGGACGAAGGCGAAGCCGAAGTGTTCGCCCGTTCCGCGCTGGCCCTCAAGTACGACCCCACCGATAACAAGCCCGCGCCCATCACGGAAAGCCAAATCCTGATGCCGCGCCGGTTCGACGACCGCCGCCCGGACTTGTGGAGCGTGTTCAACCGCACCCAAGAAAACCTGACCAAAGGCGGATTGCATGGCCGCAGCGCCAACGGACGCCGCCAGCAGACCCGCCCCGTGCAGGGCATTGATTCCGATGTGCGCCTCAATCGCGCCCTCTGGATGTTGGCCGATGGCCTGCGCCAGTTGAAGGCCTGATTCCCCACGCGGCAGGGGCAGGCAGCAGCCCTTGCCGCTTTCTTCGCTGCTGCATCCCTGAACCGATAGGAGTTATCACCATGAACGCCATTACCCAAACCGAAGCCCGCGCCCTCAACACCGCCGCCGCTATCCCGCTGGAAGCCGCCGACCCGACCAAGAACCTGATTTTGGTTCCGCTGTCGCGGCTGGTGTCGCGTCCTGCTGGCCGCAACGTGCGCAAGACCCCGCGCATGTCCATTCCCGAACTCGCCGCGAGCATTCAGCGTGTCGGCCTGCTGCAAAACCTCATCGTCATTGCCGCCGCCGATGGCGAGCATTACGAAGTCGTGGCCGGTGGCCGCAGGCTGGCCGCGTTGAAGCTGCTGGCGAAGAAGCGCCGCATCAGCAAGGAATGGGAAGTGCCTTGCCTGTTGGTGGCCGATGGCACCGCCCGCACGGCCAGCCTCACCGAGAACGTGCAGCGCGAAGCCATGCACCCCGCCGACCAGTTCGAGGCATTCGCCGCGCTGGTGGCCGAAGGCCGACCCATCGAGGACATAGCCGCCGATTTCAGCGTCACGCCGCTGGTGGTGCAGCGCCGCTTGAAGCTGGCGAACGTCTCGCCCCGGCTGCTGGCCGACTACCGCGCCGAAGCCGTGACGCTCGATCAGTTGATGGCCCTTGCCATCACCGACGACCACGCCGCGCAGGAAACCGCGTTCTACGACGCGCCGACGTGGCAGCGCAACCCTTCCCAATTGCGCGACCGCCTCACCGAGCGCGAGATTGACGCATACCGGCATCCGCTGGTGCGTTTCGTGGGGCTGGATACCTACGGAGCCGCAGGCGGTGGTGTGCGCCGTGACCTGTTCGCGGAAGGTGACGCGGGCGTGTATCTGACCGATGCCGCGCTGCTGGAACGGCTGGCGCAAGACAAGCTGGCAGGTATCGCCGCCGAGGTGAAGGACGAAGGCTGGGCGTGGGTGGATGCCACCCCCGCCGTGACCCATGCCGACCTGCACGCCTTCCAGCGTGCGCCGAGGGAGCGCCGCGAACCGAACAAGCGCGAAGCGCAGCGCATCGAGAAGCTGCAAACCAAGATGCACGAACTGGCCGCCGCCGTGGATGACGCGCTTGATACCGAAGACGAGGAAAAGGCCGATGCCTTGCAGGAAGAAGGCGAAGCCGTGGGCGAGCAGTTGCAGGCGCTGGAAGATGGCTTGCAGGACTACGGCACGACCGTGAAGGCCGCAGCCGGTGCCATCGTCACCATCGACCGCAACGGGCAGGCAGTGATTCATCGCGGGTTGATGCGCGAGGCCGAGGCCAAGGCGCTGCGCACACTGGAACGCCTGCGCCAAGGTTTCGGCAGCGAAAGCGAAGCCGGGAACGACGACGAAGGCGAGGACGACGAGCAGCCCAAGACCGCCGCCATGTCCGACAAGCTGGCGCAGCGGTTGAGCGCCCACCGCACCGCCGCGCTGCAAATCGAAGTCGCCCGGCATCCGCAAGTGGCGCTGGCCGCGCTGGTGCATGGCATGGTGCAGACCGTCTTGCAGGGCAGCCACTACGGCCACGACTTGCCGCTGGGCGTGAGCCTGAAAGCGCAAGACCGGCTGGAAGGCATCGCCCCGGATATACCGGATTCGCCCGCCGCCGTGGCGCTGCGCGAGTTGCAGCAGGTAGCAGGCGAAGGCTTGCCGGAGGACAGCGCCGAACTGTTCGCCGTGCTGCTAGCGAAGTCGCAAGATGAACTGGTGCGGCTGCTGGCGATATCCGTGGCCGTCACGGTGGACGTGGTGACACCCCGCGCCACGCCGCAGCAACCGGGCGCGGAACTGGCGCAGGCTGTCGGCTTGGACATGGCCGCATGGTGGAAGCCCACCAATGAGGGTTATTTCCGGCATGTGCCGAAGGCCGCGATTCTGGAAGCCGTGGAGCAGTACGCCCCGGCGCACGTCACCCGGCTGGCGAAGTTGAAGAAGGCCGACATTGCCAGCGAAGCCGAGCGGCTGGCCGATGGCACCGGCTGGATGCCTGCCATCTTCAAGGCCGAAGGCACCGACGACACCACGGCGCAGGATGCGCCGCAGGCGGTGACGAACGACGAGCCGGAAGCCATCGACAACGACGACGAGCAGCAGGCCCACGCACTCGCCGCCTGACCTTCACCACCACCGAGCGCCCCGGTTTCGGCCGGGGCGCTTCGCTGTTCCATCAGCATCGGCCCCAGGCCGTTCCGCCCTGGTGCCGATGGTCAAAAATCCGGGCGCGGCGGTGGCCGCGCCCGGTTTCCAAGCCCAAAGCCAGAACGCCCCTTCGCCGCCTTCGGGCGGACGGCGAAGGGGCGGCGCACAAGTGACCTTGTGCGCGGGAAACCCTCGAAGCCCATAAGTGCGTCGGCGCACAGCGCCGACGACATTCCGAACGCGCCCCACCGCAATGGACGGGCGTGTGGGGCTACGCCCCGGCTTGCTGCCGCAGGTTGCACGAAAGCGTGCCGTCCTCGACGCTGGCGGTTCGTCGCCTGTACGTCACGAAGGACGGTTCACCGACACGCCGCCCGGCCTTGCAATGGAGCTTCCACGCCACGCCTCACGCAAAGGGCCGCAAGCAGCAGTAGGGACGCTTTCACCTTGTCGCTGGGCATTGTCCTTGCCCGTGTCAGGGCGCAGGCCGGTGAAGCCGTCGCGCGGGGATGCCGAGTCGGCCATGCCTCCATTCGGGAGCGGGCGGCCAGTACGTCCTTGTGTTGTTGTGAATCCTGGCGGTGGCTGGGCTTCATGGCCGCAACCTTCCAGCGAAAACAATTCCCCCTGCGCTGCGCGCATTCCTCGCGGGACAAATTCTTTTCGCTTCCAGGTTCTCCACGGTGTTGCGACCGCTGCGCGGTGCGGCCAGCCCATCCCCCGCCGGACGGATCACAACAAGGACGCACTGGCGCGACCTTGTTCAACCCGAAAGGAGAAATCATCATGGCTAACATCGGCACCTTCACCGCAGAGAAAGACGGCTTCACCGGCCAGCTCCGCACCCTGACCCTCAACTTCAAGGTCAAGCTGGTTCCCAACGACAAGGGCGAGAACGAAAGCGCCCCGGACTTCCGCCTGCAAGCGGCCGGCCACGACTTCGGCGCGGCGTGGAAGAAAACCAGCGAGGCCGGGCGGGATTACCTGTCGGTGGCCATCGACGATCCTTCATTCCCGGCGACGGTCTATGCCCGCCTGATCGAAGGCGAGAATGACACGCACGACCTCATCTGGTCGCGCAGCAAGCCCAAGGCGGCCTGACGGCCGCCCACCGCGCCCCGCCCATTGCGGCGGGGCGCGGTGCTGCTGATCGCAGCATCGCACGCACAGGGTTTCGGCAGTTGCCCCATGTCCCGCATGTCCAAGGCCAGCATTGCATTGGTGATGGTCGAATGGCTCGAAGCCCGTGGCAGTAGGAACAGCATGGCGTGTCGGCGCATTGCGCCGCCGGGCTTTCGGGCTGCGCCCCATGCCGCCAATGGCGTCATGTCCATTCGGCTTCAATCCCTCACGCCTTCGCGCCTGGCGGCGCTGCGCGCTCCGCTTGCGGGCATTCAGACGCGCTAGGGCGCGTCGCGCTCTTTCAGCACGGCCTCGAACTCCTGGCGCACCCGCGCCAGCAGTTCGTCGGCCTTGTGCGTGTCGTCGCCGGCGTAGGCCAGCGTCAACAGCGTCAGCGGATGCACTTCCATGACCTCGCACAGCTCGGTCAGCTTGTGCAGGGTCGGACTTTTCAAGTCGCGCTCCAGCGTACTCATATAGGTGCGGCTGGACACGTCGGAGAACGCTTCCTGGCTCAAGCCTCGCGCCTTCCTGACTGTCCGTATTGCCGTTGCCAATGAGTGTTTCGCTGTCACTAACTTGGTTTCCCCATAAAAACCAAGATGACAGCCCATTGCGCCCTATAGGGCTACAATCTATAGTGTTCATTCATGGCTGAAAGGCCCGCTTTCGTGCTTTTACGGAAATCCGCAGATGCGGATTCCGACAGAACCGGGGAATCGCATCCGTGTCTTTCCGGCTTCCGACAATTCCGCTTCGGCGCTTCTGTTCTTCTACGGATGCGATGGCTTGCACATCGGTGCTTCCACACGAATGCACGGATGCGTTTCGGCAGTTCTGCGCTTCGGCACCAAAGCGCATTCGCGCATCGTCGGTTTCGTGGAGAAGCTGCCCATGACCCTGCCGCTTGTCACCGCTGATGAACGCGCCCGGCTGCTGGCCCACGGCGCGGCGCTCGCCGCTGGTCAGCGGCTCGACCCGCTGCCCGTGGTGCGCTTGTTCACCCCGGACGCGCATGTGACCTGGCTGCTGGTGTCGCTCGACCCGGCGGATGGCGACACGGCCTACGGCCTGATCGACCTCGGTATCGGTATGCCTGAGCTCGGGATGGTCAAGCTGTCCGACCTGGCGGGCATCGTCGGGCCGCGCAAGCTGCCGGTGCGGCGGGATCGGTATTTCCAGGCGGTGCGCCCGTTATCGGAGTACGTCCGGCTGGCGCAGGAGAACGGCGCGATCACGGACTGATGAAAACCAGCGCGGCCTAGCCAGCCGGGGCGCATCGTGACTATTTCAATCTTGATCAAGACCGTGCAGGTCTGAATCCGCATTCTTGCACCGAAGTGGTGCGATCCTGTTGAAAACAGTCCTGATCTTGGGCGCGGGCTGCGGCACGGTGTTCGGTGCTGCGCGTCATTTTCCTGAAGGCGTAGCCGTCGCATTCAGACGATTTCCGCAACACGCAGAGCCAAATGGTCTTGACACCGACAGTTACAGCCTAACCAATTTTGATGACGACCTGATGGCATTTCGATAGTTCCCGCATCGCGGAAATCGTGGCGACGCATCCCAAACAGAGGGAGGTTTCGCCATGACTGATCGCAGCGCCGAACACTGGTATCCGACAGCGGCCTATCTCTACGTTCTGCACCTTGACGGCCCTGCGCTGGCGTGGGAATACCTGCGCCGAAATCCCGACTACCGCCGCGACTGGCTGCGCCGCCGCCGCCGGCCGGACACGGCGCAGGCGTGGGGCCTGCGCCTGCTGGAAGACCCAGCCCTGGATGCGCGCGACGCGCATCCGGCCTGGTTTCCCGATCACGATGCCGTCGTGCAGGTTTACCCGGACGATGACCCGCCACCCGAAGCCCATGCCTTCGAGTTCTGGCGCGTCCCTGGCCGCAAGCAACTGATCCACGACGGCAAGCGCCTGGTGCTGGTGTCGCATTGGCCCGGCTGCTGCCTGCGGCTCGCGCTCGCGCCGGGCCTGGAAGACGGCATGGCCTACCTCTACGCCACCCGCGCCTGCGCCACGCCCTGCGCGCGCTATCGCACGCTCGCGTCCGAGCTGGACGCATTGGCCGTGGCCACGGTTGCCACGCCTGCGGCGGCGGCCCGTTCCAGGCCCACGACGGCCGCGGTGCTGGAACTGCACACCTTGCAGACGCTCGACGCGACCCTGGCGGGCGCGTCATTGCGCGAAGTGGCCGAAGGGCTGTTCGGCGCCGATGCCGTCGCCGCCGACTGGCACAAGGACAGCGCCTTACGTGCCCGCGTGCGGCGGCTGGTACGTCGTGGCGATGCGCTGATGCGTGGCGGCTATCGCCGCCTGGCACAGCTTCCGCCGCCGTTGCAGTAGGGGGGGACGTTTCGCGTCCCCCGTAGATCGTCCCTTAGCAAGCAGCCTCGCTTTCTTGAAAGTGCCTCTAACCGGCCGCGTGGTGTGGCCGGGCTTGATGGAGGTACATCCCATGCGACCCGCTCCCTTGCGGCCTGCCGCCGCTGCTGTCGCTGCGCCTGCGCAGCCCCAACGCTACCTGACCAACGACGAAGCCGCCGAGTACCTGCGCCTGTCGCCACGCACGCTGGAGAAACAGCGCGTGATCGGCGGCGGCCCGAAGTTCCGCAAGTTCGGCCGCCGCGTCATGTACGCGGTGTCCGACCTCGATGCCTGGGCCGACCAGCGCAGCTACGAGGCGACTTCCGACCCGGAATATGCCGAACGCCACGCGGGCGATTACCGTGATGGCCGCTGATCGCTGGCGCGTGGGTGGCCGTCGCCATGTCCAGCCCGCCAGGGCAAGCCTTGCAGCGCGAACAGCTCGACCTGTTCCGCGCGCTGCCGGGCGACATGGCACCCCGCGACAGCCAGGACTTGATGGCCTTTCCGTTCTTCTCGCTGGCGAAGTCGCGGCGTACCGCGCCGATCGACTTCCGCGCCGGCGGCATCACCATCCGCGTGGAGGGTACGCAGGAGCACGGCATCGCAACGATATGGGATGCCGACCTGCTGATTTGGGCCGCCTCGCAGATCGTGGAGGCGCGCGACGCGGGCTTGCGCCCGTCGCGCTGGATACGCGCCACTCCCTACGAGATCCTGCGCTTCATCGGGCGCGGCACGTCTCTCAACGACTACCTGCGCCTGAAAGCCGCGCTCGACCGGCTGCAATCGACCACGGTGGCCACGTCCATCCGCGAAACCACGGGAAGGCGATTGCATCGCTTCTCGTGGATCAACGAGTGGAAGGAACTGGCCGATGCCAGCGGCGTGCCGCTGGGCATCGAACTGATCCTGCCGGACTGGTTCTATGCGGGCGTGCTCGATGCCGCCTTGGTGCTGACCATCGACCCAGCCTATTTCCGCTTGAAGGGCGGGATCGAGCGCTGGCTGTACCGCCTGGTGCGCAAGCACGGCGGCAAGCAGCCGGGCGGCTGGCAATTCGACTTCCGGCACCTGCACCGCAAGTCGGGCAGCGCTGCGCGCTTCTCCGACTTCGCTTACGACCTGCGCGTCCTGGTGGCGCGGCAGTCGCTGCCCGGCTACGTCCTGGGCATCGAGCGAATGCCGGACGACGGACAAGAACTGCTGACCTTCCGGCCCGTGCTGCACACGGCACGGGGATAACTCGTGGAAAAGGTGTGGACGGCCTCGTGCTATCAGGAGTACCGGGTATCGTGCTATCGGGAGTACGCCTATCGTGCTATCAGGAGTACGAAAACGCCGGAAAGCCAATAACGGCGCGGGTTTGCGGCCCCTCTAACTTCCCTAACAAGAAATACATAACTTTTAGTAGAAGCGCGCCGTTTCGGTGGACAACCGAGAAACGGCACGGCGAACAGCGTTTTGCACGGCAGGTAAAGCCCGGCTTTCCAGCAGGGAGGGCCGCGCCATGATCCTCGCTCTGCTCAACCAGAAAGGCGGTGTCGGCAAGACCACGCTCGCCACGCACATCGCGGGCGAACTGGCGATGCGCGGCCAGCATGTCGTCCTGCTCGATGCCGACCCGCAGGGTTCATCCCTGGACTGGACGCAGCGCAGAAGCCAGCAAGGCTTGCCACGGCTGTTCAGCGCCGTGGGCCTCGCACGCGAAACGCTGCATCAGGAAGCGCCAGAACTCGCCAGGCGGGCCGATCACGTCATCATCGACGGGCCGCCGCGCATCGCCGCCTTGGCGCGCTCCGCGCTGCTGGCGGCCGAGCGCGTGCTGATCCCGGTGCAGCCCAGCCCCTACGACCTCTGGGCCAGCTCGGAAATGGTTTCGCTGATCCGCGAGGCGCAGGTGTTCCGGCCGCTGCTCCGCGCGGCCTTCGTCATCAACCGGCGCGTCAGCACCACCATCATCGGGCGCGAGGCGCGGCAATCGCTCGCCGAACAGCCGCTGCCCGCGCTGCGCTCGGAGGTGCATCAGCGCATCGTCTTCGCCGACAGCGTGGCCGCTGGCCGGCTCGCACGCGAGACAGCGCCCGACAGTGCCGCCGCCCGCGAAATCACCGCCCTGGTGGACGAACTGCTGCGGTGGCCGACATGACAGCGCAGCAGCCACCCAACAGCAAACGCACGGGCAAGCGCGTCGGCATCGGCGCACGTCCGCCCGCGAATCCGCACGCCGAGGCGTGGATTCGTCAGGGCGATGCCGACGCGCTGGGCAAAGGCGACCTCTACACGGCCCGCCTCACGCTCGACATCACGCCCGCCATGCGGGCGCGCATCAAGGTGTCGGCCTTCACGCAAGGCGTGACCGTGGCCGACCTGCTGCGCGGCCTGCTGGAGCGGGAGTTTCCGCCGGAGAACACACCATGAACGCATTCGCTTGGCCTGCCGCGAACGCGGCACCGGCTGCGCCGCTGCCTGCGCTTTCGGCACTCGCCGGACAGGCCGGCAATGTGCCGCTGACGCGCGTTTCGCTGGCCTACCTCGAACATCGCTTCAAGCTCTACCTGCGCTTCGGCGAACCGGCGCGCACGCTTCAGCTCGACCGCTGGCGGCGCTGCGCGGTGTTCCTGCCGGGCGCGATGCTCTGCCGCATCCGCTGGCAGGCCAACGACTACGGCACGATCCGCTGGCAACTCATGGTGATGCAGGCTTGCACACCGCTGGACGCGGCGCAGCGCATCCCCGGTGTTCAGCCGGGCGCGCGCTTGCTCCTACACACCGAAGGCGATGCCAACGTGCGCGCCGTGCTGGAGCGCATCGACGGCATCGAGGCGCTGGGCATCGCTGCCATCGACGTGTCGCCGGCGTACTGGCGCACGCTGGGCAACCGTCTTGCGGCTCGCCTTGCGCTGCCCGAATACACCACCGAGCGGCATACCGCCTGGCTGGCCGGGAAGGTGCTGCCATGACCGCCCCGACCACCACACCCAACGCGCCCGACGTGGCGCCGCGTCCTCGCTCACGCCTGCGCGCTCGCATCGTGCTGGCGACACTGGCCGCCATCGGCTTCGCTGCGCTGGCCTGGGCGGCTTTCGTGTCGCCGCTGCCGCGTCTGACCTACAACCCGTCCGACAGCGTGGCGGTCGGCTGGTATCGCATTGACCCGTTCGACCCGCGCACCGCCTCGCTGCCACGTCCGTTGTCCGTGGACAGCATCGTGCTGGTGCCGCTTCCGGCCACGGCTGCCGCGCTCGCTGCGCAGCGCGGCTACCTGCCGACGCGCGTTCCGCTGCTCAAACGTGTGGGCGCGGTCGCGCCGCAACACGTCTGCATCGTCGCCGGTCAGGTACGCATCGACGGCGTGCCTTCGGCCGCCGTACTGCCCGCCGACCGGCTGGGCCGGGCGCTGCCGTCCTTGCAGCTTTGCCGCCGCCTTGAACCGGGCGAACTGCTCCTGTTGAGCGTGACGAATCCAGCATCGTTCGACAGCCGCTATTTCGGCCCGGTCAGCGCATCCGCCGTGATCGGCGTTGCGCATCCGGTGTGGCCGGAGATACGCCCATGATGGCCGCCGATTCGCTGCGCTCTGACGTGCCATCGGGCATGTCGTTCTGCTGGCTGCTTCAGTGTCGCTGCGCCTGTCGTGCCGGTGCATTCGCACCGCACGTCGCGCAGCATCCGGCGCAGCCGTCCAACGTTCAGGCGTCTTGCCTCGAACGCGCCCGGCCTGCGGCCATTGGCGCTTTCGCCGGCGCGCTGTCTGTTCACGCAGCAGCGCCGCCGGGCCGCCGTTGCCTGGAGCGACAGCGAAGGGCAAAGGCGGAAGGCAAGACAAAAGGACGCGGCACCTGGCCGCGTCGAAAGCCAGTCAGCACATGGGGGGAACGCGGCACGGAGCGGCTTCGCCACCGTGCCGCGTTTGGCGCGAGGGTCGCGCCAATGCTGGCATGTCCGCGTGCTTCGCACGACAGGACACGCCCAAGCTTGCGGGGAGCGCAGCCATGACCGACAGCCGCGACGACGACTTTCGCGTGCGCCCCAGCGCCCCGAAGAACCGGGGCAAGGGCCAGGGGCAGAGCTTCGTTTCCAAGGTGCTCAAGCAGGCCGGCAAAGCCAGCAGCGGCAAGTCGGCAGTACGCCGTCCTGGCGCGGCTGGCACCGGCCAGCGGCCCGGCTCTCGGCTCGGACGTGGCCACACGGCGGCGCGCTTCGCCGGGGCGAAGCTAATGCCCATGTCGCGGCGCGTGACCATCAAGACCTTGCTGGTCAATCACCAGCGGGCCAGCCCGCAATCGCTCGCCAAGCACCTGCGCTACATCGAGCGCGACGGCGCGGGTCGCGATGGCGAACCGGGCCGGGGCTACGGGCCACAGGCCGACGAAGCCGATCTGGACGCCTTCAAGGAACGCTGCGCCGACGACCGGCACCATTTCCGCTTCATCGTCTCGCCCGAGGACGGGGCCGAGCTGGACGACCTGCGCACCTACACCCGGCATCTGGTGAGCCGCATGGAAGCCGACCTGGGCACGCGGCTGGATTGGGTGGCGGTGGATCACTGGAACACCGACAACCCGCACACCCACCTGATCGTGCGCGGGCGCGACGACACCGGCAAAGACCTCATCATCGCGGGTGACTACATCGCCCACGGCTTCCGCCATCGCGCCGCCGAGCTGGCGACCGAGTGGCTGGGGCCGCGCACCGAACTGGAGATTCAGCAGACCTTGAGGCGCGAGGTGGAACAGGAGCGGTGGACGAGCCTGGATCGCACCTTGCAGCGCGAGACCGGCGAGGATGGCCGGGTGCATGTCGAACGGCTCAACGAGCCGAGGTTGCAACGCCAGCGCCTGCTGCTGATCGGCCGCCTGCAACGCTTGCAGCGCCTGGGCCTAGCCGACGAGGTGCAGCCCGGCACCTGGGCCATTCATGCCGATGCCGAGAAGACCTTGCGTGCCCTGGGTGAGCGTGGCGACATCATCCGAACGATGCAGCGGGCCATGAGCGGCCAGCCGCGTGAGCTGGCGGTGTTCGAGCCGGGCGACGATGGTCGCAGCCTCATCGGCCGCGTGGCCGCGAAGGGGCTTGCCGATGAGTTGCACGACCGAGGCTATCTGATCATCGACGGCACGGACGGTAAGGCCCACTACGTTGCACTGAACGCCCGCGACGAACTGGCGAACTATCCCACGGGCGCTGTGGTAGAGGTGAAGGGTTCGACTGAGGTGCGCACGGCCGACAAGAACATCGCCTCGCTGGCGAGCGATGGCCTGTACCGCACCGATCATCACCTGGTAATCGAGCAGGGCCGGGCTACGCCCGGACGCGACCCGCAGGAAGTCGTCGCCGCTCATGTCCGGCGGCTGGAAGCCCTGCGCCGGGCTTGCATCGTGGAGCGCGTGGCCGAAGGGCTATGGAAGGTACCGGACGACCTGGCCGAGCGTGGCCGCCAATACGACGCGCAACGGCTGGGCGATGTAGCCGTAGAGCTGAAATCACACCTTCCTATTGAACGGCAGGCCCGCGTCATCGGCGCGACTTGGCTTGACCAGCAACTGATCGGCGGTGGCCGTGGGCTGGGCAACTTGGGCTTTGGCGGTGATACCAAGCAGGCCATACAGCAGCGAGCCGATTTCCTCGAAGAACAGGGGCTGGCACAGCGCCGCGGGCAGCGCGTCATCCTCGCGCGCAACCTGCTGGGCACGCTACGCAATCGGGAACTAGTGCAGGCCGCGAAAGACATTGCGGCGGAAACCGGCCTAGAGCATCGCCCGGTGGCCGACGGGCAGCGCGTAGCCGGTATCTACCGGCGTTCCATTATGCTCGCCAGCGGGCGCTACGCGATGCTCGATGACGGCATGGGGTTCAGCCTTGTGCCGTGGCGGCCGGTAATTGAGCCGCGACTGGGACAACAGCTTGCCGCAAAGGTTATCGGCGGAAGTGCCTCTTGGGAACTTGGACGAAAGCCCAGTATCGGTATCAGTTAGATATCAAGGGAAGCTGAGTACCAGGCGCAGTCTGCTTGGCTGCTGTGATTCTTCTTAGAGATTCAATCAATGCCATAAACTCCTTGGATTGCCTCAGTGCTTCGCCTCCCGCAGTTTGCAGGTCCAAGACATCCGTAGCCTCGATCGTGAAGGCTGTGGGCACGCGCAGCAGCGAATGCCGGATCTTGTCGTCCGGCACGTCGTTCAGACTTACGCTTACTACGTAGATTTCTGCGTCGGCCGCAAAGGGGCTGTCCGCTTGGCCACGGGTGCGGACAATCTCGGAACGCCAGTGTTGCAGGTCGTCGTTAAGCATGGCCAGCGTCACCTGGGTCTCGCGAGCGCCGGCACCGAAGATCAGCGACTCAAGTACTTGCGTCGTGCTGGGAACTCGGTCGCTACTGTCCACTCTCTCGCTCAGTCCTCGTTCGGAGTTCACCGTCACCAACACGAGTCGGCGCAAGCTTCCGGGCTTGACCTCCGAGAAATTGGCGCTCATTGAGCCCGAAGCTACTAGCCGGTCTAGCATCAGACGTACGCCGAGGTTGTCGGAGACACCACCGTCCACGAGGTGGATATAGGGCCGATCGTGCGCATTGAGGTAGCTGTCTATGCCGCTTTGCAGGATGCGTGATCTGTAATTTTGCCCTCTGACAGGCAAAGATCGGAGAGGCGGCGGACAGGTATTGGCGTTGTTTCGCACCGTTACGGGCGACAGCACCAGCGGTACTGCCGACGAGGCCGCCACCGCGAAAGACAGCGGCGTTGCATCGAGGTCGGAACAGATTAGCCGGAATTGCTCGGTGGTGAAATCGAAAGGGGCACCGGTCGTGAGGTCGGTTGCCGTGATCATCAGTTCGGGCGCGCCCGGTCGTCGGCGCACGTCACCAAAGGTGCGGCCTTCAAAAAGTTCGTCCAAGCGTTGAGCCAGGATCTGGCTGCGCCCAAACCAAGGTGAAGTTAGTCTATAAAGACGCTCAGGCCACAGAGCTTCACGTATGAGTCGCCCCTCAAAAGGCACAAGCAGAAAATCCGGCTCGAAACGAGTCAGCGTGGCATCGCCGAAGGCCGCGAAGTGCGCGGCAAGGATGCTGCCCCCCGACACTCCGCTGACCAGGAACACCTGATCCAACAGAGTGGTCTCCTGGCCCTCTAGCGCGAAGCGTGTGGCCTTGAGTTCGCGCAGCACGCCCAGGCCGAAGGCCGCCGCCCGAGCGCCCCCGCCTGACAGTGTCACCGCTACAACCACCGGTTGGTTGACCTCCGACGGCCTGATGCGTTGGTCGTTCTCGGCGAGAGACATTAAGGCGGCGTCGGAAAGTGTCGGGTTGATCCAAGGACGGTAAGTGGAACACCCTGTCAGAACTACCGTTGCCAGCACACCGGCCAAACTCCATCGTGTGAATTTACACACCTCCAGGCGCTTTACCTCTGCAAGCAGCACCACGCAGCGTTTCGAATAGACAAGAACGAGAAACGCCGGCAATTTTGCGACGAAGCAGAGCCACTCCAGAATGCTGCAGACGTTACAAGAACGGCACCCTACGAATCCCCTTGATGAGGCTCCTCGCGATCCGCGCGAAGTTATGGAATAGCAGCTATTCACGAGCCAGCACTTCTCCAAGCGCTATTGATCCGTTCAAGGCAGGTGGTGATTGCAGACTTTGCATGCCCGAGCAGTGTGTAGGAGCCTTTGAAATCCGCGAGAGCGTTGCCGTGCTCGAAGCAGCTAGCAGCAGCCACCCGACGATCTGTTTGTTCATCTACTGCCTCAAACTCCAAACTAGCTCCCCCAGTTGTCACTGGTCCAACAAGCAACGTCGTTAGGGTGTTGACTGCTCTATTGGGCGTCTCAATGGTCGTAATTGCCACACGCACACGTATGCGGCCTGACGATGCGGGAGCTTCGGACTTAGTTTGGAGATGTCGCAGTTCACTGTTGACGTGATCGAGAAGCTCTCGCACTTGCTCAGCTTCAAGCCCACCTATGCGTCCAGTTGCCGTCACTACCTGAGCATCCTCGACTAATATTTCCCGGTAACGACTGGGTTCAAAGCCTGGCGCCTTGAAGAGCAGAACATTTTCGTACTTCGTTTTTCCCAATACATCGTAATCACCAAGAAACCCTGATCGAGTCATTCCGTTTGAAGCACAGCCAGATAAGGTTGCCGTGAGGCCTGCCAGCAGCACAAAATGGATTAATGAAATAGGGCGTTTCATATATATTTTCATTTATCCCATTTTCAGACAGACGATGCCAGCAACAACCAGCGCAATTCCAACCCAACGTATCAAGGAGGCGGTATCGCCGAACACATACACGCCCACGAAAAACGCGCCCAGCGAACCGATGCCGGTCCAGACCGCATAAGCTGTTCCTATGGGGATCTGTTTAAGAGATAACCATAGGAAAAAGCCGCTGGCTGCCATACAGGCAACTGCAATCGCCGGCCCCACGTAGCGCATCGCTGCATTGGCCGCACCCATCTTGAGGCCTAGTGGCCAACCGATTTCGAACAGGCCGGCAATCAGTAGAACCAACCATGGATTCCATGACAACGGGTTCATATATTTCTCCAAATCTATTCAGTGAAAATTGATTATCAAAGCATCAAAGCATCAAAGAATAGGCAGTAGGCGGTCAATTCGCTCTGCTTCTGATTTCTTCTTAAACTCTCTGATGGCGAGAATCTGTCTCCCCGATCTCTCCGGCCACGAGAGAGATCGGGGGAAGCGTGTGGACAGTTACGCTGAGGGATCAGACCGGTTGCACTGGTTGTTGTACCGCCTCGTGACTCCGTTTGCTGCCCGGCCACTTCATTCCGAACAGCACCTCGTAGAGCAACGGAATCAGGCCAAGCGTCACGAGCGTGCCAAGTGCGAGACCACCGATCATGCCGATGGCCATGCCCTTCCACAGCGGCCCCGCAAACAACATCAGGGGCACGAGACCCGCGATACAGGTCACCTTGGTCATCACGATTGGACGCAGCCGCTGCATCGCAGCTCCCACCAGGGCTTCATGTCGGGCGAGACCTTCCGAGAGGCCGTGTTCAATTTGTTCGAGCAGAAGAACGGCGTTGTTGACGATGATTCCGAACAGCGCAAGCACCCCGAATGTCGCCATGAAGCTGAAAGGAGTGCCTGTTGCCTTCAGTGCAATCACGACCCCAATCAACGTGAAGGGAATCGTTGCGAGAATCACGATCAGCTTGCGGAAGGAGTTGAACTGCCAGATGAATAGCAGCAACATCGCCAGAAGAGCGAACGGCATGTAGTGCGTGAGCGATGCATTCGATTCAGCCGATTCCTCAATTTCTCCACCAAGCTCTATGGCATAGCCTGCAGGTAGTTCAATTGCGGCGATCCGAGGTGCGAGGTGATCCACGATCTCTTGCGCGGTGTATGCGGTGTTCTGCCCCTGAACTGTGACTGTACGAATGAGATTGCGGCGCTGGATCACAGACGGCTCGCTAGCGAGCGTGACATCGGCCACTTGCGCCAGGGAAACCGGCTGGCCACCCGACGCTGGATAGATGGTCGTCGAACCAACGTCCGCAGTGCTGCGCCGATCATTGGACGTCCCGCGCATCACGATTGGCACGCTGGTATCGCCATCTCGGATCACAGAGATCGACTGGCCGATGTAGCGGGTGCCAAGCCAGGCAGCTATGTCGTCGGTGGTGACGCCAGCACGTCGCGCACGATCTTGATCGACCCGAACATCGAGACGGCCGACACGGGTATCCCAGTTGTTCTTGATGTTGGCCGTACCTGGCAGCTCCCGTAGCGCGGACTCAATTTTCGCCGCCGCATTCATCAGCACCTCATGATCCGGCCCACTGACCCGGTAGACGGCTGTGCCGGCTTCGGTAGTGCCTAGCGAGAACCGCTGAGGCTCTGCGCGTACATCTCCATGATGCTGCGCGAAGTAAGCCCGAGTTCGGGCAATCACGACGTCAATGTTGGTGCCTGCCTTGACCGTCACGACAAAGTACGCGATGTTCGATGCTGGCAATGGGGGATTGAGCCCAAGGATGAAGCGCGGCCCACCGTCAGCGACGTAGCCAATGTGATCCGTGATTTCGGGGTTGATTTCTTGATCACCGAGCCAGCCGCTCACTTCCTTCACTTTGGCAAGAGTGAGCCGTGAATCCGTTCCAGGGGCGAGCTGCACCGGTATTTGGAATTGAACTCGGTCGGACTTCGGCAAGAAGTCGTATGGCAGTGTCGTGAATCCGTACAGAGCTACGGCCAATGCACCCGTCATCACACCAACGTAGATCGCCTTGTGGTCAAGCACCCACTCAAGCAACTTGCGATAGCCGCGATAGAAGCGTGTGTTGTAGGTTTGCGCGTCATTCGCCGGTTGATGATGCACTTTGGTGAAGTGGTAGCACAGCAGTGGAGTGACGGTCAGACACAACAGCCAAGATCCGAGTAACGTGAGCGCGAGGACAATGACGAGAGAGCGCAGATACTCACTCGTCGCACTCTGGCCGAAGAAGAACGGGGAGAAGGCGATGACGATAACCAATGAGGACGTCAGCAGCGGCAGTGCGAGGGTACGACCCGCTTCGAGACAAGCCTGTTTGCGGTCTTCACCGGCTGCCAAGCGCCGTTCAATGTCTTCGGCAATCACGATGCCGTTGTCTACCAAGAGCCCCAAAGCGATGATGATGGCTGCCATCGAAACACTTTGCAGCTCGATGTTCAGCGCGCGCATCACGATCAGTGCCCCCAGAATGGTAAGCGGCACGATCATCCCGACGATGAATCCTGTGCGCCATCCCAGGAAAAGGACGACGACGCCGAGCACGATGACAATCGTTTCGATCATCACCTGGTTCATCTTGCCCATTTCACGTTTGACGACGTCTGCCTGGAATGTCACATAGGAGAGCTCGAAACCTGCGGGCAGAAGTTTCTCAAGCTCGGCCACACGGGATTTGAGGGCTACGCCGAATTGCTCCACGTTCTGGCCCGAGGTCATGGACACTGCCATCACTACGGCAGGCTGGCCCTTATAGACTGCAGCAGACTCGGGAGGATCTGCAGGTTGTACCTGCACGCGCGCAAGCTCTCCCAGTGAGATTGAAGGAGCAGGCGAAGCACCGCGCGCACCCTGAGCTTGCGCCATCATGATCGGCAACGCGCGCAGCGAAGCGGCGTCGCGAACCTCTCCACTAACAGCCAGCGAAGCGTTGATGCCACCGATGGCGATTTGCCCGCCTGAAAGCACGACGTTTTGTTTAACGAGTTGATCGATCACCCCTTGTGGGGTCAATCCAAGCTGGGCTAGTTTTGGTCGATCAAATTCGAGATAGACGCGCTCTTCCTGCAAGCCGTAGAAGCTGATGCGATCAACGCCGGGAAGCGCGTATAGGCGATCGCGCATCTCTTTCAACGACACACGCATTTCGCCCATGGAGTAGCCCGGCGCGGTCACCGCAATGGAGGCCACGGCAACACGGCCGAAGTCGTCGTTGACAAATGGCCCCAACGTACCCTGTGGAAGCAGAGGCTGAGCATCGGCAACCTTCGCGCGAACGCGCTGCCATATGGGGGCTAGGTCGGTGTACCGCTCCCAGATCGTGACCTGTATGACGGCCCCGCCCGCGCGAACGGTTGTGGTTACACGCTTGACCTCGGCCAGCTCCCGCAAACGCTCCTCGATCGGACGCGCGATCAACTGCTCAACACGTTCGGCTGGCATGCCAGGGTTCAGAACGGCAACAACCGCATCTCGAATCGTGACCGATGGCTCTTCCTGCGAAGGGAAATTGAGAAACGTGGCAATGCCGGCAACAAGAATGATGACCGCGGCAAGGTAGGTGAGTCTGCTGGCGCGCAGCGCCATTTCTGTGATCTTCATAGCGAAGTCTTCCTGTAGCGGGTCAGCGTCCGGCCAATTGGGTCGTGGCCTTGAGTGGGGTGACTTGTTGCTCGTTCGTCAGCCAACTCGCGCCAGCCGCGACTACCATCTCGCCGCGCTTCAGGCCGCCCACAACGCGAACGTTGTCGCCGCCTGGCTCGCTCTGGAATTGCACTTCCCGGCGGTGCACCTTCTTTCCGGTCACGTCATATACAAACACTGCGGCTTGTCCTGCTTTCTCACTGAGCACCAGTGCCGAATAGGGAAGCATCAGACGATCTGGTGAGGCATCCTTCGCTTCCGGTGCCTTCAGCAATACTTGAACGGCAGACCCGGGTCGAAGACTGCGCGCAAGAGTAGCATCTTGAGGAACGAGCACGACAGGTAAAAGTGAGCCATTTTCAGCACGCAAGCCGATGCGTTGTACCGAAGCACGAACGGGACTTGCTGACTCGCTCAGGCGCAGTTCGGCGACCTGCCCAATTTTGATATTTGCCGCCTGGGTCGTCGATGCAGTCGCAAGGACTTCTACGCCGCTGCGTAGTCCATCCACTTGAAGCACCGGCGCTCCGGCTGCAATATCTGTGAACGGCAGAGCGAGTTTCTCCGCGACGACGCCGTCGAATGGCGCATGAATGGCGGCCCCCCTTCGCGCACGCTCGGCAAGGCCGAATGCGGCCTTTGCATTGCGCACCTGGCCTTCAGCTGCAACCAACTGTGCTTTCACACTCTCGAATGCAGCCGGGGAGATTACGTTGCCCTCAAGCAGCCCCCTTTGCTGCGTTGTCTGCACGATTCTGTCTGCCAATGCGGCTTCCGCAGCAGCGAGTGTCGCCCGAGCCTGTTCTAGGCGGAGTTGCTCGGGCTGAACATCCAACTCAGCCAGAAGCTGTCCGCGAGAGAAGCGATCTCCCACGTCCACATGAAGCTTGCTGATACGCCCGCCAGTCTCGAACCCCAAGGTACTCCGCTCACTGGAGCGAGCTAGACCACTCAATTCAATGCGATTGGCCACAGAACCTACATCCCCCACCGTGAGCAGCTTGACCGCTCGCGGTGGATCGGAAGCAGGCTCCTTCTGACTATCACAGCCGGCAAGCGATGCGAGCAGAACAAACGCGAGGCCGACTTTCTGCATTTGCCAGGACTGGGATTTAAAGGGAGTGCAAGACACGGGAAGGCCTTTCATCAGCGTTTATCAATAGGGGTGAGTTCCAGTTCGCCGCGGGCGAGCGCCTGGAGGGTGTGCATGAGTCGAGAAAGGTCTTCGGCAGCAAACGTCGGAAAACCCATCATTTCGGCGAGGAAGACTCCGTCCAAGGCAAATAGAACGATTCCGGCGATATCGGTGCCGCGTGGAGATTTGCTCGCGTTCTCGTACTGCCTGCGGTACCAGCCGCGCACAGGCTCAAGCAGCGTGGGGTCTTCAGCCACGGCCGCCAGCAATGCAGCGCTCATCTTTTGCATCCCGCCGTCAGGCATAGCCGAGACCTGGCTGGATAGCCAAGGGTCTGGATCGCCGACGAATGGCAGCTCTCGCTCTTCCTGCCCGCCATCAAACGCCGAGACCTGGTCATCAATCATCGTGAGGAGCAGATCGCGCTTGGTCTTGAAGTGGTACAGGAACGCACCTTTGCTCATTCCTGCCCGTGCAACGCTCATTCCTGCCCGTGCAACGACCGCGTCAAGCGTTAGGTGCCCGGCACCTCCCTCCATGACTACGTCACGCGCAGCTTGAAGGATGCGCTCCCGTGTTTGTTGCGCTTTCTTAGAGATGGAGGGGGCTTCAGCGCCGTTGTCCGCCGAATGCGACTCCTCTGGGCTTGATTTCATACGAGTTGCCATGGTGAAACTCCAAAGATGCTTGATTTTTGAATCGTCTGGACGGTATAGTACACGCCATGAACTATGCCCGTCAAGACGGCCTCCTCAATTCACAACCTAGTGGCTCAACATGTCCGATCCCTACGCCCGCCGCGGCCTTACTGCTGTTGCATTCCTATCGATCACGCTTCTCGCCGCGTGCAGCCACTCGCCTCACAGGGTGGAGACATCACGCGTTGAGGTTCCGGCCAAATTCATGAACGAAGCGGGTCTGGCTGTGCAGCAGGTGCCAGCACAAGCACTCCCGGCCGAGTGGTGGACGGCGTACGGTGATCCGCTGATTGACGCGCTGGTGCGCAACGCGCTGGAGCACAACACCGATCTCGCTATTGCAAGAGCGCGGATTGATGAAGCTGTGGCGATCACCCGACGTACACGCGCTTCAATGTTCCCTAGCTTGGCGCTCACGCCCCAAGCAACGCGCGCGCGACTTTTCTTTGGCACCGACCATCAGCAGCGATGCCAGGCTTCCGCTGTCGGCTTCATGGGAAGTTGATCTAGCGGGCCGCCTCTCGCATGCCGCTGATGGCGCACGGATGGACGCAGTTGCTGTCGAACAGAACTGGTTCGCGACACGTTGGCAGATCGCCTTTGAGACAGTGTCCGCTGCACTGCAGCAGCGGCAGGCGGCAGAGCTGGAAGATCTGGCAAAAGAGCGACTTCAAGTCGCCGAGCGCCTTGAGCGTCTGACAGAGCAGAAGTTCAAGGCAGGTCAAGCTACGGGCTTTGACATTGAACGCACGCGTTCCGAGGTCATCGCCCTCCGGGTGGAGCAAGAGCAGTTGCGACGCGTACGCGGCGAAGCAACGCATGCCTTGGATGTGCTCGTTGGCCGGATTCCGGGGGCGCTTGGCAGCGGTCCTGCGCTTGCCTCTCTCACCATGCCCGATTGGACTCCCAGAAGCGTGCCAGGCGAATTGCTGCAGCAGCGCCCCGACGTCAGAGCCGCGCAGGCGCGTCTTGCAGCGGCGACGGCGCGATGGAACGCAGCAGAAGGCGAGCGGCTCCCCAAACTTGTGCTCGATTTGAGTGGTGGGCGCCAACGCTTCGAGAACAACGGAACACGTGTGGCAGGGAACATTTTCTCTCTGGGCTTGGGTGTGACGCTTCCGATCTTTGACGGTGGAGCAATACAAGCGGGAATCGACGAGGGCTCAGCACGCAGTCGCGGCGCACAGGCTGACCTGGAACGCACGGTTTTGCTTGCGCTTCAGGATGTGGAGAACGCTTATCTGGGCTGGCAGACCCAGCGGACTTCTCTGCAGCATCAGGTCGATGGTCTTGTCGTCGCTGATCGACTCCTTGACCGCAGTCGACGCCTCTTTGAGGCGGGACAGGTGGATGCGACCGTTGTTGCAGAAGCGGAGCGTGGCACCTTGTCCCAGCGAGCGGCTCTGGTCCGTGCTCGCGCCGACGCAGCCGTGCAATGGGGTGTTCTCGCTAAAGCGCTTTCTGGTTCGCCAGAGCATGTGAATCTGCAATCTTCACCCTGAGTCCTTGAGTTGGAAGAACGCAGCATGGCAGCGAGTTTTAAATACTGAATAGATCGACGATTAGTAGGGGACGCATGGAAATTCGACATCTACGTTGTTTTATGGCGCTCGCCGAGGAACTTCACTTCGCTCGCGCCGCTGCGAAACTGCATATTGAGCAGTCCCCACTGTCTCGCACGATCAAAGAACTCGAAGAGGAGTTAGGAGCACAGCTCTTTATTCGGAACACGAGAAGCACGCGTTTGACACGAGCTGGGTTGATGCTCATGGAGCACGCACCTCGGGTGTTCGCATCCTTGCAACAGGCGCGGGACTGCGTGAAGGCAGCAAAAAATGGCTTTCATGGACAACTCCGCGTCGCCTTGTCAGACGGCGCAACACTACTGTGCTTACCAGCCCTATTGGCGTTGTGTCGCGAGGAGGAGCCCGAGGTTGAGATTCGCTTTTTTGAGGTGCCACTATCCCAACAAATCAAAGGATTGCACGACGACCTGTATGACGTCGGCTTTGCACAGTCCGACGACGTAGGTGATGGAATCGTCGCACTTCCCGCGTGGACTGACACGCTTATGGTGGCGCTGCCAGCTCGGCATCCGTTGCTGGCTCTTAAGCGAATTCCATTGGATGAACTGCTGCGCTACCCGCTAGTGCTATCTGATCCTCAAGTGTGCGAGGGCCACGCCAAGCACATTGAGCGAGTACTTAGCCGGGCTGAAATGCAGCCTCTAGTTGCCGAGCGGGTTACCACTTTCGACCTGATGATGGCGTTGGTATCTGCCGGTTTTGCACTCGGACTTACAGGGGCTGCACACATTGCAGCCTCCCGAGAGCCAGGAGTCGTGGCGAGGCCGCTTTCGACACGCGTACCACCTTTGACGACCTATCTACTCAGACTTGAAGGCGATCCGTTTGACGAGCTTGCGCGCTTCATTCAGCGAGTACAGGCCATCGAATTGCCAGAGTTTCTCAGGTCAACAAAAAGCCGAAATCCCGATCTTCCGGAGGAATTGATGCCATGAGACTCGCCATCACGCTCGTCGCTGCAATGCTAGTCGCATGCGGTCAATCTGATAAACCGCACAAAGCCACTAGTGCAGAAAAGAAAACCCCGACAGTAGAAGAGCTGGTGGCAGACCCGGAACAGCTCAAGAAGTTGCGCCAGCAATGCAAGACGGATCGGCCTACTTTGGGCGAACTGCTTTGCAACCGGGTAGCGGAGGCAACACGTAAGCGGTTCTACGGTGACGGAAAAACGCCATACACACCGCCCAAAGAATCCCCCAAATTCTGAAATTCAGCAATTCAGCAATTCAGCAATTCAGCAATTCAGCAATTCAGCAATTCAGCAATTCGCTAGTCTGCCTGAATCTTCTGTTCGGCACGCTGATATTCGCCGGCGCTTACGGAGTCACTCCCTGGCTAGACACAGCGCGAATTCATTCTTTCTTATCGACCTTTCTGCCCCAAACGGTCTTTGACCGGCACTAAGCCAGCACCGATCCTGACGCCTGCGGCACATTTCTAAGCCGCGTTTCCCAAGGGAATCAGCGTAGGAGAGATTGGAGGCGGGGCTATGCAAGGTACGAATGTGCTGTTCGGTCAGATAGCCGTGGTATTCGGCATCGTGATCGCGGGTGTGTGGGGCGCCACACAATGGACGGCAGCAGCCCTTGGCTATCAGGTACGCCTTGGCTCCCCCTGGTTTGATTTCCTCGGCACACCGATCTACCTCCCGTGGAAGCTGTTTGAGTGGTGGTTCTTCTTCGATGCCTACGCGCCACGCGTTTTCGACACGGGCGGTGCCATAGCGGGTGGCAGTGGCTTGCTGGCGGTGGTGGTCGCAGTCTGCATGTCGATCTGGCGCTCTCGTCAATCACGCCTAGTCACGACCTATGGCTCGGCACGCTGGGCAAGTACGGAGGACATTCGCAAAGCCGGCCTTACGCAGCCGATCGGCGTGTTCCTCGGTCAGCACGATGGCAAGTACCTTCGGCATGAAGGCCCGGAACACATCCTCACTTTCGCGCCCACGCGCTCAGGCAAAGGCGTCGGCCTTGTGGTGCCGACGCTGCTTTCTTGGCCTGCATCCGCCGTAGTCCACGACATCAAGGGCGAGAATTGGCAGATCACCGCAGGTTGGCGCTCACGCTACTCACACTGCCTGCTGTTCAATCCGACCGATGCGAAGTCGGCGGCCTACAACCCGCTGCTAGAAGTTCGGCGCGGCGCACATGAAGTGCGTGACGTACAGAACATAGCCGACATTCTGGTCGATCCAGAAGGCGCGCTTGAGAAGCGCAACCATTGGGAGAAGACTTCGCACGCGCTGCTGGTCGGGGCCATCCTGCATGTGCTCTACGCGGGCGAGGACAAGACGCTGCGCGGCGTCGCCAATTTCCTCTCCGATCCGGCCAGCCCCTTCGAGCTGACCTTGCACCGGATGATGACCACACAGCACCTCGTGAACGTGGAAGGTGGTGGCCCGCATCCAGTCGTCGCTTCGGCGGCGCGCGAAGTGCTCAACAAGTCGGACAACGAGCGTTCCGGCGTGTTGAGCACCGCCATGTCGTTCCTGGGCCTCTACCGCGACCCCACGGTGGCCGAAGTCACCTCGCGCTGCGACTGGCGTATCGCCGACCTGATCGCGTCCGAGCATCCGGTGTCGCTTTATCTGGTAGTGCCACCTTCGGATATTTCGCGGACGAAACCGCTCATTCGCCTGATCCTCAACCAGATCGGCCGACGGCTCACCGAATCGCTCGACGGCAGCGACGGCATCGAACGCCGCCACAAGCTGCTGCTGATGCTCGATGAGTTCCCGGCGCTGGGCCGCCTGGACTTCTTCGAGACGGCGCTTGCCTTCATGGCGGGCTACGGAATCCGCAGTTTTCTTATCGCCCAATCGCTCAACCAGATCGACAAAGCCTACGGCCAGAACCATTCGATTCTGGATAACTGCCATGTCCGCGTGACGTTCGCCACCAACGATGAACGCACTGCGAAACGGATCTCCGAAACGCTTGGCACCGCTACCGAACTGCGCGCGCAGCGCAACTATGCCGGGCACAGATTGGCACCGTGGCTGGGGCACCTCATGGTGTCGCGGCAGGAGACGGCCCGCCCGCTACTGACGCCCGGTGAAGTGATGCAGCTTCCGACTGAGGAAGCTGTGGTGATGGTGTCCAGCGTGGCACCGATCAAGGCCAAGAAGCTGCGCTACTACGCCGACGCGAATTTCAAGAACCGCGTTTTACCGCCGCCTGTGCTCGCGGCCGGGCAATACGCGGACGCGCCACCGGCCCGGCCCGACGACTGGAGCGGCCTATCGATCCCAGCCGTGTCAACGGTCCGGGCTGCGGGCCTGTCCGGCGATGGCACAGGCACCGCCGATGACGGCGGCCCACGCCGACAGCCGGAGCTATCCGAAGTCAGCGAATACAGCCCCGAACCGCTGCTCGCCGGCCATGACCTGACTCTGCTCGATGACGACGACGACCTGCCGCTGCCGCTTCCCGGCCAGCTCGACCCGGCCATGCAGCGCACGGCCCGGCTGGCTTCCCTCGACCCCAACGACGGAATCGACTTATGAGCCAATACCGCCTCAATCTGTTCATTCAGCCCGAGCACGCCAAGCGTCTCGAAGAACTGGCCGCCAAGAAAGGCGTGTCCAAGTCGTCCATTGTCGCGGCGGCGCTCGCGTCGTGGCTATCGCCCGATGCTGGCGACCAGCGCGAGGCGGCCATCGCCAAGCGGCTCGATCGCCTGTCGCGGCAGGCCGAGCGCATGGAGCGCGACCAGAACATCCAGATCGAAACACTGGCGCTGTTCATCCGCTACTTCCTGACCGTCAGCACCCCGATTCCCGAAGCCCATCAGGACGCAGCTCGCGCCCAAGGCAAAGCGCGTTTCGAGCAATTCGTGGAGCGGCTCGGCCGCCACCTGCTGCGTGGCCGCAGCCTGGTGCGCGACGTTGTGGAAGAACTGCACCCAGACCCGGCGCGAATGGATGACGCGGAGGCACTGGCTGAAGCGCAGGAGCGTGCCTCATGAGCGCCATTCCGCAAACCCCGCCCGAACTCTCATCCGCCGCAACCTCTCTGGATCGCCGTATCCAGATGCTGCGCACGGCAATGGGGCCAGTCATCGCCGCTGCGCTGGCCGACCCCGACGTGGTGGAAATCATGCTCAACCCCGACCGCACCCTATGGGTGGATCGGTTGTCATCGGGCCGCATGCCGCTGGGCGTGGAGCTGTCCCAAGACGATGGCGAACGCATCATCCGGCTGGTGGCTGCGCACGTCGGCGCAGAGGTGCATCG
Organism: Citrobacter freundii complex sp. CFNIH9; assembly: GCF_002903305.1. NCBI lineage: Bacteria > Pseudomonadati > Pseudomonadota > Gammaproteobacteria > Enterobacterales > Enterobacteriaceae > Citrobacter > Citrobacter freundii complex sp. CFNIH9. Next base: position 172,606 of record NZ_CP026242.1, on the reverse strand, counting down.
CGGGCGGCCGCTGCTGACCGCCGAGCTGCCCGAAACCGGCGAGCGGTTCGAGGGCATCTTGCCGCCCGCAGCGCCCGGCCCAGCCTTCGCGCTGCGCAAGCGCGCCGTGAGCATCATCGGGCTGGATCGCTATGTGGCCGACGGCATCTTGACCACAGGCCAGGCCGAGTTCCTGCGCCGCGCCGTGCGTGAGCGCCAGAACATCCTGATCGCCGGGGCGACGAGCAGCGGCAAAACCACACTCGCCAATGCCTTGCTTGCGGAGATCGCCGCCACGGGCGACCGCGTGCTTGTGCTCGAAGACACCATCGAGCTGCAATGCGCAGCCCGCGACCATGTGCCGCTGCGCACCCGCGCTGGCGTCGTGTCTATGACCGAGCTGGTGCGGGCCACGATGCGCCTGCGCCCCGACCGCGTGATCGTCGGCGAGGTACGCGGCGGCGAAGCCCTGGACTTGGTTAAGGTGTGGGGCACCGGCCACCCCGGCGGCATCGCCACCATCCACGCCGGTTCCGCGCTGGGCGCGCTGCTGCGCCTCGAACAGTTGATTCTTGAAGTGGCGGTGAACCCACCGCGTGCGCTGATCGCCGAGGCGGTCAACGTCGTGATCCACATCGCCGGGCGTGGCCGCAAGCGCCGCGTCGAAAGCATCGCCCGTGTCGTCGGTTTCGACGGCACCGGCTATCGCCTGGCGGACGCGCTGGAAACACCGTTTCCCGAGCTGATGCCGGTTCCTCTCGCAGCCGATGCCGCTGCGCCTTCCTCGTCCCTTGACCTACCTGGAGAACTGCCATGACGCAGATGCACGTTCACGCTTTCCGTAATTCCGTAAATCCGGTTTCAACCATCGCACGCCTGCGGCGGCTGGCCGGCCCCGCGCACCACGGCCTGCTGCTGGCCGCAGTCATGCTGATGACGGCGGGCACGGCGAAGGCATCCGGCTCCTCGATGCCGTGGGAAGGCCCGCTGCAATCCATTCTGGAGTCGATTCAGGGGCCGGTGGCACGCATCGTCGCGGTCATCATCATCATCGCCACGGGCCTCGCGCTCGCCTTCGGCGACACGTCGGGCGGCTTTCGCAAGCTGATCCAGATCGTGTTCGGTTTGAGCATCGCGTTCGCCGCGTCCTCGTTCTTCCTGTCGTTCTTCAGCTTCTCCGGCGGGGCTGTCGTATGAGTGGCCCGGATAGCTTCGCGGCCGGCTTCGAGGTGCCGCTACATCGCTCGCTGACCGAGCCGCTCTTGATGGGCGGCGCACCGCGCACGGTGGCGATTGCCAACGGCACGCTAGCCGCTGCCGTCGGGCTGGGCCTGCAACTCTGGATTCCTGGCGTAGTGCTCTGGATCGTCGGTCACTCGCTGGCCGTGTGGGGCGCGAGGGTCGATCCGCAGTTCATGCAGGTCTTCGCCCGGCACATCAAGCACAAGCCGCTGCTGGACGTGTAGGAGACGCCGCCATGCTTAACCTTGCCGAATACCGCCAGCGGCCCGCCTTGCTGGCCGACTGGCTTCCCTGGGCTGGGCTGATCGCGCCGGGCGTGGTGCTGAACAAGGATGGCTCGTTTCAGCGCACGGCGCGCTTTCGCGGGCCTGATCTGGACAGCGCCACGCAGGGCGAATTGATCGCCACGACGGCACGGCTAAACAACGCGTTGCGCCGGCTGGGTTCGGGCTGGGCGCTGTTCGTGGAAGCCGAGCGCCAGTCGGCCGCGGACTATCCGCATTCCGACTTTCCCGAACCGCTGTCCTGGCTGGTGGACGAAGAACGCCGCGCTGCCTTTGAGGAATCGGGGAACCACTACGAAAGCAGCTATCACCTGACGCTAGCCTATCTGCCGCCGGAGGAATCCCGCGCTCGTGCAGCCAAGCTGCTCTACGAGCACGCGCCGGGCGATGGTGTGGACTGGCGCGGTCGGCTTGACGCCTTCCTGGCAGAAACGGATCGGGTTTTCGACCTGCTCGATGGCGTGATGCCAGAAATCGTCTGGTTGGACGATGCCGCGACGCTGACTTATCTTCACGCCACGGTGTCCACGCGGCGCTACCGGCTGGCCGTGCCCGAGGTGCCTTTCCACCTCGACGCACTGCTGGCCGATTCCGCCCTAGTCGGCGGCCTTGCGCCCATGCTGGGTGACCAGCATCTGCGCGTGGTGTCGGTGCGGGGCTTTCCGACCTCGACCTGGCCGGGCCTGCTGGACGACCTCAATCGCCTGGGCTTTGCCTATCGCTGGAGTACCCGGTTTCTCTGCCTCGATAAAGCCGAGGCGGAAAAGGAGCTGGGCCGCCTGCGTCGCCAGTGGTTTGCGAAACGGAAGAATGTCATTGCGCTACTGCGCGAAACCATCTTCCAGCAGGAATCGCCGCTGGTGGACACGGATGCCAGCAACAAGGCGGCCGACGCGGATGCCGCCTTGCAAGAGCTTGGCAGCGATCAAGTCGCCTTCGGCTACCTCACCGCCACGGTGACGGTGTTCGATGACGACCCTGCCGTAGCCGACGAAAAGCTGCGCATGGTGGAACGTGTCATCCAAGGACGTGGCTTCGTCACCATCCCCGAAACCTTAAATGCAGTCGATGCGTGGCTGTCGTCCATACCAGGCAATGCCTATGCCAACGTGCGCCAGCCCATCGTCTCGACGCTGAATCTGGCGCACATGATGCCGGTGTCCGCCGTGTGGGCTGGGCCGGAGAAAAACGCCCATCTCGACGGCCCGCCGCTGATCGTCACGCGCACGGATGGCGCGACGCCGTTCCGGCTGGTGACGCACATCGGCGACGTGGGGCATACGCTGGTCGCGGGGCCGACGGGCATGGGAAAATCTGTCCTGCTGGCGATGCTCGCCTTGCAGTTCCGCCGCTATGGCGGCTCGCGCATCTTCGCCTTCGACATGGGGCGATCCATGCGGGCGACGGTGCTGGGCCTGGGCGGCGAACACTACGACCTCGGCGCGGACGGCGCCATTGCCTTTCAGCCCTTGGCCCGTATCGACAGCGAAGGCTATCGCACCTGGGCCGCCGAGTGGATCGAAGGCCGCCTGCTGCATGAAGGCGTGACCGTCGGCCCCGACGAGAAAGCCGCCATTTGGTCGGCGCTCGGCAGCCTCGCTGGTGCGCCGGTGGAGCAGCGCACGATGACCGGGCTTTCGGTGCTGCTGCAATCGAACGCGCTGCGGCAGGCATTGTCGCCGTATGTGCTGGGCGGCGCGCACGGCAAGCTACTGGATGCCGACCGCGACCGGCTCGGCAGCGGCGACGTGCAGGGCTTTGAGATGGAAGAGCTAATGCACAGCCCCGCCGCCGTGCAAGCGGTGCTGCGCTACTTGTTCGCCCGCTTCGATGCACGTTTCGACGGTGCTCCCACGCTGCTGATTCTCGATGAAGCCTGGCTATTCCTTGATGAACCGTCCTTCGCGGCACGCATCCGGCAATGGTTGAAAACTCTGCGCAAGAAAAACGTGTCGGTGATCTTCGCCACGCAGTCGCTTGCCGACATCAAGGATTCGACCATCGCGCCCGCGATCATCGAAAGCTGCGCGAGCCGGATTTTCTTGCCCAACCCGCAGGCGACCGAGCCGCAGATTCGCACGGTCTACGAGGGCTTTGGCCTCAACAGTCGGCAAATCGAAATCGTCGCCACCGCGCAGCCCAAGCGCGACTACTACTACCAATCGCGCCTGGGCAATCGTCTGTTCGACCTCGACCTGGGGCCAGCCGCGCTCGCCTTCTCGGGCGCATCCACACCGCAAGACCAACGCGACATTGACCGAGTGCTGACGCAGGCCGGCGCTCCCGGCTTCGCCGGTGCGTGGCTACGCCATCGCGGCCTCGATTGGGCCGCCGACCTGCTGCCGTCCTCGCCGTCGGCGGCTTCTTTCCTCGCTACTCAACCCCTGGAGATTTCGCCATGAAGACCCGTGTACTTTCCGTTTCGCTCGCCGCCGCGCTGGCCGGCTCGCTGATGCTCGCTCAGCCAGCGGCGGCGCTCACTTTCGTTGATCCCGTCAACTTGGTGCAGAACACGCTGACTGCCATCCGCACGCTGGAGCAGATCAACAACCAGATCAACCAGCTCCAGAACGAAGCGCAGATGTTGATGAACCAGGCGCGCAACCTGGCGAATCTCGACTTCAACATCGTCAACCGGCTGCGCTCGACGCTCGCCACGACTGAACGCCTGATTGCCGAGGCGCAAGGGCTGGCCTACGACGTGCAGAGCATGGATGCCACGTTCTCGCGCCTGTACCCGGAGCAGTACGCCGCCACCATCAGCGGCGACCGCATGGCACAGGACGCACGCGAACGCTGGAAGAACACGCTCGACGGCCTGCACACCGCGATGCGGATGCAGGCGCAGGTGTCGCAGAACCTGACGCAAGACGAAAGCGCGCTGGCCGACCTCGTGAGCCAAAGCCAATCGGCCACGGGTGCGCTGCAAGCGATGCAGGCAACGAACCAGCTTCTCGCCTTGCAGGCCAAGCAGTCCATCCAGGCCCAGCAGCTCCAGATCACACAAGACAGGGCGGCCTCGCTGGAGCTGGCGCGGCAGGCAGCGGCCACCGAGCGCGCCCGCGAAGTGCGGCGGCGCTTCCTGGGCACCGGCACGCCGTACACACCGCAGTCCGTCAACTTCTACAACAACTGACGGGAGGCGGCCATGCGATGCGTTCCTGTCCTGCTGGCCGTGCTGCTGACCGCATGCGGCCAGCAGCCGGCTGAAGACCTGACCGCCACCTTGGCCGCCGATCCCGTGCGGCTCAAGGCGCTGCGCGCCCAATGCGCAGCCGACCGGCAAACCGCAGGCGAAGACACCTGTCGCGCCGCTGCCGAAGCCTTCCGGCGGCGCTTCTTCACCGGCCAGACTGGGCCGGACGAATACCGGACGCTGGCAGAACTGCCGCCGATTCCGGCGAGTTTCGACACGCCAACCGACGACGCGCCGGAAGGTGATGCGTCGCTCGCCGCTGCGGAGGACACGCCATGAACGACGTAACGATCATCGACAGATTCCTCGATACCTTCTCGCGCTACATCGACTCCGGTTTCGGTCTGCTGCAAGGCGAAGTCGCGTTCCTGACGGCCACTCTCATTGTCATCGACATGACCATTGCCGGTCTGTATTGGGCCATGAGCCATGCGACCGGCCAGGGCGAGGACGTGATCGCCAAGCTGCTGCGCAAGGTGCTTTACGTCGGTGCCTTCGCCTACATCATCGGTAACTTCAATTGGCTGTCGAGCATCGTGTTCCGCTCGTTCGCCGGGCTAGGCATCACCGCCACTGGCTCGGCCATAACGATGGAGAACTTCTTGCAGCCGGGTCGGCTTGCCAAGACCGGCATCGACGCCGCTGCGCCGATCCTCGACCAGATCGGTGACATGGCCGGCTTCCCCGAAGTGTTCGTGAACCTCGACCCCATCGTGGTGCTGTTCATCGCTTGGCTGGTGGTGATCCTCTGTTTCTTCGTGCTCGCGGTTCAGCTTTTCATCACGTTGATCGAGTTCAAGCTGACCACGCTTGCCGGCTTCGTCTTGATCCCGTTTGCGCTCTGGAACAAAACCTCGTTCCTCGCGGAAAAGGTGCTCGGCAATGTGGTTTCGTCAGGCATCAAGGTCTTGGTGCTGGCGGTAATCGTCGGCATCGGCTCGGGCCTGTTCGCGGAGTTCCAGGTTCATCCCGACGAGCCTTCCATCGACCATGCGCTTGTCGTGATGCTGGCTTCGCTTGCCTTGCTGGCGCTGGGCATCTTCGGCCCCGGCATCGCCACGGGCCTTGTGTCCGGTGCGCCGCAGCTCGGCGCGGGTGCGATGGCGGGCGCTGCCGTCGGCGCGGTAGGCACGGGTGTTGCCATCGGTGCCGCCGCGACCGGCGTGGGCGGTGCCGTCATGGCGGGCGCACGCATGGCCCCGGCCGCCGCAAAGCTGGCCGGGAGCGGCGCACGCGCCGCCACGTCGGCGGCCAGCAGCGCCAAGTCCGCATTCCAGGCCGGTTCCGCCGCTGCGGGCGGCGGGGCTAAAGGCGCGGCTGCGGGCCTCGGCAATGTCGCCAAGACCGGCGCGCAAGCGGCAGGCCGCCGAGCTGCATCGGGCGCTTCCGCTGCCGGTCAGAAGGTGGCCGACTCCTTCCGGGCAGGATGGAACGGTGCGGATGTCGGCGCTGCCGGTTCCGGCCAGGCCGCCGCAGGCGAAGGCGCAGCCAGCGCGCCGAAGCAAGAGCAACCCGCCTGGGCAAAGCGGATGCACCGCCGCCAGCAGATCACCCATGCCGCAACCACCGCAGCCCACACGCTGCGCAGTGGCGACGGCGGCGGCTCAGGGCAAGGCCCAAGCCTGCGCCCCGATGCGTGACCCGATACCTGACCACCAAGGAGAACCCTATGCGATTCAAACGCCCGCAGGTGCGCTATGCCGACACGCCGCAGCCTGCCACCCCGTACCAATCCGCCGCGCAGGTGTGGGACGAGCGCATCGGCTCGGCCCGCGTCCAGGCCAAGAACTGGCGTTTTATGGCCTTCGGCTGCCTCACGCTTGCGCTGCTGATGGCCGGTGGCCTGGTGTGGCGCTCGGCGCAGTCCATCGTCACCCCTTACGTCATCGAGGTCGATCAGTCGGGGCAGGTGCGCGCCGTCGGCGAAGCCGCCACGCCGTACCGGCCCGCCGATGCGCAGATCGCGCACCACCTGGCGCGCTTCGTGACGCTGGTGCGCTCGCTGTCTATCGATCCCATCGTGGTGCGGCAAAACTGGCTGGACGCCTACGACTACACCACCGACAAAGGCGCGGCGGTGCTCAACGACTACGCCAGCAAGAACGATCCTTTCGCCCGTGTTGGCCGCGAGTCGGTGACGGTGCAGATCACCAGCGTGGTACGCGCCAGCGATGCCTCGTTCAACGTCCGTTGGACGGAGCAACGGTTCATCAACGGTGCCCCCGCCGGGACCGAGCGATGGAACGCGGTGCTTTCCACCGTCCTGCAAACCCCGCGCACCGAACAGCGCCTGCGCAAGAACCCGCTGGGTATCTACGTCAACGGCCTGTCGTGGAGCCGCGAACTGGATTCTTCTGAAGGAGCCAAGCCATGAACCTGTCTTTCCGCTTATACGCTTTCGCGCTGACCGTGGTGGCCCTGTCGGGCTGCGCTTCGCAGGGCAAGCCGCCTCCGTCCATTTCGCTCGATGAGCCGGTGCAGGCACAGCCGCTGCCGGAGCCGCCTGCTCCAGTGGAAGTCGTCGCCATGCCCGAGCCGCTGGCGCTGCCAGCGCAGTTGAAGCCGCTGCACGAGTTGGACGCGGCCCCGGCTAAGCCGGAGCCGGCCGATGAGAAGGTGCGCGTTTCCCGTGCCAATGCCGAGGCGCGCATCGCGCCCACGCGCGAGGGCTACGTCAATGCGATTCAGGTGTGGCCCTTCACCGATGGTGCGCTCTACCAAGTCTATGCCGCGCCGGGACGCGTGACCGTGGTTTCCTTGCAGCCGGGCGAGGAACTAGTGACGGTCGCAGCCGGCGATACCGTGCGCTGGATCGTCGGTGACACGTCCAGCGGCAGCGGCGACGCGATGCGCATCAATGTGCTGGTCAAGCCCATCCGCTCAGGCCTCAAGACGAATTTGGTCATCACCACCAGTCGCAGAACATACCTGCTGGAACTGACCTCGACGGAAAAGGCATGGATGGCGTCGGTGTCCTGGGACTACCCAAAAGACCGGATGTTGGCCTTGCAGCGCCAGTCGCAGGCGGCTAGCGCCGCCGCACCGGTCGATACCGGACTGTCGCTGGAGAAGATCCGCTTCCGATATTCCGTCTCAGGCAGCAATCCGCCGTGGAAGCCGCTGCGCGCCTTCGACGATGGCGAGAAGGTCTATATCCAGTTCCCGCCGGGAATCGCCCAAGGCGAGCTGCCACCGCTGTTCGTCATCGGCGCGCAGGGCGACGGACAACTGGTGAATTACCGTTTTCGCTCGCCTTACTACATCGTGGATCGGCTGTTCGGCGCGGCCGAACTGCGCCTGGGCGGCGACAAGGGTGACGTGGTGCGTATCGAACGCACGGATGGCTTGGCGCGGAGGAACTGACCATGAGCCAGGACGACACTCCCGACCTCGCCACGCCGCATGCGGGCAAGGTGGCACCCGAGGCAGTTGCGCTGCGCGCCCAACCGCGCCCGGTCACGCGCCTGAACCGGCGCACGCTGGCCATCCTCGTCGGCGGTCTCTCGGTCGCTGTGCTCGGCGCGCTGATGTGGTCGCTGCAACCGCAGCGGCGCGGTGCAGGCGAGCAGACCGAGCTTTACAACGTCGATCGCGTCTCGAAGTCCGAAGGGTTGGACGCGCTGCCGGCGGACTACTCGAAGCTGCCGCCCCCCTTGGCGGCATCCGTGCCGGAGTTGGGGCCGCCGCTGCCAGGCGATCTTGGCCCGGCCATTGTGAAGTCGCAGCAGCCGGTGACGGCCGCCTACGCGGCCCCCGGCAACGACCCCAACGACGCGTTGCGCAAGGAAGCCGAAGCAGCAGCGGCATCGGCGGTGTTCTTCCGCTCTGGTTCGCAGAAGGCCGCGCCGGTGGCGCAGACACAGGTAGCCGCTGCGCCGGGCTTCACCGCCAATGCGGCCTTCGACCCGCTGGCGGCCGGGCCTGCGTCGACGGCGGCCCAGCCCGCCGACCCGACCGCCGTGCAGAACCGGCAAGACCAGAAAGAGGCATTCCAGAAAGCCGGAACCACGGAAGCCCGTGATTCCGGCAACCTGACGCTGCCGGCGTCGCCGTATCAGGTCATGGCCGGAACGGTGGTCGCCGGGGCGCTGGTGACGGGCATCAAGTCGGACTTGCCGGGCGATGTGATCGCCACAGTGACGGAGCCGGTCTATGACACGGCTACCGGCAAGTTCCTGCTGATCCCGCAGGGGTCACGCATCCTGGGCAAATACAACAGCCAGGTCAGCTACGGGCAGAGCCGCGTGCAAGTGGTGTGGAACCGGATCATCCTGCCCGACACGTCTTCGCTCAAGCTCGACAACTTGGCCGGCACCGATCCGGCCGGCTACGCCGGCTTGGAAGATGATGTGGATTGGCATTGGGATCGCGTCTTTGCCGGTGCGGCACTGACGACGCTACTGGGCATCGGTGCCGAACTGGCTGCGCCGGAGAACCGGCAGGACGGTGATCGCGTCATCATCGCCGGCCGCGATAGCGCCCAGGACAGCATCAATCAGGTCGGTCAGGAGATGACCCGGCGCAACCTCAACATCCAGCCCACCTTGACGGAGCGCCCCGGCTTGCCGGTTCGCATCATCGTCAACCGCGATCTGGTGCTGCGGCCGTACCAGCCACTTTTCTTCAACAGGGGGACTTCGCGATGACGACGCGCAAGCTACGGCTCGGGCCGCTGCCGAAAACGGAATCCACGAAGCTGACTTTTGCTTGCCCGGCCAGCCTGAAAGCCGACCTCGACCGCTACGCTACGCTGCACGCGCAGACCTACGGCGAGGCGGTCGATGCCACGGTGCTAATTCCGCACATGCTAGAAGCCTTCATGGTCGGAGATCGGGGATTCAGGAAGGGAGGCGCGGGCAAGGCCGCGCCGCCGAAGCCAAGCTGATGATGCCGGTTTCCGCTGGCGGCCATCCCTCAAACGCGCAGCCCAAGGCTGCGCGTTCTTCATTCTGGAGGACGGCGACCGATTGGGCTATGAAGACCAAACGCGGCTACCGCCTGCAGGCAACCGCCCCCGATGCAGCACGCTCGGGCTTTCTACCGCGAAGCTCCTATGTGGCTCCCAGCCCACAACGCCACAGCCCCGCAAGGCGGCCCGAAGTAGAGCCAAACCCGCACCCCATATAGACTTCCGGCCATCAGGCTGATTTCAACAATCGCTTGACTGCGGACATTTTTTATTGCTGCGCTGCGCTCCAGGCGTCCAGTTCTTCCTTCGTTTCGAACGACACAACTACTACAGCATCATGATCAGGGCGTTGCGGCTGTCGCACCATCTGAAAAGGCGGCTCAAAGGTCATATAGTAAATAGGCTGTTCCCGGCGTGCCACCCACTCAGCTTGTTTCCGTTCTGCCAGTTCACAGGCCTCATCATACGTGTCAGCCTGAGCCAGCCATGTCGGCCTATCCCACGCCCCGCCGTTCAGACAGTACACGTGAAATTTCTCGTTATGGGTGACGCAGTAAGGATGATCCCACCAGGCATCGAGCTGGGCCTTGCTGCGCTTCTCGTTAGGCGTAATGTCGAAATTCTTCGGAAGTGTAGGGTTGTTCGGGATCTGGTTAGGCATCATGCGCCTCCTGTTCATACACGCCACGGGGAAGCGCCCGCATGTCATCAGTAATGACAAAAAGCGATTCTGAAATCGTGTTGCCTGTTGGGCGCCCGTCCCCGCAAATTACCACGGCATCATTGCCTGGGTAGCGAGCCGACTCAATGACGGCGAATTCTATGCCATCTGCACGGCGAAACCAGTACAGGCTTTCACCTTCCGGTGATGTTTCAATAGTCTTGCGGAAAAACGTTCCTTCCAGTGTTTCGGGGATGTAAGGCATAAACACTCCTTGTGTACGAAAAAGACCACAAGTTGTTACCCCTGCGGCCTGATCGGGCGAATGCTGCCATTAAGACGGTTAATCGCCCTTGTAAGGTGAGGCAACAAAATGGATTCTAACGCTGTAGCTAACATTCCAGTAGGAATAATTATCCCCGCGAACGCGGATCTAAAACTGATCATCTTTGACTTTCCCAGCATCCGTCCGCTGGGCCAGCAGCAGCAAACACGGGTTCAGCAAGGCGATACACTGTACCGGGTACTGTAAACCCCTGTCCTGCCTATGTCGGTCAGCAGGACTGGAGGCGTGAAGTTCACGTGCTGTGGCCATATACAGACTGGTCTTCCCATGACTCACTGTCATGTTCAAGGGGGCCGGTGATCCATTGTGCGGTGCGTGAAGCTCGGGAGCGAAAAGCCCATGTTTCGTCAGGGCCGATAGTGACGTTTTCCTCCGTCAATGAGGCGTTTTCTGGCATTACAGGTAACTTGCGGGTATCACGATCACCGCTTCCCAGCCAGTGTTCTACTTGCGCCTGGGTCTGAAACAAAAAAGCATGCATATGGCAGGCTGTACCGTCATTGATACCGTACATCCGAAGTCCATCATCAAACTCAGCTATAAAAATATTGTGTGACATACATTAACCTCATGGAATTCGCTTTTTCAGGGGCGAATCCTGGTGCCTTAATTAAAGGGTAAAAAGGTAAACGCTCACCAATGGTACAATATAAAAAACCAATAACGTCATCCACGAACCTTTTTTGAGGCCGTAGATGATTTTAAACGTAGTATCTCTAAACTCGTACAAAATGGAGCATCAAAATAATGAAAATAAACATGGGTAGTCTGAAAAGCGCTGCACCGCTCTTTGTTCTTATTGGCTTGATGATCGCGTTTTCGGCCTATGTGAAATCATGGGCATTGTTATACACGTTGCTGGCGTCATCAGTCATGCTCACAGTCATGATATCGTTGCCATTTCTTGTCTCGCCTTTACAGCATTCAAAATTCATAGTCCTGCGAATTTTACGTTTACTGGTTATTACGCTCTGGGCGGTTGGCCTTGTCGGCGTACTCTTTTCAGTTGTGGAACGCCTTGTATGGGTTAATGCTGACAGCTATCCGTCATGGCTGGCGAAGGAACTGGATTCCCCGACCATCACGGATGGTGAAACTTTTATTAAAGCTACAGAGTCTTTTGAGAAGACCTGCGGTAAAAATAAAGGTTCTCTCAGCGTTGTCGCAAGGCATAACGGCATGTTTATGCGCTGCGATGATAGCGTCTCTTTCGACACCTGGTGGAAGGGGGTTTACCAACTTAAAACACCTGAGACTCGATGATGCATTTCTTTAGTGCAGCAACAGAATGGCCGTATTGTGGTTAAGACATTTTCGACGATATCAGCTACTCCACTGTGGCGGGAAAAGATTCCCCTCTCAGCCACCGGGTACGCAATCTTAGTGGCTCCACTATACCGGGTACAGTTTCCACTTCAGCCTCATCGTGCTATCAGGGCCGTTCACCCTTCACGAACCACTTTATCGGGTATATCTTCCTTCCCGTGACATCACGCCATCCGGGGCGGAGGCAGTAACGGGCTCCACTATACCGGGTAAAACTTGCCAACCAGTGCCGCCACATTTCCGGTGCCTGGTTCGCAAGGGGCCTTATCCACTATACCGGGTATGGATCACATTTTCGTGGCTCCACTGTACCGGGTATAGTTCACATTTTGGTTGAAAAACACACAGAATCGTCAGGGTAAGGCTGAAGAGAAAGGGCTGCATCGGAGTTTTAGGGCTGACATTACCCGGTGTAGTGGAGATCCACTGTACCGGGTAAAAACAGAGCGGAAAGGAGAAGAATATCCACTATTCCGGGTAATGCAGCCACCCACGCGGCAGGCAGCTGCATTATCCGGCATCTATCATGGCTTCATGTTTCTTTTCAGAATATTCAGTACATAATCGCCGTTTTCTTTGTCTATGGAGTATTCCAGAAAACCGATCTCTTTAAGCTGGCCCAGCGCCTTTTTAACTGTGGCATTCTGGTTGCCAAGATGTGAGGACAGTTGCAGGCGTTCACGCAGCCGGTCAAATCCGATACGGTAAAAGGTGCTCGGTAACTCAGCCAGATACAGATACAGGGCCTGTGCGGACTCCTTACGGGCCAGTTTCTGCAACGTCTTCAGGTAGAGTCGGGTTTTACCGTCGACGCGATACAGCGTATTGAGCTTCGAATTTGGCTTGATGACGATTTTCCCGGTGGAACTGTCGTAGTACGTGGATTCCACGAGGTGCATGTTTATCGTTATCTGATCGTCTGTACCGGGTATTTTCTTAATGAACGAGATACTGGTTCGGGCAATACGCGTCAATGAAGCATCAAAACGCTCTTTCAATTGCCTATCAATGCGCTTAGTGTCAAAACCGCAGAACTTAGCAAACTCCGGGAAATTCAGCTCCAGCTGACCTTCCGAGTCGAGCGGACGGTTAGACAATGCATAAACGATCCCACACCATGATTTGAAGTCAGAGTCCATGTCGAGGCGCGGGCCATAAATTTGGATCTGGCTGTAGCCTTCACCCTCGACAATGGATAGTCTCGAAAGGGGTTCGGTGGCATCGATGCGGTGACTCTTCCGGCCACCCTTATCCGTGGATTTCAGTGTTGGCACAAACACACCCAGACGGAGTAAAACTTTCGGCTGAATGGTCTGTCTTAGCGTGGGAAGCAGTTGGATAACTTCCCCGGAATCTTTTAGGGACTCTTCAATGACAAGAGATAACTTGTTGTTATTACTAGACATATAGAAAGATCCGTTTTGTGCATAAGATCTACATCCTACCCGGTATAGTGTATCGAATCCACCCGGTATAGTGGATTATGCACCCTGTATAGTGGATGGATTACCCGACATAGTGTATTTCGCCCCCTGTACAGTGGATGGCGATCCGCTGAGAGCCCCGATATTACTGGCCTGCGAGGATCGTTATTCCTTTTTGATCTGCTATTGATCCTATATTGATCTTTATTATTATTCTATCCTGTTGATAACTATGCACAGAGACGTCATGAAGCATTACGATCGAAATGTGAGTAAATTCCGATCCGTTCTAAGAACCGCACTAGCACACTTCTTCCCTTGTAGAAAAAGTTACTTTTTTGACGCAAGCGGCTACAGAGTTATGAGGAGAGAGAGCGGAGAAAATGCAGGAAATGGCGTCACGAAAAAAAGCCGCCAGAGTGACTGACGGCTTTTTATGGTTACTTCAGCTCATCAATTTGGATCATAAACTCAGCGGCTCCGGTCTTGCCGTTCTCTGATGGATAAACCGGCATGAGAAGATTATCACCCATACCCATGTCGATATTAACATTTACAGACTCCCCAGGAGCTGCCTCCGCTCCATTAAACACTATCCCGAAGTTGGCATCCTTACGTACTGAGAGGGTCGCGTTCTGTAAGCCTTTGGCTATTTCACCGTTAGTCTTGCGGAGCATGTTTGTAGACAGATAGGCAAGTGGCACGTTATCAGAGGTTTTGAGCGCCGACTTTACTGCAAGGGTTCGAAGGTTATGCAGCTGTACCAAGTTATTCGGGAGATAACTGAACTTCTGTGTGTAAGTTTTTGTGTTGGACTGGCTGTCCGACACTGTCACACTGAGAGCATAGTTTTCAGAGGGCTCGAAATTCGGGAATATGCGCGGATATTCCGGCGAGTATATGTCTTTACCAGCAGGTGACCAACTGAGTTCAACATTGTCTGATGTCGGTCCGCCAGTTAGCTGGAGACGAGTAATGCGAGGTGTGGTCAGGTTATCGCTCAGTGCAATGCGCAGATTTTCCAGACCATAGACGACGGTGTCATCCTTTACCGGCTTCCCTTCGAAGGTAATAGCAACCGTTGGGGGTGTGGCATCGAGAGCTATCACGCCATAGGTTTTGTTTGTCTGGTTACCGAAACGATCCTGAATATTCACTTCAACGTTGTATTGCCCTTCAGACTGCCGGGAAAGGTCATACTCAATCGTGTAGTTACCCGCGTTTCTGGACTTTTCGACTCCCACAGGCGTCATGCGCTGTTTGGAGTTCTTATCGGTAAGATAGAATCCGAGGAGTCTGAATCCGTCGAACCAATCATTATCTCTGTTGAGATGAGCTTCAACAGTCAGTATCTTAGATGTCGGGCTGTAGGTGATCTCACCAATTTCTGGGACGATTTGATTGTTCCAGCGTGTCATAACCCACTGCTCGGAACGAAGAATAGGGTTCGCGACACTGCGTACATAATAAAGTGTACGGTTATAACCCTGAGTCCCTACCGCCATATCAAAATTCTCAGGAGCTTCGCAACTTGTCTGGCCAACCGGAATGCGGCAGGTTAGGCGTCCCCCAACTTCCTGCTCAAACGGTCTGGCTTCTACATTAAATCTTGCCCGGACGATTTTAATCGGCAATCTGGAAGACAGAACTGTCTCGAAGTCCTTCGACTTATACCAGGTGCCATTGCTATCCTGAAAATCCTCCCAGGTGCCAGTAAAAGCAGGCGTCTTGTTTGCGTTCGGGTTGAGCGTCATCGTGTAGGTCGGGAAGTATCCTGCCCACTGTCCAAAGTTGGCCATACGAGCCATATCCCCATTGAAGGCACCAAATGGCAGCGTCATTTCGACATAGCTGTAGGTGGCATCAGAAGCGATTTCTTTTGCAGCCGAATAAAGGTTAATAAATTCCAGTCCACCCTCTGCATATGCCCGGTAGTTAGATCTCGGGATTTTATACACCAGCCTGATAGGGTTTTCGTTAACCACCATACCGGCTTTATAGGCCGGGTAGTTTTTCACGCCGGGAACGACGCTGGTTGCATCATTTGGATCATGAACAGCGAAAAGGGATATCTCACCAATTGTATTATCAAACCGAAATTTTTGGGTCGGTAACGTGCGGATATTCCCGGCGGTGTCGTAAATTTTGGCTTTTGCCTGAAATTCTTCGTCAAGGTTGCTATCAGGGATGCCCGGTTGCTTCACACTTGCGAAGGTGTAGGGCAGGTACATCGTCTTGTCACCGACGTTGTATTTCATTGGCGTTGAGCTGAAAAGGGTTCCATTAGCGCGATAGATTTCAAATATGCCTTTATCTATTCCAACCGCATCAGCGATGCCCGTTGATAAAAAGCTGTATTGCGCCACAGCTTCAAGACCTAATTTAAATACCGCTCCAGTTCCAGTGCCCAGTGATGTGGTTGCTGTAAGGGCATTTGCAGCCGGAGGTGTGGTGTCTATTGTCCAGTTGTAGTTATACGTAGCTACCACTGACTGATTCAGATCCAAAATGTTGACCTGGACGATCAGTTTTCCTTCCCCGAGAGCGGGTAAAGTTACTTTCTTCCCGTAAAATTCACTGCCGTCGGCTGCTTTTAGCCGATCAGCCACACCGGTACGGGTAGTGGTGGTATTGTACAACTGCGCCCCGGTTTCCCGGGTCACTTTAACGTTTACAAAGCGATCCAATCCAGAAATAAGCGTCAGCGTTACGGTAGAAGCCGGATTGAGTAGCATCCGGGTTGAAGGCGCGTGTACTTCAATGCCATTGGTATCTGTAAAGCTGGATTCATAAATCTGAGCTGTTACCGGAACTGAGACGCCGAGCAAAACCATAGCCAAAGTTATAGTCTGATATTTCATTCAGTATTCCCCTATTGTTTTGTCGTTATTTTAAACGATTCACCTCCGGCACTTTTTCGTTAAGCAGAGTATTTCTGGGCCGTTAATCAGCGGATATTGTCACTTTCGCTGGCCTGGCAAAAGGCGCACAAACGGGCGTTGTTTTACTGAATAATTACACCTCTTATCACCCGGGTGATGAAAACGTTTCGGGTAAAATTTCCTGGCCAACCAGGAGAACATAAATGAAATTTTACAGAGGTCCGTTGATCGCCGCCGTCTATGCGGCACTGCTGTTCCCACTTTGCGGCCAGGCTCAGCTGTACAACTATTCGTACACCGACACACGTGGTACGAAAGTGAATGCTGAACCCTCCAGAGCGTATCTCAACCCAGGTAGCGCAATTACGCTGAACTTGATATCTGGTCTCGACCGCTACGAGCGCGTTACCGTGACACGATCATCAGATAATGTGCAGATGTTCCAGAGTGTCACCGGCCTGGTGACAGTGGCCGACAGGATCACTGCCGCTGATGGTAGTGAGTACTACGGCAAATCCATGGCACTGCCGGTACTGGGCGAGGGGACTTTTGCCCTTAAATCCGAAACCCTCGACAATAAGTCGAATGTCGTGGCCACAACCAGCTACTCCTTCAGCATTGATACCCGCGTATCTTCCCCGCAACAGATGATGCAGATTCCTACGTGCTGACTGCCATAGCAATGGATGAAGCCGGAAACAGCACCACAAAGAGCAGCCGGTTCCGCTACGTACCGAACAACCTGATTGAATTTAATACCATCAAGACGCTGGCTGTGGGCATGGGGCTGAAGACATCAGATAACCAGCCACTGGCGTATCTGCGGACCAACAGCATCCGGAAGAAAGATGGTTCGCTGATCACAGGAGTGCAGACCGGCACGCTGACGGTCCGTAAAGATGCGGCCTTTGCGGTCAGTATGAATGGGGCGACTGTCATTCCCGGAGATTCGAAAGACATCACAATAGACTTCGGTCAAGGGGATGGCATCCTGATCCCGATCTTCCCGGCCACCAGCGGCAAAGTTGGCGAATCCCGCTTCATGATCGAGCTGCCGCAAATCCAATAAACACCACAGAACCGGCCCCGTCATACGGGGCCTTTTCATGGTGTCTTAACGTAGCCAGAAAGAAACGGAACAGGCTGATTTAGTCGAATGTCAGAGATTGCTGAGAAAACGTTTATCACGCATTTCGCTCCACTGGAGAGAATTTGCTATCGCGCTCCCCGGGTGCAGGGTCTCACGCCCGATCGCCATCAAATTCAAATGCAGCTCCAATTTTTGCGTCTTGGCGTCACCTGGTTACCACCCGCACTCGCCATGGCAGAACTGGAACACCTTCTTAAGGGGTATGACGCCGACCACTGTCGGCTACTGGAAAACGTCCTGGATACAGCCCACCGGCATTACCTGGAGTCCTGTGGACCGCTAAAGAGAGAAGGGGGCCGCGTCGGGAACCGCATATCAGGCACCCGCCACGACGAAGCACATTTGTGTGTACGGTTTATGTCAACACGCTATGAATTGGCCACTGAGCTTTGTGCCGCTTATGTGTGCAGCAGGTATGCTTATGGGTGATCGTACCGGTTACTTCTTGTCTTCCAACGAGGCCAAGCGGCTAATTTCTTTCATACCGAGACGAGCGGCCACGCCCATGGCGGAGGCTTCGAGTTCGGCCTTGCCGTGTGAGACGATTTTGTCCATGGATTCCTGCATCAACTGGGTGCTGAAGGCCAGATTAACCGGCAGGTTGGCGATTGCGCCGGACAGAGACTGATATACTTCTTCAAGCTCGCGCTTTCCTGCCTTGCCTTTTGCCACCAGCAAAGCCAGTGCTTTCAGCTTTTCATTCACTTTCGCCATCTCGCGCTCAGAGGCTTCCCGGATCTGACGCTCATAACGTTCGCGTGTCGACTCAATATAGCCAATCTCCGGCTGGCGCTCATAGTCGCCGCGAATCAAACTGTTAATGGTACACGGCACGCCGTCACTCATTCCGAACGATGTGATCATTGAGGCCCACTGAGCCGGAGACAGACTGACTTTCAGAAGTGGGGAACGGCGTCTGCCTTCCGCCAGCCGATGACGGATCACTCCATCGCGCTCAACCTGCTCTGATTCACTGAAGGTCAGCGTAATCACCTCTTTATGAATGAGGTCGGAGGCATACAAGCGCTGCCCCGTCGTTGTCGTGCGGCTTACCGATACCTGCCCGTATGCCGTGTGACGGGTGATCACCTCTTCCATCTCGTTTTCTGTTACCGTCGGTATTACTGTGTTTTCCATTGTCATGCCCTGAATCGAATTAATGTTGACAGCGTCTGGCGTAATACCGATGTGAGACCGGACTGCCTGGGAACTTTACCCGTATCACTCGCTAAATTGGACGCCCGCTGACCGGAGTAACTCTCTGACATCGTCTGCCAGGAAATACGTTTCTGTTGTGTTGCCCGGGCCATCAAAGAAACAGGTCTCGGGCAACTGAATTGCCTGCGACTGCTGCTGTATCTGTTCCCGGGACTCGTTACTTTCGACGATAGCATCGGCAATGACTTCTGTTGCCCAATCGCGATCAAAGCCAGGCATCGTATGGAGTGATGCCACCATGTCGCTGGGTAAGGCATCGATATAGTCCAGAGCCGCCTGAGCTACCGAAATCAGTTCTTTCATGGTTGTCACCTTACTGTTGTGCTCATTCACCGCGCTTAACTCGCGTGAGCCGATTCTTTACGTTTATTGATAAGAAACTCTTCACCGCACGTTCCGCATTTCAAAATGTATTCTGCGTGCCTGAGTTGCTTTAAGGACATTGCTTTGCAAACGGGGCAGGCAAGGTGTTCTGAAAGCCGACGCATCAGTTGATTAATTTCAGAGCATTGTTCTGGCGTTAACTTGTGGCGGGTTTCCCACTTATAGGTCGCTTCCCGCACGACACGAGCCACGATATTTTTACCCTTCATCACTCTTGTCCTCCGGTGCAGCCAGCCATCTTACTCACTTCCGTGCGCATGTCAGCGAATAATGACCAGGTCAGGACCAAAACTGAATCCATCGCCCATCCGGTCGGAATGCTTCGATACATACGATTTCCCGTACTTCTCCAGGTCTTGCAGGCTTGATTTTGCCAGATTCCATGAATACTCATGCCCCCAGATTTCCCCATCCCGATCAGCAAATCTTGCGGGTTTATAGTTGTCCTTGAGCAGAGCATAGACACGTTCGAGAGTTGGTAATTCTGGACTGGTCTTAACGTTAGATGCGTCAGCGTTCGTCATTATTATGTACTCATTCGAGTTGATGGATAGGGAAGGTTGCACGCGAACTGTGGCGCTCCCCGTTTTACTGATAACCTGTCGGTGCTCATGCACTACGAAATTAGAATGATTGAAGGCACGTCACGCTTCCCGAAAACCTTTTCCCGTTCCGGCGTTTAGGAAGCGAGTATTCGCCGTCAAACCGGTAGATGCCGACCTTAGAGCAGGGTCCTCCGTCTTTAACCAATTCCCAGATGAAATCGGCACGGTCACTGAAATAGCCAGGACCTTCGTCAAAGGATGAAAATTCACTATGCACAACACACAGATCGCCGTGCTGACCGTTGATAAAAACGAAGTGACCTTTATGCTTTTCGCCTGGCTTCGCATCGAGGTGTCCAAACGTTTGATACATTACGGAGGCTTGATGTTCTGCCCCTGTCTTTCCAAGTAATTCACGCATCTCACTCCCCCTTTGCAGTTGCGACCATTGCACGGTAAACATCTGCAAGACGCTGGCTCATTAATCGAGACATTTTTCCAGTGGCCGAAGTTATCTGCTTCCGGCCTGCAATTAGCTGTTCCATCGTGGGAACTACCGGGACGCGGGTCATACCTTCCACTTCTCCTGCGCCAGTAGTGGTAACTTGATCAACATACTGCTCAACCTGATGCTGCTCTTCGTCGGTCCTCCATTATGATTTCTTCAATCAGACGTCTTACAACCCAGTTACTTAGGTTGCTTTGTGACGGAAGGCGCTTATACCTTCCGCCTCGGCCATTTCGTTGCCCGCGCTGAGCATTCCAGCGTCGAAGTACGCCATCGTTAATTTTCGGTGGTAGTGTGGCAACATCGCCCATCTGCCTGACTCCTGTCCTGAATTATTTCACTCGGGGCCAAAATACCGCTGTGTTGTTTGCCAGGTTACACCCCTGGCACCAACAGGGACGGGCTGTTATAAGAAAAGCGGTCTACTGGAGCATCTTCAAATCCGTGGTTCGGCGCATCTGGTGTCAGAACAAGGCCGTCATGTGCCGCGTGAATATGCAGCAGTGAATCACTGCCCGTGTCGATGTGCAGCGTCGGTACACCCCGATCGATCTCAAAAATGAGGCCGAAACAAGTCGTGCCGGATTCATTCACCACTTCACACTGAATGTTTTTCTCTTCTAACAACACCTTCACCTGATAGGACTGACAGTCTTCTTCTGGCAGCTGGGTTTCACCCAGTTGCCAGTCCTGTAACGTCCGGATAATCTCTGAAGGCGTTGCCTGCGATTCCGGCGTCAGAAGCGCATACACCTGCTGGCGGAACTGCTGGCTCAACTCCTCCATCAGGGGATTGTCCTCGCCATCGAAATGTTCTTCCCAGCCATCAGGATCAGCGTGCATCCAAACGTTATGCGTCAGAGACGGTAGTGAGTCGTCAGGGTGTACGATGAGATATGGGGAGCTTTCTTTTGTTTCC
Source organism: Citrobacter freundii complex sp. CFNIH9 (assembly GCF_002903305.1). Taxonomy (NCBI): domain Bacteria; kingdom Pseudomonadati; phylum Pseudomonadota; class Gammaproteobacteria; order Enterobacterales; family Enterobacteriaceae; genus Citrobacter; species Citrobacter freundii complex sp. CFNIH9. Next base: position 151,633 of record NZ_CP026242.1, on the reverse strand, counting down.
AGATAGCGGACAGGCTGGCCATCCAGCAAAGCTTCATCAACTGCCGTACCATCGGTTTCCGGCAATGCGATTTCCGTGACATTGCCGCCGCAATGCTCTGCCACAACACGCCCCAGATCCTCCATCAGTGCGCGATGTTTTTCTGGAGAATCCAGCTCGCCCAATAATTCCGGTTTTACCAGTAATGCAGTAATAATTGTTGCCAGTTCACGAGTTGAAATTAATTTAGCCATGATAGTCATCCTTTCATCTGATGTGTTAATTCTAACAGTTTCGGTTTGCTGGCTAATAACCCGGCGTGAAGTTTTTTAAAAATATATTCGCCCTTTAAACAAAGAGCGAACAATGGAATTAAAAAAGGACAAATTTGTAATTAATGAATCAGGAGGCTGCTTTAACTAATAAGCCAGGGCGACCGTTGGTATACCTGTCAGGCGGCGAAATACCGAATTCATGATTCAGGGAGTCAGTTGAAAGGACCATGCCGCCGTGAGCAGCCTGGACGTGCAGAACTGAAGGATCAGTGTCACCCGCGTTTACATGGACCGAGGGAACACCATTTTCAATTAACAACGTCAGGGCCATTACCAGGCGTGATTCCACATCCTGTACTGCCAGCTGGGCATGACCGCCGAGCGCCATAGTAACGATAAACTCTGCTGAAGACCCGGGCTGTTCGTCGTCGAGGTTGCAGTAATCACGCATTCGTACCACCTGCGAGGGAAGATTAGCATGGTTGGTTTGTGTCTGAAGGAGCATCCGCTGGAGGGCGTAGCGGCGAACTGAGCACTCTTTATGCGTCGGCAATTCATCAGGGCTTTCTTCGTCGCTGCCTTTGATATGGTCAAGCCAGCCATCTCGGGCATGGTGACGCCAGACATTATCGGTGAGGGAGTGCATGTCCGCGCCGGGAGATACGACGAGATAAGGGGTTACATCCGGAGAGGTCAGATAATCGGCCTGGCTTGATTCATCGCGATCCACCGGCATGATCACACCGTCAATCTCTCCTCCGCAATGTTTCGCCACCAGCTCAGCGATATCCTGCATAAATGCTTTATGCGACTCCGGTGTTTTTAATTCATTCATTAATGTGGGTTGCACCAGTAATCCACAGACAATTTCCGCAAGCTCGGCAGGTAATAGACATTTTGGCATGGTTGGTTCTCCTCTTTTTTGAATGAGAACACTCTAACATTCCGGCTTATTTTCCAAATAAGTTGAAGGCATTTATTTTTTTAAAAATTCATATCCAAACTATAATTAAAATAGTCCATTTTAATCTCAGAAAAGTAACTTTTCTAAAGGCTTACCGGGAGGGCATTAACGAGTGTTTCGTAATCACATTTGTGCCAGTTGAAAGCCGGTGTGCATGACCATTGTTTCGTGACCTTAAACCCAGGAATCGTCGAGCGTCTGGGAGAAAGGCTGCGACACCTTCGGTTAAGATGGGTCTTGTGAGTGGGGAAGGGACGCTACAGCCGGAAGACAAACTGAATCTGCCATTTCAGCCCGCGAGTATCCCGACCCTGTGCCACCGTTTTATAGCTAACATTTCTCCTTTACTGTAGCATTCTGCCGTTTCGCCATCCTCTCGGAACTTCGGTATACCGCGAGCGGAATATTTGCCAGTCATATGGCCCTTACTGGTAACCGGAAAAAAGCTTCATGAAGGCGGATAGGAAGTTCCTTAGACGCATATGGTGTTTTTAAATTAACACATAAGCATTGCTACTCATAAGGATGTAAAATAACCATGCCCATTAAGGATGTAATTAAGACCTCATTGGTTTTTTTTTGGTATTTGTAAACAGACAATTCCGAAAATATTTCTCAGTAAAATTGAATCCTGCATATATAAACTGCCTTTAGCAGTGCTGCAAAATTATTTTTAAAAATCTTTCATTCAGGTTATTAGCCAGCGAGACCAATCTGTCATGATTACTTCAGACCAAACCTGAGGAATCAAAAATGGATAAATACTTTGACCAGAGCGGAATTGAAATCGACAACGCTAAGATTCAGTGTATTGATTCAGTAAAAGGCACCGGGGAATATATTTATCGGGTCACTTGCAATAAATGCAAAGGCCGTGGTGAGCGTAAACACTTTTATAGGAGCCGCTGCATGGCATGTAATGGTACGGGCTATAGCCTGGTCACAACCCGTACATGTTACACCCTTTCCGCGTTATATCGCACATACCCGGAAGCGGCACGCAAGATTTCAGCAGCTCAGGCAGTAGTGCGTCAGCGTGCTGTACAATCAAAGACTTCCGCGTTCAATCTGTGGTGTAAGAGCAATCAGGAACTGGTTGACGCCATCACACAGCAAGACGGGGAGAACAGCTTTCTGAACAGTCTGAAATCAACGTTATCACGGAAATATCCATTAAGTGATAAACAACTAACGGTCGCAGCCAGAATTCTCGGGATTTAATAAATCAGCTTCAGGCTTTTATAATTCTTATTTAATTTTACTCATTCCATTACGGAGGAAGATATGATCCATTCATTTAAAGACAGACGGCTGGAAAGCTTTTTCCGTAATGGAAAGTCCACAGCAGGTATTCCTGCTGATCTGTTAAATGCGATTTCATGCAGACTGAAAACGTTAAATAATGTAAAAAACGAACGCGAATTGTTATCAAGTAGTTTGCGTTACGAACGCTTAAGGATGACCGCAAACCGGTACTCTTCCATTCGAGTTAATTCAAAATATCGGTTATTCTTTGTGTGGAATGATGGCGTACATAACGTTCACCTGTCGGCGCATGATTATAAATCGCTAATCCATTAAGGTAAAAAATGAAACTTTTCGGTATTTTATCCAGGGATGCAGGCACGGATGCGATGTTTTATATTCAGACCAGCACTAAACAACAGGCAAGCTTCATATTTGATGCCCTTGTCCCCCGGCTGAATGCGCATTGCCAACTGATCGACCCACTGAATGAAACAATTATACCTTCACTAAGCCGGACGACACTTTCTTTACAGCCCTGGTCCCAGAATACCCAGACACGGACGAGTGAGCTGAAGATGACGACGCACGGTCTGACTCTCTCCGGGGCAGTGATGGTGGAACACTCCCGGCAGATCGTCGACTTCTGCGATAACCTGGGCCTGCGCCTCGATGCACCCACCGGGAAACCCAGCTGGACAGAACTGATCAATGCTGACCTTGAGCAGCTTAATTCCCCGCGTTTGTTCCCCGTCCTTACCCAATCTGGCACGGAAGGACAGTTTCAGATCTATGTCCCGGCACCGGCTGTCATTGACGCCGACGTAGTCATTGCAAGCGTGATCGGCGAGTGTTTTAGCGGCGTTACCCCGTACTGCGTGAACGGCACTCCATATCCGCTGACTGAAAAGCCGCTGATCCGGATGGAGGCACACGTTAGTGACATGCATACACGGGTTTTTGAGCTGACATTCGTCAGTTATAACCTGGCCCTTACTGCGACGGTATATGACAACAATCTGCGCCAGGTTCTGATGCTGTGTGAAGATTTTGGTGTCACCCTTCAGGGGCGAGCGGGTGCATCCTGTCATGCCTACATGCGTAACGAATACCGGCGGCTTGCACATGTAGGTGTTTGCTCACGCTCCGGGGCTGAAGACGATGTCCGCGCTTACAGCTCATATAAAGAGGAAACCCTGATCCGGCAGCTGCTGAATCAGGCGACGGCGGACAGCACATTGATCCCGGCGCGACACGGCCAGCAATTTAACGGTGTGCTGATGAATGCCACCCCGTCATCAGCAACCACCGGATTTATCTACCTGTCACAGGAATTCCCGCAAGGCCAGTTTATGATGACGGCGGAAGTGGTGAATGCCAGCAGCACGCCACGGGGGATCAGTTACATCGAAACGGTGGACGGTTACCGTTTTATTGTGACTGCATACGACACGAGAGCGATGAATTCCCTGACCGAATTTCTTGAAGTTAACGAGACCTATTTTACCCCATACCGCTGGGCGTAGCGCCAGCGCACCGGACAGCCAGGGAGGGCATCCGGAAAAGGTGATTTCACGCCATCAACAGAGCGCGAAACTCGCAGAAAAACAGACTGGCCCTATTTTAATACCCGATCACCGAAGCCAATTGCCTTCCGGGCAGAATGCCTGAGTATACCGGGTCTTAGCGACGTGGGATCAGGGCAGCCGGGAAAAGTAACTTTTGAAAAATTAGACGTGGTCAGTCGGCATGGTGTATTAAATTTCAAATCCTCTGGTTATATTCCTTCTTATAAACAATCCTCCTAATTTTTAAAGCTATCAATCACATCATCAACTATTCGGAAAAATTTTGCCGCAGGTTATTAGCCGTCGAGCGCGTCCTGGTATAATTGCCACATACCAACAGGAGACATCATGAATAAATTAGATATCATTTCCAGTCAGCTTAATTTCATTTCCCTTCTTAATGCTGTCGGTTATTCCGTATCTGATGTTGTATTTAAACGTCACGGTGCATCAACCGACTTTAATGCAGGTTTCTGGACGTTTGTCGCGGAGCAGAAAGATCGCTATATCGAAGTGTCGTGCAGCCTGTCACATCCTACCGCAGAAGGCACGCAGCATATCGATGTGCGCATTGATATGTTTGAAGACCCGATTGATGATGAGATCTCCCGGACTTTAGACACCAACACCTATGCCACGAATTATAAATATATTGAGCGAGTGCCGTTTACTGAATCCGTCAAAAGAGAATTTACCACCAGCCTTGGTGATATTATTTCAGAATAGTGCCAGCTTAATTCACGGCATGGATGCCTGAGATTTTCTTCAAAATATTCTCTTCCGGGTTATTAGGTTTTGAACCCAACCTGGTATTATATATCTACAGGCAATGCCAACAAATAATGAAGCGTCGGAGGCGATATGAGCATTCAGGAATTCGATTTTACCACCTGTGATTTATTTTCCATTCTGGACTCTCTGAATTATTCCCGCGAGGATATTAATGGTCTTACTCCGGCTATTTTCCGGGACGGCGAATTATCGAGAGTCTCTCTCTCTGTCGTCCAGTCTACCCGCTCGGCGGAAATCACGATCAGCCAGCGCGTGAGCACCGCCACAGGTCTCCGCTGCTATGTGCTGTTGATTGCGCAGCATGAAGACCGCATCCACAGTGAAGCCCTCAGCCAAGATGCTGAGGCGCAGTATCAGGTGAATCGCTTTATCCGCAAGATGGCTGAAGTCACGGATGCCAGCACCAAATCGATCAAGAAATGCTCTCAGATGATGAAAAAAATCATAAAGGAGCACCAGTTTAAAGCCAATCCTTCTTTCGGCCAGAGTTTCATCAAGGGTTGATTGAGTCTTGCCCCGGACGCCGGGGCAACGCTGAATAAACCCCTAACCAGCCGGGAGGCGCAGATGCCTGAAAAAAACTTCATTGTCAAAATTGTATGCCGGAATGGCGAGTATGAGCATTCCAGCGTGAAGCTTGTCGCCAGCGATACTGAGGCAAACGCCAGCCAGACGGCATTACTGAATGAGTGTCGCGACGAGGTCGAAGCACTGAGTTTTGAAGACGGCGGAGTGTATGATCTTGGCGGGGAATTCTTCTATCAAGTGAAGAGCTGCCAACAGCTGCCACCGGAGGATGCGGAGATCCTACTTCGTTACCTGTGAACCCGTGGACGGTTGCGTCAGCCGCCGTCCGTTGTAACGCGATCTTGCCTGCCCAGCCCGAGGGTTATGTGGTAATTTCCCGGCAACAGAATGATTCGAAATTAAGGTTATCAGTATGAAAAGTAAATTTGCTGAGCTGCCGGTGAAAAACGGGAAATCCGGTAACTGGACGCTGGACTCCTTTGTGATTACGCCAGAAAAAGCGCAGACCCTGAAGCTTCGCGCCGAATATACAAAGGATCAGGATGAATATATCCCGGCAGGCGTCTACCGGCGTTTGTCCTGTGATAACGAAGTGGTGATGTCCAATACGCCGATGGAGATCCGTACCTGTGAAGCTTTCATTGAGCGAGCAACTGGACGCATCCTGATTAACGGACTGGGGCTGGGAATGGTGCTGCACGCCATTCTTCAGAAGCCTGACGTGACCCACGTGACCGTCATTGAGAAGTCTCAGGATGTGATGAACCTGGTTTCCAAAGCATTTGCTCACGATCCCCGCGTTGAAATTATCCTTGCGGATGCTCTGAAATACTGCCCACCGGCAGGCGTTACCTTCAATGTGTGCTGGCATGATATCTGGCCAGATTTTTCGAGATCAAATCTTGATGAAATGGAAGCGCTCGAACGCAAATATCTCCACCTGTGCGACTGGCAGGACTCGTGGGGTAAAGAGCAGTGTGAAGCTGCCCTGATTCGTTTCGCGGCGCTGGAATCGTCACTGGAGTCCCTGATGCAGAAAGGGAAGTGACCTGCTTCACCGTCTTCCTGCGCCCACTTACGTTGAACTGAATCCATTTTAAGGATGACTGATGAAGAGTTGCTTTTCTAATTTACCTGTTAAAGATGGAACATCCGGTGCCTGGACACTGGACAGCTTCGAAATCTCCAAAGATAAGGCGGTTAGCCTTTTCCTCCGTGCCGCTACGGAGGATATCGACGCGGTTTTACAGCCCGGTAACTATCGCCGCCTTTCAAATGGCAGAAATGTGGTGATGACCAATTTGCCATACGAAATCCAACTCTGTCAGGAGTTCATAAAGCGAGCGACAGGGCACGTCCTGATCAACGGACTGGGGCTGGGGATGGTGCTGCACGCCATTCTTCAGAAGCCGGAAGTTAACAACGTGACTGTCATTGAGAAGTCGCAGGATGTGATTAACCTAGTTGCCGAGGCCTTTGCCCACGATCCCCGTGTTGAAATCATCCATGCGGATGCTCTGGAATACTGCCCACCGGCAGGCGTTACTTACGATGTGTGCTGGCACGACGTCTGGGCGGGATTATCGAGTTCAAATCTCGATGAAATGGAAGCACTCGAACGCAAATATCTCCACCTGTGCGACTGGCAGGACTCGTGGGGTAAAGAGCAGTGTGAAGCCGCCCTGGTCCGTTTTTCAAGGATGGCTGATGAGCAACCTTAACAGCGATTTGATTGCGCGGATCTATGCCGCGTCAGACACCCCGTTAACGAACGAAGAGCTGTATCGCGAGGTACAACGCGAAACGGGGATGTCGGATGCAGAACTACAGAAAATGAAGGCGTTCGGCTCGGACAAAATGCGAACCAGCGGCGTCAAGCATCAGGTTCGCTGGTATCAGCAGACGCTGCGGCAGGCCGGGGTGATCGAGCGTGTCCCGGAAAAGCGGGGCGTCTGGCGCTATGCCTTCAAAAATGACAAGAAGCTGCATGAGTCCTGGGACAAACTGTGCGTCGTTGGCTTCTCAACTTCGCTCGGGGCATCGGTCTTCGGGAATGCGTACGCGTTCTTCAGCAACATCAATGAGCAAATCCATCTCTGCCTTACGTCGCCCCCGTTCCTGCTGCGTAATGCCCGAAATTACGGGCACGGCGGCGGACGCGGTGAGCAGGCGTATATTGACTGGCTGCTGCGGATTCTTGAGCCTATCGTGAAGCAGCTCGTGCCGGGGGGCAGCGTGGCGCTCAATGTGACGCAGGACAGCTTTAATCCAGGCAGGCCATCGCGCTCTCTGTATCTGGAAAGACTGACACTGGCGCTGTGCGATAAGCTGGGTCTTGAGCTGATGGACAGACTGAACTGGGTGAACCGAGCGAAACCCCCGTCGCCGACTCACTGGGCGTGTAAACAGCGTGTTCAGCTCTGTTCGTCTTACGAGCCGGTGCTGTGGTTTACTAATGACGCGCAAAAGGTTCGTTCGAACAACATGCGCGTTCTCCAGCCTCATTCAGAGCAGCATCAGAAATTGCAGGCGTCCGGCGGCGAAAACCGCACTACATTTTACGGGGATGGCGCTTACCAGCTTAAAAATGGCGCCTTCGGCAATAAGACAGAAGGGACTATCTCCAAAAATACGCTTATGTTTGGCAATGCCTGCCCGGATACGCGGCTCTGCCATCGCATCGCCCGCGAACTGGGGTTTCCGCTGCACGGTGCAACGTCACCCACTCGACTCGCCGCATTCCTGATCGAGTTCCTCACCAGGCCTGGTGATCTGGTAGTTGAGCCATTTGCCGGTCTGCACAAAGTACCGGTTGCCGCTGAGCGGCTCGGCAGACGTTGGTATGCAACGGACAAAATAATGGAATGGCTCGGGATCTCGCGCAGCCTGTTTACAGAAATGCCGGGATACCAGAGCAGCCCGATACTCGATGACCTGGTTGCCCTTTACCGTGATGAACTGCGGGAAGGGGGATGAGCTGGGCGGTTTAGCCTGGCCAGCAGCCGGAAGTGACGCCAGCGGGGATGTCCTGCGGCGACGGCGCTGACAGAAAATGATTCAGCAACATACCGGCGTAATGGCCACCAGGATTCTTCTCCCGGATGCCTTAAAAACGACGGCGACAATTTTAATCACTGAAGGGAGTGTGAGCATGAAGAATTTGACTGAACAGGTTTCCCCCATTGAACTGCAAAAGGGCGACCGTGTTGAAGCGTACGGCGCATTAATGGAAGTGATGCACATCGTTGAATCCGGCTGTGATGTCCCCGGCGGCGTCCGCGTTGCCGCCTGCGTCTCGCGGGTTATCGGTGACACCACCGGTACTATTCCGCGTGGATGGCTGGAAACGCCCGAACAAATGTCGGAACGGGGGGCAACCTGGGCCGCAGAGCTTCCGGCTGGGCTGTACTGGAACATTCAGGGCAATGCCCATGCCAGAGTCAGCCGGGTGACGAACTGACGTTATGAGAAAGGTGAAAATATTGCCAGTAGTCACCCATATGGTATAATTGACATACCAAATGGGAGGGTCGGTTATGACTATGAAAGTTTTTTCTCCAGATTTATCCAAAATGAACCCGCACGGCTTATGGCAGGTGGTGGGTCTGGATAATGACGGCATTGCGCTGATGGACAAAATTAGCCACGGACTGGAAGGTAAAGTCGCTCATTCCATTTCTGAATGGGCGAACATCACGCCGTCGGAACTGCGCAAAATGTCCGGCATTCCGAACACCACCTTCAATCGCAGCGTAAAAGCCCGTTTCACTGCGGATCAGAGCGAACGTCTGGTGCGTATTATTCGCGTCATTGAACGGGCTGTAGAGCTGTTCGAAGGCGACAAAGAGGCAGCACAGAAATGGATGAACGAGCCAAACCGTGGCTTGAGCTGGAAGACTCCGGCAGATGTTGTCTCTTCGGAAACCGGCGCACTCGAAGTGATGCGCCTGATCACCCGTATTGAACACGGAGTCTATTCGTGATCCTGTATCGGATGACCAAGACCCGCTATATTACGACTGCATGGTCGGGATTAGGTGCGAAAGAAGCGGGAGGCCGCTGGAACAGTGTCGGCACAGCACTTGTCTATCTGTCCGAGACGGCCTCTCTGACCATGCTGGAGACGCTGGTGCATATCAATGCCCCGCAGCTTCTGGACGCTTACACGCTGCTGAGCATTGATGTCCCGGATGACCAGATCCAGGCCTTTGACTTGAACCTGCTGCCGCCGGGCTGGGCAAGTGAAGATGCGCCCGCAGAACTTGCCCTGTATGGCGATAACTGGGCTGAAAGTGGCTCTTCTGTTGCCCTGCGTATTCCCAGTGCATTATCTCCGGTGGAGTTTAACTACCTTTTAAATCCGGCTCATCCGGCGATTTTTGATCTGATGAAAACCGTCCAGAAAATTCCTTACCAGTACGACACACGGCTGAAATAGTTTCAGGTTTATATAACCTCCTGGATTGAGATGATAAATGATGACAAGCGAAAAAATCTTTAAAATCAGTGTATCGCTCGTTGTGTTATTTTCTTTCGTTTACTGGGGGCTTGATCCCGAATTTATCTGTAAATTTGCCAGTGACCCATCCAGTACCTGTGATTATTCTGAGCGTATTCCATTGCTTAACTTTATTTCTTCAGTATGGGCATTGATGCTGACTGTGACTCTGGCTGGCATTCTCGTTAAGTGGGTCAGAAAAAATTAGCCGCAGCTTTTGAACCGGGACAGGCTCTTCATAACGTCTTGTGTTCCGTCTGGTATTGCAACCGGGGCAGAGAGTATTTTACTTCAGATAATAACCTGAATATTTGAAATATACTTTTATACCAGACGATGCAGGTTCGTTGCGTACTTAATTCCGAATATGTCAAATGTGAAATGAATTGCAATCGGATAATGTGATTTTGCTGTTTCCAGATTTGTTCTCTTCCTGTTTTATTCCTCTATTTTTAAAAATTTCGCTTTGTACTTATTAGCCAGTGAACCGACTTTGCTAAAATATCCCTACAGCAACCCAACTGACGGTCGAGGTTAATAGTATGGAATCCGAACAGCTCATCACTAAAATTACTCAGACACTGAAACGCCCCGACGGCTCTGAAGTGCGTATTGTGGTGCAGCAGTCATTTGGCTTAGGCCTCACGCCTTCGCTGGGTGTGTATGTCCTGCGTCGCCCGACCACTGTCGACAACTGGCAGTTGTGCAAAAACACACCGCACAAGGACTGGCGCACCATGTCGGTGGATGAATACCAGAAACACGGGCGTTCTGAAATGCTGCGGTACGTCTCCATCGGCGAAATCCTTCGCCTAAGCGCCGCGATTGGCAAACCGATGAGCTACGTTGATACCTGTCCGGGTTTACAGGGCTGATGGTGTATTTTACCCGTAGCAGAACTGACAAATTTAAAAATTGCAGACGGAGAAAAATGATGATTAACAAACAGGGCAACGCTGTAAATCTCCCGGACTTAAGCCGACTGTATATTATCTCAGGCCGCATGATGTTTGATGATGAGGAAGAAGTGATGCTGGTTGAAGCCGACTCCTCCGGTGAAGCAGAAGCGGCATTCCGGCGACATATCGCCGACAGAGAGGCACACATTGAAAAGGCACTTGTCATTTCGTCGGCGTCCCTTCAATCACTGTTACCAGACCGGATCATTGTTTCCGCCCTGACACATACCTTATAACTGAATCTTTCCCATTTAATAAATGCCGCCCTTGTGGCGGTTTTTTATTTTTTCCGCATAATTACTTAATGCCGCCCTCTAAATAATGGCTGGATTAATAAATATGGCGCCTGTCTTCTCTATAAAAACTTCGAAAATATTTCATTTCGGGTTATTAGGTGCGGGTATCTGTTTTGATATTATCTATTCACAGACAGCAATCACACTTAATTAAATAAGGAGTTATGCAATGGCAAATAATTACACTCAGGCATCCTTCACAATTCTCTGTTCACAGGAACAGGCTCAGATGGCTCTGGACGCGATTGCGTATGTTACGGACACGGATGTGTCGGAAGGTGATCACCTGCTGTCTAAACCTGCTTCAGAGTGTTCCCTCACTGAACTGCTGGTCCTGGGTATTATTCAGAACCACCCGGAGTGCGATCCGTTTGAGCCGACTTTTGGTCAGCCGGAGTCACCAGAAGACAATTACGAGCTGGAACTCAAAGCGGAAATCACCGGTAGCGGTCTGGCAATCAGCCATGATGAAAGCATTAACCTCGACCACGCAATCGCGGTAACAACTGCCGTGTTGTCGGTGTTTAACCTGCCTGAAATGGTCACAATCAATGCCGCTTTCGTCTGCGACCGACCACGCGAAAACGAGTTCGGCGGTGCGACAATCGTGGTGACTAAAGATACACACCACTATGAGGAAGGCTTTAATTTTTCCCGCCTGATGAACGAAGCCCATGATGCCGGTGTTCAGTATGCGTTGGTGAAAGTGAACCAGTATAACCACGAAAACACATACACAGAATGCTATCTGATGAGCTGCAAAGCGTCTGAATCGCCTTATGACGTTGCACGCCACCGCCTGGCCTCGGACGAGAGTACTTCTGACGATCCTGATGAGGATGGAGTCATCATTCTCAGCGAAGAAGACAACACCAGCATGGCGCTTCACAGCGTCACCGAACTGACGCCCGTCGTGTACGACAGCCTGAGCAAATTGCTGCCTTCGCTGGACGTATTGTGCCCCGTGACTGCCTGATAACCCTAGATTGCCACCGGGACAGCCGGTGGCATGGAGAGCTGAAATGTTCAATAAACTTTTGATTGCGTCCGCTAGCTGCATCAATGAATTTGCGAGTGAAGTCCCGCAAAGCGTCTTCTTTTCCATTGATACATCGCTGGCTCAGCGTATCCGTGAACTGGCGGCATACGTGAAAGAGAATGATTTGTACGTTGCAGAGTTTTTCTTCTATGACTGCCTCTGGTCCGAAACATCGGAAGAGGACATTGAGGAACTCATGGCGAAGGCTGCATTTATTGAAAGTGACAGTAACGGGCAGGAAACCATGCTCCGGGACGTCATGCCGTCCTCTCGCACGGAAACAACTTCCATCCGGGTCATGAAAGAATCATTTCAACTGACGGCTGTACCCCGCCATTGCGGTGATGACATGATGCTCAATACCCCCAGAATTCCGTTGGCAGAGCTGGAATCAAATACGACGGTTTTAATTACCCAGCAGTATTCGTGAGAGCGTGGTAAAGATAATATATTTATTGCCGCGTAATTCTATTTATTCAGTGCTATTTAGTTAAATTGGCATAATTCCAATTTAACTAAATTTATCTTCACATATTGCACTGAAGATATTAGATGGGTTTAATAAATAACGCGATAATGCAGCGAAAGCCAAAATTCAGGAAATAATATGTATATCGAAATAAAAGAAACATTCCTTGAATTACCCTCAGAAATTCAATTTTCTGAGGCGGCTAACGCTGCCATTCTGACGCAGGATAAATGGGGCGATGTCTGGCAAACACTGAAGACCGATGCGGATCTGAATTATACCGATGCCGGTGAGCCGGTCAGTCTCGCATCGCGCGTGACGACGGCAACCAGTGCCATTTATCATGCGATTACCGAAGGCTGGACCATGTGCGTCGGCTACAGCGGCGGGAAAGACTCCCACTCGCTACTGCACCTGTTCCTCATGGCCCTGATCCGTGCCGTACGGAACGGGTCGAACGTCAGCCAGCACCACTTCATTCAGATCTCCAACACCCTGATTGAAAACCCTGAGATGCATCATCAGTCCACGCAGGTTCTCAGCCAGCTCCGAGCCTTTATTGCCGAACAGCAACTGCCCGTGACCGTCCTGGTGGCCCACCCGTCCATGACCCAGAGCTGGGTCGGACGCATTCTGACCGGGCGCGGACTTCCGACCTGGACAAATTCCAATACGCGTCAATGCTCTACAGATCTCAAACGCTCTCCACTGCGCCAGGCCAAAGCCCGTTATTTAAAAAATGCACCAGCTTCCGTCCGCAACAAAGTGTGCCTGATGCTGGGTTCCCGCGATGATGAGAGCGCCCGTCGGGCAGGCAACATCCTCAGAATGGGCGGGCAGTCGGACAGCGTCTCGCTCACGGAGCTCGGCGGCGAACTGTACCCGGTGAAAGAGTGGCGGACACAGGATATCTGGTCATTTCTGATGGCCTGTGGTTCGCTGGCGCGATTTCCGCTGCCAAGCTTTTTGCCGGACAACTTCAGCCTCGCCACGCTTTACAAAGACGCGACCGGGGAATGTATCTGGACGCCGGAGAAATACACGGCCCGGTCTTCTGCCTGCGGCGCTCGCTATGGATGCTCGCTTACTCTTGTTTTTATGTATTTAGAGTTAAACTCTACTTTTCTATTTTTAGAATTCAAGCTATTCATCGTAATTGAGAGATATCCTTTTAATGTTCAGCAAGCCTGTTAAAAGCACTTTATCTGAACCGCGTTTTGCCTAAATCCTGCTCAATATATACTCTCCCTGAGTTCTGAAATCCTCAAATTCCCCAATCTTAAAGCATTGATACATAGATGATGTCAGATAATGCGCAATCATCTCACCGCCAATATGGATCCGTTCCGGGTGTGAGTATGTCGCCTGTATAGCCCTTTGTTCATTCATCATTACAGGAATTGTCTGCAACAAATCCCCATCCAGGATTTGGCACTCAGGTTTTACTCCTGTTCCGTATTGTAATTGCTCTGATTCGAAATCATGGACTGAGCGATAGGCGAACGAAACGATATTTCCTGTTTCCTCGCAAATTGCGAACTGATAAACACTGGTTGTCACCGTTGAAGAAGAGGGAATTGCATGGTCATGCTTGTATTGTTTCCACAGCCTCCTTAGACAGGCCGATGTATGATAATTGAGATTTTGTATACCTGATACGACCATTCTGGTTGATGCTTCAAGCAACCAGGTGTTAGAAAATCCACCTGCCCCCGTACCTGCTATGATGGTTCTTAGCTGGGGGATGTAACCTGCTTTGGAAACAAAAGATAACGGCTCCCCATTATCGGTGACGGCAAGGGTATCTGTTACAATCAGTGCTTGTGCTTCGTCTGTATAAAATATCAGTGATGACATATTTTCCTCATCCAGAAAAGACATTACATGAATCACAGAACAGGTCACTACAACCACGTGAAAGGGAGTCAGACCATTTTCCAGAGGTAAATATATTCTTGTGTTTGGACGCGTTGCGGTTCTCTGTAAAAAATATATAGCACAAACAAAAGTCCCCGCAGGGATAAATATAGTTATATGCGCTTTTTCTGCTGGCTTTTACAATTGAAAGTGACAGGTAAACGAAATGTGTTACAGGTTTCTTTTGCTTTTCGTTGGGTTCTGTATATGCGAATTTACCCTGTGTGTTATTTTTGCAATGGACTCAGGCTGTATTCAATCAATTAAGGTTTACTTCTGGCATTAAGATGTATCCGTTGCCTGTTTTTTAAGGGCACGGTTTGTGCCGGGAAATGAAAATCACATCTTAAGTTCTTCACTCAAAGGATTTGTGATGTTTATCACGTATGGTCCGGGTAACGTGTTGAGGTCAATGTATTGCATCGTGATGGTGTCGTTACATCTTTTACTTTCCTCCTGATTTGCATATTCACTCCCGGCAACCTGGTTGTTTGTTTTTTCTTCTTCCGGATTTATAGTGTAGGCATGAGGTGGCGTTTCAGGGCGACAGACTGTGAGGATAATCACTAACATTCATGCGCGTTATGGGCGTGTCAGCAAACTGGATGCAACAGAGCCGAAACTGAAATTTGAACCCGGATTTCTGTATGCTGAAATACCTTATATTAGCGGCATCCAGAATCGAAAACTGAGCCGATATGTACACTTTTATCTTATGGATAAAGCTATCCTGCAGGCCAGGGATTTAAAGCCTTTAGCCCGGGCATTTTTACGCTGGATAAGGTGGCTGGAGGATAACGGACTTGACCCTTTCACCCCGGGAACGTTGAAATACCAAAGCCCTACATATGGCTTCAGGGAGTATCTTCTGGGGGCCGTAAGGCAGGGGCGCATCGCCTCATCCACCGCGGCGGTGTACATCAGCGTTATCCGACGGTTTTACGTATTTCTGGGCAAGTGTGGTGAGCTGGCTGCCAGCTCATTTTTTACGTTGGTCGAAAAAGTCGTTGACGGGCGACGCAAGGTGATAAGTTCGGATCTTGCCATCAGGATAACCAGCACAACAAAAAGGACAATCAACCCACTGAATGATGCAGAGGTTCATATCCTGGATGAGGCACTGAAATCTGAGTCCGGGTTGTTCAGTTTAATGATTGTGCTGATGAAAAATTGTGGGTTACGGCTGGATGAAATGCTGACCCTGCCGTCGTCACTCTTTACTGAAGAGTACCTTGCCAGTGTCCCTGTATCTGAGTTGACCATCAGGGGGCTTCATATTGGTCCGAGATGCGGAGTTCATACGAAGTTTGGGATGACGCGAGAACTCTTCATCACCAGACGATTGTACGAGCAGGTTCTGGATTATCTGGCGGATGAGGAGTATGAAAAGAAGATCCAAAAATGGCGTGCACGACAGGGTGGGGAAGGGCGGCACGAGCCTTTATTTTTAATGGCAAACGGGAAACGGATGTCTGAAAAAGCCTTTTACTCCCGCTGGTACAGTTTTCGCCATCGCCTGGCCCGGTCTGCTCCGGGAAATGTGTTCAGACATAAACCCCATGATTTGCGGGCAACGTTTGCGACCCATTTTTTACGCTCGGCACTGAGTTGCTATCCCGATCAGGCCGCAAATGCGCTGGGTACAGTAAAATACTGGATGGGCCATAAAAGCGAAAATACGACGATGAAATACATCGTCTTTCTTCAGCAAAACCAGATTTCTGATGCAGTCGCCGGGGTCATGGACGCATTGATTGACGGTGCTGCAGGTCGCGATGGAGCCATATATGAGCCGGAGTGAAACGCAGATAACGTGGATGGCCGAAAATGTGCTGTCATGGGAGACGGTCAGCGGACACATCACTCAGCGGGATCTGAACCGATATTATTTACTTGACGTTTATCTTCAGGCTCATTTTTCAGATTATGTGTTGCTCCCCGGATGGTTTAGTGAACATTCGCATCTTGCCCGCCCTGAAAAACGCGATTTTATTGCCTCTCTGAAACGATTTCTTCTGTCTTACCGTCCCGCCGGAAGGTTAACCATTTTCCGTTATCTCAATATGTTTTTTATATGGCAGTCAGTCAATCAGTATGACTATGGCACGGCTGAAGGCGTTGAAATGTATATTAAACATCTCATGAACGATATTCGTCGGCGAAAAATTTCAGTCAGGATGGCAAGACACTACTTGTCCGTGGTCAACCGGTTTTTGCTTACGGGCGGGCAGATTCAGAGGCGGTATGAATATGAATTCTTACCGAAAGGAACGTATCAGCAGCAGGGAAGGGATAGCTATACCAGGAATGAACTTTCCGAGATCCTGAGGCAGTTGTCATCCATGAATGAGTTCCTTGCGGGATGTATCCGGGAGCATATCGCTAAATCGGAAAAAGGGGTGCGGCATTTCTCACCGTCTTTGCTGGCACCTGTTTATGAAGCGTATTTCCGGTATCCGGGAGAGAACGGGGTCAGCAGGGCAGAGATCATCATCAGGGACGTTCTGGAAAATTACTTTCTTACTTCTTTTTTTCTGTTCTGTTACCACACATGGGGAAACACCTCTCAGGTTCTGGGTCTGACGCGGGATGATATACATCTGGATGAAAAGGGTATCAGCACTGATTATGTTTATAAGGGGAGAGCGAATAAGTATATACGTCTGACGATAGGTAAATCGGAGTATGTGACCAAACGTGCGGGCTATTACTGGTTTCTGTCTTTTATCAGGCTCAGGGACGACATCGTTAACTATCTGGTTTCCGCAGATAACTTCCCTCCGGTACAGGCGCTGTTTCTGAGTGAGCCGCAGGTGAAATTCCATAAGCTTTATTCTCTTAATCCCAGTCATCTGACTAAATTTTCTAACTCTGAGGGGGCGTGGGCCACGATGCGGCAGCTTAATCCCTCGCTTCCATCAATTACCGTTTCTGGCTTGCGCAAAACGTCTGAGCAGTATACGGACAGAACATTAAAGAATGGTCTGATTACGGCGGAAAAAGCACAGCATAACTGGGGCACTTACAGGCGGAATTATGCTGCAGGTAACCCACAGGGGGCGAAGGAAAACTTCAGTGCTGCACTTGATACGCTTATGAATCAGGGGATTGCGACACGTGCGTTATCCGAGCGGGTAAAAGTTGCTGATGAGCTGGGGATCGATCTGCGTGGAAGCGATGAGGGTGTGGATCTTTTATTGAATGGCCTGGGATGTCGATCGCAGGAGCCGCCTACAGATATTGAATTGCGCTTTATAAAAAAGCAAAAACGATTTGGCCGGACACCAAAGGCTTGTGCGGATTTTTCTCATTGTGTCGAATGTTCAAAAAGTTGCGTTGTGGAAACGCTGGAGTCTGTATGGCTCCTGCTGTCATTCAGGCATGCTATCGAGTATGGAAAACCGTTGTACATCGGTTCGGTCAATGCTGTGGAGCGTTATGAAACGTTACTCCTGAAGATTGATTTACGGCTTGGGCTGGTAGATGAGGCGATCCTGAAAAAAGCGCGCGTTAAACTTCAGCGAGAAGGTGTGGCTCCGGTATGGCAGATTTGAAGAAAAAAGAGGTAAGCCGTAGTCGAATGGCGGAGTTTCCTGCCGGAACGCCGCTTCGTTCAGGGGATGAGTTTCCGACTGAGGATATCATCTGTGAGGCACTAGAAAACAAAAGCTTTGAACGTCTGAATAACTGCCTGGTTATCGCCAGCTCAGATGAACATGATATGCGTTTTATCAATGAGGAGACGCTGAATATTTATTTCAGGGATGATGTCTGGACCAATCGCTATGTCAGAACCCATATTGGTGAAACGTTAAGAACCGTTAATTTTTCAGGCATACGGGATCCTGAACTGCGTCTTGAAGCCAAAATCATCTCAGCCAGCCTGCTCTGGATTGTCGGCAGGACCGCGAAGACGCAGTCCCTGATCCGGAAATGTGCAAACATTGTGGCGGGAGCCCGTATTATTGAGTCTATGGGGTATCGCAGTCTGTTTCAGCTTCGTTTTCCGCTTGTCCGGAATGCTTTCATTGTAAAGATGAAGGAGGAGGATGAGCACGGCAGGAAGCGTTCTGAAAGAACATTACGTAATTACTTTATGGACCTGGCGGATATCTCGCTGACAGGTCATACCCGTCTTCGAAAATACGGTTACTTTCCTGATATTAGCTTCGACAGTTACAACAGTGTGGATGATTCAAACCAGACATATTGTATGCCTTTCAGTCTTATGATGTCTGTCTGGGAAGGGCTGATTACTGAACTGGATGCTGAAATCAGTGATTTCGATTTTGACGGGTTTTCCCGGCTGTGCGCTATCATAAACGGTTTTTATGATTCGCCTTACTATACGTCGATGCTGGAAGCCCGTAAAAGAGGGACAGCAAAAAGCATACCGGATTACCGGGCCGCGTATTACTACAATATTGTTGCCGGGGAAATTCGGGCGCTTTTCGCGACACTTGGCCCCGGGATGCAGGGCTGGTTCTCGGTACATAAAAATAAGCGCTGGAGATCTGATTTTATTGGCGTTGATCACATAAAGCTGAACACCTGGCATTTTGAGCTGACGTTAAAAGTCATGAATGTGATACAGGCCATGTCGGGGATGAGACACAGCGAAGTGCTTGGCGTGATGCACGGTTCACTGATTTATGATGGTGATATCCTGGGACTTCGTTCGGTGTTGCATAAGTTCGCCCCGGAAGGTGGAAGTCACGAAGACTGGGTTGTTTGTCGCTATGTGGAAAAGCCTTTTCAGCATTTACGCAGAATTAATCAAATCATGACAGGCCTGGACGGGAAGACGCTGGACAATGTTCCATTGTCTTTAAATATCAGGTCGTGGTTCTCGGAGCAAAAACTCTCTTTTATGGGGACGCAGCGCCAGACTGAGTGGGCAAAGAAATTTGTGAAAAGACACCATCTGTTCATCCGACGTGACCATATTGATGAGTTCAGGCTTTTAAATCCAAACATACGTGATGATGAACGCGTTGCGATGGAGATTCGGGAGGGGGCTTTCTGGCCATTGCGAACCCATCAGTTTCGCCGTTCACTTGCTGTACACCTCAGGCGTCTTGATCTGATTTCTACTAATGATCTTATCCGGCAGTTTAAGCACTTAATCAGAGGCATGACGGAGTGGTATATGTCCGGTGCACTCAACGCTTCGCATTTTAGCCGGGCGATCCCTCAGGCATTCGCTGCCGAGATTGAGAGGGTTGATACCGAACTCTCAGCTTCCAGGGCTGTTTCTTATCAGCATGAAGGCCTGCTTTATGGCGAAGGCGGGAAGTTACTGATGTCCCAGAGAGGTGGGCACTTACATCAGATGACGTTTCCTACACTGAAAAAAGCGATGAGCATGGCTAAACGAGGCGGGCAAAAACTGGTATCTCTTGGAAACGGTTTTTATTGCATGAATGGCCATGACTGCGAGTTTAAGGCGGTTGTTCAGTCAGCGTCCTGCAATCCGGGATGTGAGAACATGCTGGCCGGAGCTGATTCTGTTCCCGTGTGGAAACGCAGGATGGCTCATTATGACAACCTTCTGGAGATTGCCGTGCGAAATAATGCTCCTCAGGCTGACAGGGATTTTCTGATGCTTGAGAGAGATTTTTATGCAGATGCTGTCCGTTTTTTTGAAAAGGATGAATAGAGCATGACGAACGAACAGTCGGGGGTTAAAAAAACACAGGCAAGAGCAGAGCAGGCCCTGAGGGAACTGATGTTATCAGGGGAGCGTATCAGCCAGTATGCTGTGGAAAAACGAGCGGGGCTGGCAAACGGCACCCTGAATTATAACTGTCCTGAGTACAGGCAGGTCAGGGAGGCTATCCGCAGTCTGAAAAAAACGTGCCAGGGCACCGCGCCGGTTGATGAGCAGGGCATTGAGCAGCAGATCAAGCTGAAAGAAAAGTATCGCCGTCAGAGAAATGAGCTGAGGGAAGAAATCAAAAAGATGATGGCTGAAAATGTAGAGCTGTTACATAACCTTATACTTTTACAGCAGTATGTCAGGGAGCTTGAACGCAACACCGGGAGGGAGAAAGGGGACGTCATTCCGTTCTCGGGTGGTGTCAGGGACTGAGGCTATACTGAACGGAAGGACGCGAGGTGAATCGCCACAGGTTTAACAGACACCTCAGAGTCATTTAAGATGACTTAAAGAGAGGTGCCCATGAGCGGTAAGCGTTATCCTGAAGAGTTTAAAATTGAAGCAGTCAAACAGGTTGTTGATCGCGGTTATTCTGTTGCCAGCGTTGCAACGCGTCTCGATATCACCACCCACAGCCTTTACGCCTGGATAAAGAACTACGGTCCGGATTCTTCCACTAATAAAGAACAGTCAGATGCTCAGGCCGAGATCCGCCGTCTTCAGAAAGAGCTGAAGCGGGTTACCGACGAACGGGACATATTAAAAAAAGCCGCGGCGTACTTCGCAAAGCTGTCCGACTGAGGTACGCCTTTATTCGTGACAACACCTATTGCTGGCCTGTTCGCCTGCTCTGTCGGGTGCTGGATGAACATCCCAGTGGTTTTTACGCCTGGCTTCAGCAGCCGCATTCACAACGCCATCAGGCAGACCTGAGACTGACAGGACAGATTAAACAGTTCTGGCTGGAATCGGGATGCGTCTATGGTTATCGCAAAATCCATCTGGATCTGCGGGACAGCGGGCAACAGTGCGGAGTGAACAGAGTCTGGCGACTGATGAAACGTGTCGGGATAAAGGCTCAGGTCGGATACCGGAGCCCGAGGGCATGTAAAGGCGAGGCCAGTATCGTGTCGCCCAACAAGCTCCAGCGACAGTTCAATCCGGATGCTCCGGATGAGCGTTGGGTAATCACAGCGTGGTTTCCTCAAACCCTCGCTGTGAATTAACTGAAATACTTCATTGAAGCTGTAACCAAACAGTTAACTGAAAGAATGAGCCCGCAGAGCATTGCACAGCGATGACACCATTTGTTGAGCTTCACCGTTTTCGCATACAACCGTCCGGAATTTGGAAAAGCACTGTCTTTTTGTACTGACCGATCATGATTAAGTGACACCTCTTCGAAAAAGAGAGCGCGATGAGCGATTAATATATGGCTCGAAAGACAATTATGTTGGGCTTTTATGACCGCTGTCAGAGGTATTATCTTACCCGGACGGCAACAGGGTCGGAATGTCATCAGCGGCACTGTAACAAGCTATCCGCCATCTTAAATATCTGCAGGTCCTTGCACCGAGTATGCACACCAACCGACAGAGTGATTTGACCCAAACTGGTGGATATTTTGCAAAACTATTAGCCTCTTATGACCGGTCTGCAGCCTGATATTGAGGAATTAGTGCGCTTTCATGGAATGCCTGCCGGGATCGCAAGTACGAACCCCCGGTACTGTTACACTGAATGTGCTCAGTCCTGTATCAGATTGTATTTTTCAGCAACTCAAGAACAACCCTTATTTTATCATTGTCACGTTTGTAGTACGTCCAGGGACCGATGCGCTGAGAAGTAACAAGTTGTGCCCGTTGAAGAGCTGAGAGGTAAAGAGAAACGGTAGACTGTGAGAGCCCGACCTTTTCCTGAATGATACTGACACACACACCGAACTCGTCCGCATCAGCATAAGGCTGATGGAAGTGTATTTTCGGTTCCTTGAGCATATGCAGAATTTTTCTTCTAACAGGGTTTCCCAGCGCCTTAATCACGTCATTCAAATCAATATCAGGCATAAACTCTGTCACTTGTCGCATTGAGGAATTGCAATGTTACGATACTTCTCTACGTTAAGCATCAGCTTTTGAAAAGCTGATGCTCATAAGAATGGTTAGCCAAAGGCGGGATAATCTGTGTAGCCTTTTGCCGTTCCACCATACATGGTTGTTGGATCGACCGGATTCAGTGGCCATTCATGATAAAGGCGCTGCGGTAAATCCGGATTAGCTATGAACGGGCGGCCAAATCCGATAATGTCTCCCCAGCCAGCACCGATAATCCGTTCGGCTTTTTCTTGCGTATATCGCCCGGCATACATAATTACACCGCTGAATAACTTACGGACTTCAGCTCTGAATGCTTCAGGCAATTCGGGAGCATCATCCCAGTCGGCTTCAGCAAGAGAAATATAGGCTATTCCGATTTCTTCAAGAATTTTAACGGCTTCGGTATAGGTTTCATGGGGATCATCTTCCACCAGGCCAAGATAGACCCTTACTTCATCCGTGGTCTGAAAGAGCGGAGCAAAACGGACTCCCACACGGTCTTTACCGACCACATCAGCGACAGCCTGCGTCACTTCGCGCAGAAACCGCAGCCGGTTATGTAATGAGCCACCATATTCATCCTCTCTTTTGTTGCTATGGGATGACATGAACTGGTTAACCAGGTATCCATTTGCACAGTGAATTTCCACACCGTCAAAACCGGCATCAAGGGCGTTCTGAGCTGCCCCGGCGTACATCCTGACAATCTCACTAATTTCCTCTTTTTCCAGTGCGCGGGGGCAGGAAGCGGTAGCCAGCGCACCCTCTCCCGGCCCGGTTTCGATGAATACCTTAACGTTTTCCCCTGCCGGTATCGCCGACGGAGCGACAGGCGAGGCGTTACATGGCTGCAGGGAGTTATGGGATACTCTTCCGACATGCCAGAGCTGGGCAAAAATGATGCCTTCTTTTTCATGCACTGCCCGCGTCACTTTCTTCCAGCCTTCCACTTGCCGTGAGCTGTAGATCCCCGGGGTCCACGCATAACCCTGCCCACGAGGTTCGATTTGTGTTCCTTCGGTCACCATAAACCCGGCACTGCTGCGCTGTGCGTAATATTCAGCCATCAGTTCGTTCGGAATATCACCCGGTTGTGAGCTCCGTGAGCGGGTTAAAGGCGGAAGTACAACACGATTCTTCAGGGTGTAGGGACCTAGTCTGGTGGGAGAGAACAGGTTTTTCGTCTTCATTACATATCCTGATATAGCGAATTTTCAATATCACTGAAACGCCATGTCTCAGCATTTACGACCTGGCATGTCGTCGTTCGGCCGATGTAGCCGCAGAACCACGACACTTTATTCCACATATTGAGATTTACCAATATCTAGATTTATAAAAATTATGATCGGATGAGCGGAACGGGGGGGTTGCCTGATGGCTCACAGAATCGGCATCATGAACCTAAATGGTTCTGATAATGTTATCGGAGATCCTGAACGGGAACGGTATGCGTCACGATTTTAATGACTATGTTGCATTCATGGCAGTAGCACAGGAGTGCAGTTTTTCACGGGCTGCTGTCCGCCTCGGGATCTCGGCATCCACGCTTTCACACACGATACGTCGTCTCGAGGAGCGCGTTGGCATGCCGTTACTTATGCGTACAACCAGGCGGGTGGCTGTCACCGAAGCCGGTAAACAATTATTACTGACGCTTGAACCCGGTCTTGCGCGCATTGAAGCGGGCGTGACAGCTCTTCAGAGACTGCGCCATACACCGGCTGGGCTGGTCAGACTTACGGTATCAGATCACATGATTCATGAATGTCTCTGGCCACGATTATCACCGTTACTAAAAAAATATTCGGATATCAAGGTGGAAATGTCGCAGCAGAACGGTTTTGTCGACATTGTTGAGGGCAATTTTGATGCCGGAGTCCGAATTGGTGATGACATATTAAAGGATATGGTGGCCGTCCGAATCGCACCGGACATACGGTTTGTCGTCATTGGATCGTCCACCTATCTTGCAGAAAGAGGTCTGCCGCTACATCCCTCTCAGCTGGAAAAACATGACTGCATCAATATACGTCTGTCACCCACAGGCCCGCTGTATGGCTGGGAATTTGTCAGGCAGGGGGAGATTGTGAAAAAAGTGGACGGGCAGCTTACTTTTTCAAGCATTTATCCAATGCTTCAGGCAGTAAAAGATGGCTACGGCCTGGCCTACCTGCCGGAGTCTTCTGCCCTGGCGGGGATTGAGGCGGGACACTATTGTCGGGTGCTTGAGGACTGGTCAGAGGCTTTTCCCGCCGACATGATAATTCCAATAATGTCCATTACAGGCTCCGGTAAAGATAATACCGACACCTTACATGAGAAAGGCAAAAGCAATATAACCTGCTGTGCTCCGGATTTTAAGAATGAGCGGTTTACGTAGCAGGATGAGCAGTTCGAACCAGAAATTTCGTTACTATTGCTAAAGTAAAACCTGATGACCTCTAATCGTAACGGAGACCAATATGACTTCACAACTGAACTGGCAGGCCCCGGCTATCAATCGCAAAAAAGTAGGTGACATGACTGTGACCATGCTGAGTGATGGCTATCTGGACGTATCTTTTGAGCTGCTGTCTGGTATTGACGGCTCACGTGCCGAGGATTTACTGCAGAAGCGCGGTGTGCCAGCAGTACCCCGTATTAATATCAACGTCTACGTTATCCAGACGCCTGAGCGAACCATCCTGATTGACAGTGGTGCCGGAGGTATCAATGGCTGGGGCGGTCGGCTTCAGGTAGCCCTGGCCGCGGCAGGCATTGACCCGCTTCAGATTGATACCCTTCTCCTGACTCACGCGCATCCTGACCATATCGGCGGGCTTGCAGGCCCCCTGCAGACTCCCGTTTTCCGCAATGTTCAGCAGTTGTTTGTGCATGAGAAAGAACTCGCTTTCTGGCGTGATGAAACCATTTCCGCTGGCGCGCCTGACGCATTCAAGCCGTTCTTTGAAGTAGCAAGGAACGCCTTCAGCGCTTATGACGACAAACTGGTGCCATTCCGCGAGGAAGCGATTTTACCAGGTATTCAGACTGTACCGCTGTTCGGCCATACACCAGGACATACCGGTTATCTGCTGGGTGATGAAAAAGAGTCGCTGCTCATCTGGGGTGATATTGTTCACTTCCCGCACATTCAGGTTGCTCAGCCTGACGTTACTATCGCGTTCGACAGCGATCCTGCGGCGGCGGCGGCCATCCGTAGCAAAGTGCTTGACCGCGCAG
Organism: Citrobacter freundii complex sp. CFNIH9; assembly: GCF_002903305.1. Taxonomy (NCBI): domain Bacteria; kingdom Pseudomonadati; phylum Pseudomonadota; class Gammaproteobacteria; order Enterobacterales; family Enterobacteriaceae; genus Citrobacter; species Citrobacter freundii complex sp. CFNIH9. Next base: position 126,124 of record NZ_CP026242.1, on the reverse strand, counting down.
CGAGCGATAACCTGGCTGTCAGTGGTATGCACTTCAACCTGCCTACTACCGGTAAGGTTATCCGTGAAGGTAACAGCTTCGCACTGAATTACGACCTGTGGTCACCCGCAGTCTGATCACCTTCCTTCCCGGTGCACACAATAGTGACCGGGAAGATCCCCTTTCATATCGCCCGACAAGAACCCACCTGCAATACTATGAATATCACTGCCTCACAAAAAAATGGCTCATTACTCTTGCGCCCTGGCTTTTTGTATTCCTCTGGAGTCAGGGTTTGTCGCAGCCAAATTTACCGTGCAGTACAGCGCGCCGTTTCATCTTTTATTCCTGCGTGGCGCATTTTCCTGTCTGGTCCTTCTGCTGCTTACACTGGGGTTCAGGGCCCGTTTTCCGTCCGGCAGAGGAATGGTTCGCAACCTGATTGTCGGACTTTTCCTGCAGAGCTTCTTTCTGGGCGGATGCTTTTATGCCATCCATCGTGGCATGCCGTCAGGCATTGTGGCGCTCATCACCGGCCTGCAGCCGGTACTGACTGCAATACTGGTTTCACTCATGCACCGTCAGTCCCTGCATCCCCGGAAATGGCTGGGTATTGCGATTGGCTTTGCGGGCGTTTTCCTGGTGCTCTCGCCAGGCCAGCATAGTTTTGCACTGGATCCTGTGGCTTTTGGGTCGGTCATGCTGGGGTTATTTGGCGTAACGATCGGAGCGCTTTATCAGCGCCGTGCTCAGGGAGATGGACATATCTTTGCGAACACGTTTTTACAGTACGTCACTTTGACAATATCGATGGGTGCAATTAGCCTGATGTTCGAATCTGCTCCGACGCAGTGGAGCTTATCATTTGCGCTGGGTCTGGGCTGGCTGGTTATTGGCGTATCGGTTCTGGCGATTATGTTGCTGATTTTTATGATACGAAGCGGTGAAGCAACCAAAGTCGCTACTTACTTTTACCTGGTTCCCATTCTCACGGCAGCTGAAGCGTGGTTGCTGTTTGGAGAGGCCATTACATTGCCCATGCTTGTGGGTATGGCAATAACTATAATCGGCCTGATTTTTGTCATCCGGGAATAGACAACCGCACGCGTCGCTGTATGCTTTTGTATATGGCGACGTATAATAGCGGTCAAAGTCAAATTCCGGATGAATATGCAAACAGTCAGCTTTTCCGATTCTCCCGTTGATGATCTCCTCGCTGAGCTTCTTACCCTGGCACGCTCCCGTTTTCCACTTCCCTGCGATTGCCTTCGCGCAGAACAGACGCATCAGGTAAAGAAGTTCGAGGTGGAAGGTGCGACCCTTTCCTTCCCGCTGGAAGGAGAATTCCGGTATCGTGAAAATGAGAAATGGCACCGGGTGATCCCGGGCGAGATTATGGTCGTCCCGAATGCCCGTAGCATCGATATAGAATATGCCCCTTCAGAACAAAGTGGTGAGTTTGTTGCCCTGAGCGTGGTGCTCGCGGAGGAACAGCTTGAAGCAGCCAGGCTGTTACTTGCCGCACCACCACCACAGGACACCGGCAGCATCGCAGCCATTTCCGTATCAGCTCTTCTTTCACCCCTTAACCGCTGGACAGCCGCAATGCGGGAAGGGAAGCGTCCGCTTTCCCTGCACGCCATGGTTGAAGTGGTGCTCTGGCTTTATGGCATGGGATACCATGCTTTGCTGCGAGCCCGGCAGCCAAGTCTGGCCATGAAAATCCGTCAGATGGTAGCGGACAAACCGGCTCATCCCTGGAGTGCTGCTGAAATTGAAGATCTGACGGGACTCAGTGGCCCCACGCTTCGGCGCCACCTGGCCAGTGAGTCAACCAGCTTACGCTCAGTTATCGCCGATGCACGTATCGCGGAGGCTCTCCGCCTGCTGATGACATCGACGCTGCCGGTAAAAACGGTCGCGGGGCGGGTGGGTTACAATTCACTATCGAGCTTCAGCAAGCAGTTTTCTGAACGCTATGGAATCGAACCTTCAGGGTTCCGCTGACTTCAGTTCGTTCAAGGTACACATTGCGTCCCTCGCACTTCAGTAACTTGCGTGGATCTTTCGAATATAACGGAAGATATTGGCCGGCATTGCGTGTAACCGGTTCAGGAGTTCTCATCGTGACGGGAGAGCTAAATCGGTACGGCTGTTGTTCTCAGCTATAAGAACAACTGAGTATCTGACCAGCTGTCTGGTGCTGGCAGCAGCATGCAGTGCAATCGGTCAGGCTCAAAGGAACTGACCTGATGTCAGGTTATAATTTCGGACACATCATAACCCCAGAAGGAGACAACTGTGGTTCATGTTTTCATTATCGGTGGTGCAGGCAAAATCGGCCAGCGTCTGTGCAGGATCCTTTCAGGTAGGGGGCATGCTGTTCGTGCCCTCTACCGTAAGCCAGAGCAGCAGGCATTGCTAGGCGAGCTGGGTGCTGAGCCCGTCAGTGGGAGCCTGACAGAGCTGGATGCAGCTGCGCTGGCGATGCACTTTGCAGGTAGTGATACAGTGGTGTTTACTGCCGGTGCCGGCGGTAAGGGGGGACAGGAGATGACCAATGCGGTCGACGGCGAAGGGCTGAAAAAGTCGGTAGCTGCCGCCCTCAGTGCCGGTGTGTCTCGCTTTCTGCTCGTTTCTGCATTCCCGGAGTCCGCACGGGGAGAAACCACTTCTGAATCATTCGAAAATTATATGCGTGTTAAAAAAATGGCCGATGTGGAACTAGCACAAAGCGAGCTTGACTGGGTGATCCTGCGCCCCGGCGCGCTGCAGGATAAGACTGGTACGGGTTATGTACGTGCCGGCCTGGCCATCCCGTATGGTAACGTGCCCCGTGATGACGTGGCGGCTACGCTGGCTGAACTCATTGAGCAACCTGCCGTCAGCCGCGTCATCATTGAGCTGACGTCTGGCGATGCTCCTGTCCGTGAAGCCATACAGAAGCTGGCGGGCCGATAAAAGGCAGCGCACGTACCAGCAGGCTGCAGGCCCCCAGGCGTTTACAATAAACTTTCCAGCCAGTCGGTAAACGCCCGTACTTTTCGGGAGAGATGGCGGTGCGGATACAGAAGTTACAGTTTGCGATTCGGGGACGTATTATCTGGCAGAACCTCTACCAACAGCCCGCGATCGAGATAAGGCTGCAAAAAAATATTCATGCCCTGTAGTATTCCCAGCCCCGCCAGGCCTGCTGCAATGTAGGCTTCTGAGTTATCCACGACAAGCCTGCCTGGAAGTTCAATTTCGGTGGAGCCCTCTGACGTCCCGAATGTCCAGGGCATAACTTGTCTGTTGCTGCTGTTAATCCAGTTGACGGCCTGATGCTGCTGCAACTCGTCCATTGTTTCCGGGGTGCCGTGTTGATCAAGATACGCAGGACTGGCGCAGGTCGTCATTTTAACGGTTCCCACCTCCTTTGCGATATAGTCGCCATCGTCCAGCTCCCCCACCCTCAGTATGCAGTCCAGGCCATCATGCAGCATATTCCGTCGGCGGTCTGAGCTGCTCAGGATAATTTCAATTCCGGGATGCTGGCGATAAAAATCAGGCAGGTTGGGTATAACAAGTAAAGCCGCAAACGCGACAGGCATATCTATGAGCGAATTATAGTCATTCGCACCCTGAGAATTACACTTTAAGTGATTCAGGGTATGCGCTTACTGGTTACGAATATTGAGCGAGAATCACGTGATGATCGCCGCTTTTCTTTCGAGCCAGTGGGTGCTCCACGTTCGCTAACGAATACTCAGGGCATGCAGATAAACTGCTGGCTATATTTCTTTCGAAGAGCGTGGAATGCATACCAATCCCCGATAAAAAGGAGTTGGTGATGACTGCGACTAATCAATTTGCTGCGCACGTTGGTCTGGACTGGGCAGATAAAAAGCACGATGTCTGTGTTCAGTTTAAAAACGGTGAACGCACATTCCATGTGATTGAACATACGCCGGAAGCACTTGATGTCTGGCTTACCGAGTTACACCAGAAGGTAAAAGGCAGGATCGCTATCGCCGTTGAGCTGAAGAAAGGTCCCGTGGTGTATGCTCTTCAGAAATATCCATTTATCACCGTTTTCCCCGTCCACGCTTTGTCCCTGGCTCGTTACCGGCAGGCCTTCTCGCCCAGCGGCGCTAAAGATGACCCGCAGGATGCCGAGCTGGCATTAGAGTTAATGCTGCGTTATCCCCAAAAGATAAAAGCCATTGAACCCGACAATGCGGATATCCGGTTACTCCAGCAACTGGTTGAGCAGCGCCGTCAGCTGGTTGAAGATAAACGCCGTTTTGTGAACCGGATAATCAACACACTTAAACAGTATTATCCTCAGCCACTGGAGTGGTTCTCACATCGGGGTAGCTTACTATTGTGTGAGCTGATTATCCGGTGGCCCAGTCTGCAACAACTGAAACGAGCGAGGCGCGACACGATCCGCAACTTTCTGAATGCCAAAGGTGGCCGCGCAATGGCTCTTACCGAGCAACGTGTTGCGAGTATTGATAACGCGATCCCATTGACTACAGACCCGAGCGTTATAGAGGCTAATGCTTTGATGGCAACAGCACTGGCGACACAAATTAAAGTCGTGAGTGAAATCATCAAAACCTATGACGAACGAATCGAAGCGTTGTTTGACACATTGCCAGATGCGGAGCTGTTCAAATCACTTCCGGGCATGGGGCCGTGTATGGGCCCACGAATGCTTGCTGCACTTGGTGATAACCGTGACCGGTTTAACAGCGCTGAAGAAATTCAAAACTACGCAGGTATTGCACCGGTGACAGAACGAAGTGGCCAGAAATCCTGGGTTCACTGGCGATGGCAGTGTGCCAAGTTCGTCAGGCAAACCTTTGTTGAATGGGCTGCCAAGACGGTTAATTCATCATACTGGGCCAGACTGTATTATCAGGGCCTCAGAGAGAAGGGCAAATCTCATCAGTCTGCGATCCGGGCACTGGCGTTCAAATGGATAAGGATCATTTACCGCTGCTGGAAGGCCAGAACCCAGTACGATGAAGCAAAATATTTGCTGGCTCTCGAAGCGCGCCACTCGCCCTTACTGAAGCCATAAAAAGCTTGTCGAATGTCTCAGGGCGTGAAGCGGGCGTCAAAATGATAGCGACAGGAAAGTTCTGCCATATTAAACATAACAACCCTTGGGCGCACCGCCGCAGGCGCCCTCAGCACGTTTCTGCGGCCTCCCGCCTGTTTCCGGCACCTTTCAAACGCCCCTGATGATTTCTGCGCGTCTGCATGGCTATGCAGTGAGATCTGCTCTCCACCGATTAGTGCATGCAGATTTTGGAAACGTCCAATTCTGGCACGAAGCGGTCACCCCGGCGGGGTGCAGTCCGCTGTCAGCGAAAACGGACATTGAGCCAATCAAATAATCTGTGCCAGAATTTGTCATTGAGGCTAGTACTTTCGAGTAGATCTATTTCCCGCCCGTACTCTTAAACTCATCTATCTCATCCTTCTACGACTTATTACCGGGAATATAAAACCCCGCCGAAGCGGGTTTGGTAATTTGAGTTTTTCTCAGGCGGCCATCTTTCTGCATTGTTCGGCGCAGTGATGACAAGCGCTTGAGCAATCCTGACAATGGTCATGTTCATGCTTTCCACACTCGTCACCGCACTTCTGACAAACATCAGCGCAAAGACGGCAAAGATCCTGGGCAGACCCGCTATTTAGTGTCATGAATTGAGCTGCAAGACGGCAGATATTTGCACACTGCATATCCAGTTTTATGCACTCGCGCATCATCTCCAGATTCTCTTCGTCGAGACACGAAGCCGCACAGTTATCACATGCCGTTGCACATAGATAACAGGCTTCGATGCATTTTTTGTATTCGTCTAACATAATTTCTCCTTAGCTAAGGTTACGTATTAAGCATGGAAGAGATAACTGATTATTCAAATTTTGAATTAGTTAATTACCTTTTCAGCATTTCATATCATTGATTCAAAGTGCATCTCTAGGGTTACCTAATTCACCTATGTCTACTTCTGGCACAATGCAGAAATGAGATAGATTTACTTTATCCGCTTCTCGCTCAAAGCTGTCCGTAATCCCTTGCCTGCTTAAAAAAACCGGATTAACGTGTGATGTTTTTACGTTTTCCAGGCAGCCTTCATCGGTAAGTACCTGTCTTACAGACTTCAATGCACTTAGTTAAGAAACATCCTAATCGTCCTTTCGCCGATCGCGAGATCTGTTATGGCAGCTAAACTCGATTGATACCCCAATCCGCGGGGCAGCATTTCCTTTCCGCACGCAAGAAGGAGAAGATCATGAAAGCAGTAATTTACAACGGTCCTTATGATGTAAAAGTAAAAGACGTACCGGATGCGAAAATTGTCCGCCCCACGGATGTACTCGTCCGCATCACCACCACCAACATTTGTGGGTCGGACTTGCACATGTATGAGGGCCGGACCAGCTTTGAACAGGGACGGATTCTGGGTCACGAAAACCTGGGTGAAGTGGTCGAAATTGGCTCAGGCGTTGAACGTATTAAGGTGGGCGACTATGTTTGTCTGCCGTTTAACGTGGGATGTGGTTTTTGCGAAAACTGTGAAAAAGGTCTGACCGGCTTTTGTCTCACTACCAATCCGGGTACGGCAGGCGCAGCTTATGGTTTTGCTGAAATGGGTCCCTGGGAGGGAGGTCAGGCGGAACTTCTTCGGGTGCCATTTGCCGACTTTAACTGCCTTGTTCTTCCCCCTGATGCGGCAGAAAAAGAAGATGATTATGTGATGCTCTCTGACATTTTTCCTACCGGCTGGCATGCAACAGAACTTGCCGGATTGAAGCCTGGTGAAAGCGTGGCCATTTATGGCGCGGGGCCGGTCGGTTTGATGGCAGCTCATTCGGCGATCATTAAAGGTGCTTCACAGGTGTTTGTGGTTGATACGCACACAGACCGGTTGGCTCTGGCTGAAAAAATGGGGGCGACGGGCATCAATGCTACTGGCGATGAAGCTGTACAAAAAATTCTCGACCTGACGGATGGACGCGGTACGGATTGTGGCTGCGAATGTGTTGGCTATCAGTGCTGTAACAAACATGGCCATGAAGATAACTCTGTTACCATGAACAGTCTTGTTGCGTCGACGAAAGCAACCGGGGGAATTGGTGTGGTTGGCGTCTTTATTCCTCAGGATCCGGGGGCTGAATCGGAGCTTGCCAGAGAGGGTAAGATGCCATTTGATTTTGGGAGTTTCTGGTTTAAAGGACAGGCAATCCGTACCGGCCAGGCGAACGTTAAGGCCTATAACCGTCAGCTGTCTCGCCTCATCCATCACGATAAAGCCAGTCCGGGCAAAATAATTTCTCATCGTCTTTCGCTTGAAGAGGCTCCTGCCGGATATAAGCACTTCGATGAGCGGGATGAAGGATGGACGAAGGTTATCCTTAAGCCTTAAATAGAGTTATCCGGTATGAGAAAGCAAAAACCGGGAAAGAATGTATGACTTTTGACAGGGTGCAATAAAATATCCTGTCAGGGCGTTATTATTCATACTTTCAGCTGCCAGGCGCTTCCATATCCAGACTTGTTCCCTGATTTTGCCGACGAGATAGCAAAATTAATACATTCAGGAGGAGGCATCTGCGGTTGATCTGTTCCGTATTTATTAACGCCCTGTGCTGTAAGTATTGTCTGCCTCTACCACATAGCAGACATGTGCGCAGGAACGGTCCGCTATGAGCGAAATATAGTCATTCGCACCCTGAGAATTACACTTTAAGTGATTCAGGGTATGCGCTTACTGGTTACGAATATTGAGCGAGAATCACGTGATGATCGCCGCTTTTCTTTCGAGCCAGTGGGTGCTCCACGTTCGCTAACGAATACTCAGGGCATGCAGATAAACTGCTGGCTATATTTCTTTCGAAGAGCGTGGAATGCATACCAATCCCCGATAAAAAGGAGTTGGTGATGACTGCGACTAATCAATTTGCTGCGCACGTTGGTCTGGACTGGGCAGATAAAAAGCACGATGTCTGTGTTCAGTTTAAAAACGGTGAACGCACATTCCATGTGATTGAACATACGCCGGAAGCACTTGATGTCTGGCTTACCGAGTTACACCAGAAGGTAAAAGGCAGGATCGCTATCGCCGTTGAGCTGAAGAAAGGTCCCGTGGTGTATGCTCTTCAGAAATATCCATTTATCACCGTTTTCCCCGTCCACGCTTTGTCCCTGGCTCGTTACCGGCAGGCCTTCTCGCCCAGCGGCGCTAAAGATGACCCGCAGGATGCCGAGCTGGCATTAGAGTTAATGCTGCGTTATCCCCAAAAGATAAAAGCCATTGAACCCGACAATGCGGATATCCGGTTACTCCAGCAACTGGTTGAGCAGCGCCGTCAGCTGGTTGAAGATAAACGCCGTTTTGTGAACCGGATAATCAACACACTTAAACAGTATTATCCTCAGCCACTGGAGTGGTTCTCACATCGGGGTAGCTTACTATTGTGTGAGCTGATTATCCGGTGGCCCAGTCTGCAACAACTGAAACGAGCGAGGCGCGACACGATCCGCAACTTTCTGAATGCCAAAGGTGGCCGCGCAATGGCTCTTACCGAGCAACGTGTTGCGAGTATTGATAACGCGATCCCATTGACTACAGACCCGAGCGTTATAGAGGCTAATGCTTTGATGGCAACAGCACTGGCGACACAAATTAAAGTCGTGAGTGAAATCATCAAAACCTATGACGAACGAATCGAAGCGTTGTTTGACACATTGCCAGATGCGGAGCTGTTCAAATCACTTCCGGGCATGGGGCCGTGTATGGGCCCACGAATGCTTGCTGCACTTGGTGATAACCGTGACCGGTTTAACAGCGCTGAAGAAATTCAAAACTACGCAGGTATTGCACCGGTGACAGAACGAAGTGGCCAGAAATCCTGGGTTCACTGGCGATGGCAGTGTGCCAAGTTCGTCAGGCAAACCTTTGTTGAATGGGCTGCCAAGACGGTTAATTCATCATACTGGGCCAGACTGTATTATCAGGGCCTCAGAGAGAAGGGCAAATCTCATCAGTCTGCGATCCGGGCACTGGCGTTCAAATGGATAAGGATCATTTACCGCTGCTGGAAGGCCAGAACCCAGTACGATGAAGCAAAATATTTGCTGGCTCTCGAAGCGCGCCACTCGCCCTTACTGAAGCCATAAAAAGCTTGTCGAATGTCTCAGGGCGTGAAGCGGACTTCCGGTCCTTGCGCAAACTCCCGTTCCGAGAAGTTGCAGTTCACAAATCACCTGTTAAAGAAGGTATGGTAGCCCACAGCATTAATTTTGCTTCCATCTTCAGTCAGACTGGCCGGTACCGGCTTCCGATAAGTTTCGTCGGCTGAGGCCCGCTAAAGTAGAGAGGTCAAAAAATAACCTTGACGTACAATAATTTTCGATATCCAAACTGACCCCTAATTAGGTGGACACCTGATGACTGACTTAAAATTTCTATCACGCCAGCGTTACACATCCGCAGTCGCATCTTGCGGGGTTCAGCGGGGTGTTGCAGGCGGACGTGCACGTGCGGACGCCCTCTGACACCACGACCGAAGCGCTGTGCCGTATCGGCGAGCTGTATGGCATCGAGGCGGGCATCCGGGGCAAAAGCGCGGCGGAACGGCTGGCCATTCGGCAGGAAAAAGCGGTACCGCTGCTGACCGCGCTGGAGGGCTGGCTGCGTGAAAAGCAGAAAACGCTGTCACGGCACTCGGAGCTGTCGAAGGCGTTCGCGTACGCGCTGAACCAGTGGGATGCGCTGAAATTATACCTGCGGGAGATTACTGATACAGAACACGCCGGGAATGTGCCGCCATTGACGCAATGACGACACAGCCCTTTTTAACCGTTCCGTGAGAGTTCCCTGGCAATATACTGTGCGGTACGGCTTTCTTTGACCTGCGATACCTGTTCGGGAGTTCCTGCGGCAACCAGGCGTCCTCCCTCATGTCCCGCTCCAGGACCGATGTCGATAACCTGGTCTGCCTGAGTAACCGCCCGCATATCGTGTTCAATCATTATCACCGTATTTTCTGCATCAACAAGCCGCTGCAGCTGCACAAGGAGGCGGTCGGCGTCTGAAGCATGCAGGCCGGTTGTCGGTTCATCTAGGATATACAACGTGTGGCCACGTTGGCTACGTTGTAGTTCGGTTGCCAGCTTGATCCTTTGCGCCTCCCCTCCGGATAACTCGGTTGCTGGTTGTCCCAGACGCAGGTAGCCCAGACCAATTTCACTCAGCAGACGGAGGGGACGAGCCACTGGTTCTTCAGTCGCAAAGAACTGACTGGCTTCATCCACCGTCATATGCAGGACCTCCGCGATATTTTTGTCCTGCCAGCAGATCCTGAGAGTATCCCGGTTATACCGCGCGCCATGGCAGGTCGGGCACGGTGCATACACGCTCGGCATAAACAACAGCTCCACGCTGACGAATCCTTCACCTTCACAGGTTGCACAGCGGCCTTTTGCCACATTGAAAGAGAATTGACCCGCATCGTAATGATGGAGTTTGGCGTCAGTCGTTCCGGCAAAGAGCTTACGAACAGGATCAAACAACCCGGTATATGTCGCCAGGTTTGAACGGGGGGTCCTGCCTATCGGTTTCTGGTCAACCTGAACCAGACGCTTTACCAGTCCGGTATCACCGGTCAGGGTACCGTACGTTTTCTCCGTTACGGATGGCCCCTCAGCGTCGCTGGCTTCGGAAAGCACGTCTTCTGGCTCACCGCCAAGTGAAGAAAGCACCAGTTCCGGTAAGGCCTGGGCAATCAGACTGGATTTACCGGAGCCAGAGACTCCCGTCACGGCTGTCAGCACACCCAGAGGAATATCAACATCGATCCACTTAAGATTGTGGCGATGGATCCCCTGCAGTTTCAGCCACCCGGATGGGATACGGGCAAAAGATTGTGGTGGCCGGACTTCATCAAATAAATAACGCGCGGTACGAGATTGGGTGACGGCTTTCAGATCTTCAGGAATACCACTGTAGAGAACATGTCCTCCCTGTTCACCAGCCGACGGTCCCACATCAACAAGCCATTGCGCCCGTCGCATCAGGTTAAGATCATGTTCAACGACAAACACCGAGTTGCCGGCATCACGAAGGTTCTCAAGCGCATCGTAAAGCGCTTTACTGTCTGAGGGGTGCAGACCCGCAGACGGTTCATCAAGAACATAGACCACACCAAACAGCATCGAACTGAGTTGCGTGGCAAGACGCAGTCGCTGAAGCTCTCCTGCAGATAGAGTTGGGGTTGCTCTGTCCAGCGTAAGATAACCCAGCCCCAGCTTCTGCAACTGATACAACCGGGCCATGACACCACCGGTCAGCCGTTGTGCCGCCAGTCGTTTCTCTTCCGATAACGCCGATGTCCGGCAGACATCGGCGTTATCGGAATGGACCGCTTTTCCGGATGCAGCACGCTCTGTCAGATCCCGACGGGTGATATCCCTGTCGGCATCTGCGCCGGCGTGGTGGGCACTGAAATCCCCCCGGGAGATTGGAAGGAGCAATTCCGCCAGCTGGTCTAAGGGCATCTGCATAAATTCACCAATGTCCACACCGGCAAAGGTGACGGACAATGATTCTGACTTCAGTCTTTTCCCGTGACAGACCGGACACAGCTTGCCTTCCATAAAACGGGAGACTCGTTTTCTCATCAACGCGCTTTGCGTGCTGGCGAAGGTATGTAGCACATAACGACGTGCCCCGGTGAAGGTCCCCATATAACCCGGCGTCATTTTTTTCCTGACGGCTTCGCGCGTATCTTCCGGACTCAGTCCCGGGAAAACCGGTACAGTGGGGGTGTCTTCGGTAAAAAGGATCCACTGACGGTCTTCCGCTGGCAGATTTTTCCAGGGAGTGTCGATGTCATACCCCAGCGTCACCAGAATATCCCGCAGATTCTGTCCGTGCCAGGCCGGGGGCCAGGAAGCAATAGCCTTTTCACGGATACTAAGTGAGGGATCGGGCACCATCAGTGTTTCAGTTACCTCATAGATATGGCCCAGACCATGGCAAGAAGGGCATGCCCCCTGCGGCGTGTTGGGAGAAAAATCCTCGGCATACAGCATCGGTTGTCCGGCAGGATAAGCGCCCGCCCGTGAGTACATCATTCGCACCAGACTGGATAAGGTGGTCACGCTGCCGACAGAGGAGCGCGCGTTACTGGCACCGCGTTGTTGCTGAAGCGCAACGGCTGGCGGCAGTCCGTCAATGGCATCCACATCCGGAACCCCGACCTGATCAATGAGGCGACGAGCGTAGGGGGCAACCGATTCAAAGTAGCGCCGTTGCGCCTCAGCATAAATGGTGCCAAAGGCCAGTGAAGACTTACCCGAGCCTGACACACCCGAAAAAACAACCAATGCGTTGCGCGGAATGGAAACATCCACCTCTTTAAGGTTGTTCTCGCGAGCACCGCGAATCACAACTGAATTGTTGTCGTCAGTCAGGATGGGATGATAACCGAAAAGTTTCTTTGCCATAGAATTTCCTGTGCTAGGTGTGTCCGCTCTTAATAAGGCCACCTCTTGTGACGGTATCTGGTGTGCCGGACCGCTCGATCAGAAAGCCCGTCGAAAAAAGCGTTTGTGTGACTGGAAACAGATTGCTGAAGCTGGGCCCGGTGGTACCATGTGGGACACCGCTGAAGTTTCAGCGGTACCCTGCGGATCCGCCTTCTGTATGAGAACTGGCTGGCGGCGTACCCGGGACCGGAGATTTGGCTCCCGTGATAATGCGGGCTCCCCGGTACGCGACGCTGTGGTTCCAGACCCAGCTGATGGCGACACTCAGGCGGTTTCGGGTACCAATTAAAAAATACAGATGAATAATGCACGTGATTTCATATGTCATTTCCTTTCATTACAGTTTTAGACCCCATCAGACATCTGCCTGGCAGAGTTAACGGAGATAGGAGCGGACTATCGAAATGGTGTCGTCGATTGACCTCTTCTGCGACTCATTTCGTTTGCCCGTATCGGGGAATTCCTCCCGAAGATAGCTTTCCAGAACAACCGCCATCAGGTCGTTAACGGCTCCCTGGACTGACCCCGCCCCGGTAGACGATCCTGCCCTATAGTTTGAGTATAGGAGGAGCGTATGGGCACACCACGATTTACACCTGAATTTAAGGAAGAAGCCGTCCGTCAGATAACGGAACGCGGTTATTCCGTCGCCTAAGTATCTGAGCGTCTGGGCGTCTCTGCACACCGCCTCTACAAGTGGCTACGGGCTATCAAACCTGATAACAGCGAGCAGCATGCCCGGGATTTACTGGAAGCTAAAAGCGAGATCCTGAAACTCCGGGCGCAGCTAAAACGCACCGAAGAAGAACGGGATATCCTGAAAAAGGCCGCGCGGTACTTTGCAAAGGAGCCCGACTGAAGTACCGCTTTATCAATGAGCACCGAACTGTATGGGGTGTGATGACGATGTGTCGGGTACTGAATGTCGCCCGGGCCGGGTTCTATGCGTGGCTGCATAACCCTGTCTCGGCGCGTGATAAAGATAACCAGCGCCTGCTGATGCTTATCCGCGACTCATATTCCCTGAGCGGAGGCGTATACGGTTACCGGCGGGTTCATGGCGATCTGAACGAAATCGGGGAAACCTGTGGTAGAAACCGGGTGGGTCGGATCATGCAACTGGACCGGATTAAAGCTGTGCGCGGCTATAAAGCGCCACGTCGTATCGCTGGCAGGCCTTCAGTCGTTGCTCCTAATCTCGTGCAGCGGCAGTTCACCGTTGTCCGGGCCACCCAGGTCTGGGTCACCGATATTACTTATAGTGTGCCCGGAGTTCAGGGCGGGCATGGATGCTTAAATGAACCGCGAGTCTGTCTGGAATATTGAACCGGTAACTCACGATGAGAAACCCAACAATCCCACCGGGTGTGACGGTGGAGAACCTGAGCGGCAGTGACCTGCGGCATGCCCGCAGGGTGATGTAACCCGCTGACAACGGGGATTGAGGCGAGATCACTAAGCCGAGATGATCCTCAAGGTTAAGTACTGAAAGGCTGAAGAACATGAACCCGTTAATCCGCCTCTGTGGGTTGAAAACGTCACCACGGCCTACGTGATCTGACAGGCCGTGCAGGAGGAACTGGCAGTGATACGTAAGCACTGCCGGTCGAAGGTGTTTTGACATGTATGCGAAACACCGGGGCAGCAGCGTCTATCACGCTTGCGATGCTGACTTCTGCCAACTTGCGGCAAGCAAGGATAAAGAGTGCGACGGGCAGCCTCCTCAGTATGCCTGAGTCCAGGCAGGTAAACCGGGGAAGGTCAGCGACGGATGTTAAGGGGGCATGGCTCCGATGACGCGCTGGCTGGCGGAGCTTCCGTAGTAGTCCGCGATGGGGAAAGCCCATTACATGGCGAAGGGAAGCAGTTTGAATGTGTTTGCGACGTGAATTAACTGACCTAACGAGGTGAAGACCTTTGATAATCAGCGAAATGCAACGCAAGCTTGCCACATGGGCAGCCACCGATCCGTCCCTACGGATTCAACGGCTGCTGCGTCTGATAACACAACCAGAATGGCTGGCTGAAGCGGCGCGGATCACGCTTTCATCAAAGGGGGCCCATACCCCCGGCGTTGATGGCGTGAACAAAACAATGCTACAGGCCAGACTGGCTGTTGAGCTGCAAATCCTCAGGGATGAATTACTCTCAGGCCACTACCAGCCCTTGCCCGCCAGACGGGTTTACATCCCTAAAAGCAACGGCAAACTGCGACCACTGGGTATCCCCGCGTTGCGGGATCGTATTGTTCAGCGGGCCATGCTGATGGCGATGGAGCCGATATGGGAGAGTGATTTTCATACGCTCTCATATGGCTTCCGGCCTGAGCGCAGTGTCCACCACGCGATCCGCACGGTGAAATTACAGCTCACAGACTGTGGTGAAACCCGGGGACGCTGGGTGATTGAAGGCGACCTGTCCAGTTACTTCGACACCGTACATCATCGACTGCTGATGAAGGCTGTACGCCGCAGGATCAGTGACGCACGTTTCATGACTCTGCTGTGGAAAACCATCAAGGCGGGACATATCGATGTCGGTCTCTTTCGGGCGGCCAGTGAAGGTGTACCACAGGGCGGTGTTATATCGCCGCTATTATCGAACATCATGCTGAATGAGTTCGATCAATACCTGCATGAGCGCTACCTGAGCGGGAAAGCCAGAAAAGATCGGTGGTACTGGAATAACAGTATCCAACGGGGCCGAAGTACGGCGGTCAGAGAAAACTGGCAGTGGAAACCCGCGGTGGCGTACTGCCGCTATGCCGATGATTTTGTCCTCATCGTCAAAGGCACCAAAGCACAGGCGGAAGCCATCAGGGAGGAGTGTCGGGGTGTGCTCGAAGGCAGTCTGAAACTCAGGCTGAACATGGATAAGACTAAAATCACCCATGTTAATGACGGCTTTATCTTTCTGGGGCACAGGATCATTCGCAAACGCAGTCGTTATGGCGAGATGCGAGTGGTCTCAACGATCCCGCAGGAGAAAGCCAGAAACTTCGCCGCATCGCTGACAGCACTGTTATCAGGCAACTACAGTGAAAGCAAAGTCGATATGGCTGAACAACTCAACCGAAAACTGAAAGGCTGGGCCATGTTCTATCAGTTCGTTGATTTTAAGGCCAAAGTCTTCAGTTATATCGACCGTGTCGTGTTCTGGAAGCTGGCTCACTGGCTGGCCCGCAAATACCGTACAGGTATCGCTTCCCTGATGAGGTGGTGGTGTAAATCACCGAAACCGGGTCAGAGCAAAACGTGGGTTTTATTTGGTAAAACCAATCACGGCAAGCTCAGCGGCGAAATACTGTACCGGTTGGTGGGGCAAGGCAAGAAGCTGTTCCGCTGGCGGCTACCCGAAGGTAATCCCTATCTGAGGACGGAGACCAGAAACACGTATACATCGCGCTTTACAGAAGTGGCAATGGCGTTCGCCAGCATTTAAATGGAGAGCCGGATGCGCTGAAAGGTGCACGTCCGGTTCGGGGAGGAGAGGCAGGGAAATAGTCCGACTACGCCCTGCCTCTTACTCTACTCCGCACCTGGCAGGGCTGGCTGTATCTGGCGGTGGTTATCGATCTCTTCGCCCGTAATGTGGTCGGCTGGTCGATGAAACCCACTCTCTCACGCGAACTGGCGCTCGACGCGCTGATGATGGCGGTCTGGCGCCGAAAACCAGACAGCGAGGTTATCGTACATAGCGATAGTAATAATGCCGATGTCAGTCTTTACCACCACTTAGTTTGCCGTTTAACCAGATTGGTGTGATTACTGATGCAGTGAAGACCTTCCCGCATCCTGACTCACACAGCGATCGACCTTTTGTGTCCTGCCCTGGACCCGTCGGTTGCCGGAAGCGCCTTCATGCGAGGCATCTCCTCACCGATGCGCGTGACTCAAGAAGGGCCTGACGGCTTGTCTCGTTACTGTCCTGTCCGGGTTATCTGTCTGGAGATTCAACTCTGTTTCCTCACAGGAGCTCTGTCATGGTTGATAAAGTTACCGAAGCTGCCGTTGTGGGTGGCGTGGATACACATAAAGATTTGCACGTTGCCGCTGTCGTAGATCAGAACAATAAAGTCCTTGGGACTCAGTATTTCTCCACAACACGACAAGGTTACCGGCAGATGCTGGCATGGATGACCTCGTTTGGGACATTAAAGCGAATTGGTGTTGAGTGCACAGGTACCTATGGTTCCGGTTTGCTTCGTTATTTTCAGAACGCCGGGTTAGAAGTTCTTGAGGTGACTGCTCCAGACCGGATGGAGCGACGCAAACGGGGTAAAAGTGACACAATTGATGCTGAATGTGCCGCTCATGCAGCATTCTCAGGCATCAGGACAGTTACTCCCAAAACGCGTGATGGCATGATTGAGTCCCTGCGGGTATTAAAAACTTGCCGAAAAACAGCAATATCAGCCCGCAGAGTCGCTCTCCAGATTATCCATTCAAATATTATCTCTGCCCCGGATGAATTACGTGAACAGCTCAGAAATATGACGCGCATGCAGCTCATCAGGACCCTGGGTTCCTGGAGACCTGATGCCAGTGAATACCGCAATGTAACCAACGTTTATCGCATTTCATTAAAGTCCCTTGCCCGACGCTATCTCGAGTTACATGACGAAATCGCTGATCTGGATGTCATGATTGCGGCAATTGTCGACGAGTTGGCACCTGAGCTGATTAAACGTAATGCTATCGGATACGAAAGCGCTTCACAGTTGCTGATCACTGCCGGAGACAATCCTCAACGGTTAAGATCAGAATCAGGATTTGCGGCACTGTGTGGTGTCAGCCCGGTCCCCGTTTCTTCTGGAAAAACGAACCGTTACCGACTTAATCGTGGTGGAGATCGTGCTGCAAATAGTGCACTTCACATCATCGCCATCGGACGCTTACGAACTGACGCAAAAACAAAGGAATATGTCGCCAGGCGTGTAGCCGAAGGACATACAAAAATGGAAGCGATACGCTGTCTAAAGCGATATATCTCCCGCGAAGTTTACACGTTACTGCGCAATCAAAACAGGCGGATCAACAGTATCCCGATAACAGCTTGACTCTTAGAAGGGCGTCCAGGGCAGCCAGTACGGCAGTGACGACTGGCAGCGCTTCTACCGGGCCAATAACCTGGCGCCGAGCATGAGCCGGCGTGGCAACTGCTGGGATAATGCGGTGGCCGAATCGTTCTTCAGTTCGCTGAAAAAAGAACGGATCAGAAAACGCATATATAAAACCAGGGATCTGGCCCGGGCGGATCTTCGATTACATTGAAGTCTTCTATAACCGGTCCCGGCGCCACAGCCACCTCGGCGACGTCAGTCCGGAGGCCTTCGAACAGGCCTCGTCGTGAGGACAGGATTTGTCTACAGGCGTGGGGTCAGTCCAAACTATAGGGCAGGATCGTCTACCGGGGCGGGGTCAGTCCATCAACGGCTCGGAAGTGTCTAGATTATCCGTGGCGATTCAGTTACAGTACATCTCAGGTCTGCAGGGTTCAGGCCCTGTTCAGGCCTGAAAATTAAGCACATTTTCTGAGGCTGGAAATCAACTCATGCTGACAGCCTGAGCCTGTTGGCATGGTAAGCAATGTGCTCACCAATAAAGCTGGAAATGAAATAATAGCTGTGGTCGTATCCAGTATGATATCGGAACGACGCATTGAGGTTCATCTCATTGCATACTCTCTCAAGGATTTTGGTGCGCAGTTGCTCTTCATAAAAGGCGTCACTCAGCCCCTGATCAATGAAGATTTCTGGTAATTTTTCACCCTGTAAAATGAGGCTGACTGGATCGTAGGCTTCCCACGTTTTTCTGTTTTCACCCAGGTAAGCGCTAAATGCCTGTTGCCCCCATGGCACCTGAGAAGGCGATACTATCGGGGAAAATGCTGATACGCTCACATATTCACCAGGATTTCGCAGAGCCAGCACCAGAGCACCCAGCCCTCCCATAGAATGACCGGATATAGATTTTCTTGCCGTTGCAGGAAAATGATTCATGACGACATCCGGAAGCTCTCTGAGAATATAGTCATACATCCTGTAATGAACATTCCACGGCTGTTCCGTCGCGTTCAGATAAAAACCGGCCCCCTGGCCAAGATCGTAACTGTCGGCATCCGGGACATTATTACCCCGGGGACTGGTATCCGGGACAACAACGATGACGTTATGCCGGGCTGCATAATGCTGCATACCTGATTTGGTGATGAAATTCTGCTCAGTACAGGTCAGGCCCGACAACCAGTATAGTACCGGCAGTTTTTCTGTTACTGCTTTGGGAGGAAGATACACACCGAAATTCATTTCACAATTAAGGGATTGTGAATAATGCCGGTACACGTTTTGCCAGCCGCCAGAGCTGGCATGCTGCTCAATGAGTTCCATCAGCCGTTATCTCATGGTTATTTCCCCTGACCGAAGCCAGGGGAAGTATCTTTAAATCCGGACGTCAGATAAACGTATACGCCGTGATTTTGTTACCCGCCGGATCCCGCAGGTAGGCAGCATAGGCCCCGGGAAGGTGACCACGCGGGCCAGGTTGACCTTCATCAGCTCCACCGGCGGCAAGGCCGGCAGCATGGAAAGCATCAACCTCTTCCGGGGTGGCAGCAGCGAAGCCGACAGTCACCCCGTTAGCGGAAGGTGCTTCACCGTTGCCCGGACGGGCAATGATAAATGCCGGCTTTTCGCGGCCATAGAGTACCCAGCCGTTGCCAAACGGGCCGAGGTTATTGATACCAAGCGTGCCCAGGACGACATCGTAAAATGCGGAGGATTTCTCGACATCGGCTGCGCCAATGAACACATGAGAAAAGATGCCGTCACCAGAAATTACCGGAGTTGTCATTTTCCACTTCCTTCAGTTTGAGTTGATTAAAATTCTGATGGGATCAGTAATGAATCACTGTCCGGATAGATTTGCCTTCATGCATAAGCTCGAAGGCGTCATTGATTTCATCCAGTGTCATCGTATGGGTTACAAATGGCTCAAGGTCAATATCCCCCTTCATGGCATCCTCGACCATACCGGGGAGCTGAGTGCGGCCTTTTACTCCGCCAAACGCGGAACCTTTCCATACGCGCCCGGTGACCAGCTGGAAAGGACGGGTGGAAATCTCCTGTCCGGCCCCTGCGACACCAATGACAACGGACTGCCCCCACCCACGGTGAGCACTTTCCAGCGCTGCACGCATGACGTTAACGTTACCGATACATTCAAAGGTATGGTCAATACCCCACTTGTTGATATCCAGCAGAACATCTTTAATCGGTTTGTCATAATCATTCGGGTTAATGCAGTCAGTGGCCCCGAACTGACGGGCCAGGTCAAATTTTGTCGGATTAGTATCGATAGCGATAATACGTCCCGCTTTTGCCTGACGGGCCCCCTGTACCGCAGCCAGACCAATTGCCCCCAGACCAAAAATGGCAACTGAATCGCCCGGCTGCACTTTAGCCGTGTTATGGACGGCGCCAATACCGGTAGTCACGCCACAACCCAACAGGCAGACGTGTTCATGGTTCGCCTCCGGGTTAATTTTTGCCAGAGAAACCTCGGCCACAACGGTGTATTCACTGAATGTGGAACATCCCATGTAGTGGTAAAGAGGCTGACCGTTGTATGAAAAGCGAGTGGTCCCGTCAGGCATCAGTCCTTTGCCCTGAGTCTCGCGAACCGATACACAGAGGTTCGTTTTACCGGACTGGCAGAATTCACACTCCCCGCATTCAGCGGTGTAGAGCGGAATAACATGGTCACCCGGCTTCACACTGGTGACGCCTTCACCAACTTCAACGACGATACCGGCTCCCTCGTGGCCGAGAACCACCGGGAAAACGCCCTCAGGGTCATTCCCTGAGAGGGTAAAGGCATCGGTATGGCAGACACCTGTGTGGGTGTTTTTAATCAGCACCTCGCCTTTTTTAGGCGGAGCAACATCAATTTCAACAATCTCCAGGGGCTTCCCTGGTGCAAATGCAACAGCGGCACGTGATTTCATACGTAATATATCCTCAATGTAATAATGGCCTCACCTATTTAAGATAGGCACGAACCAGCTCAATCGTATCGTCAACTGATTTACTGACTTCATGACTGTAGCTGTCATTCTGGTCAAAGGTTTCCCGTATGTGGCTCTCCAGCACCTCTGCCATCAGTCCGTTAGCGGCGCCCCGGACGGCGGCGATTTGCTGGAGAACGGAACGGCATTCAGCGCCACTTTCAAGTGCTCTTTCCAGAGCATCAATCTGACCCCGGATACGGCGAACCCGGGTTAGGACCTTTT
The DNA here is from genome assembly GCF_002903305.1 of Citrobacter freundii complex sp. CFNIH9. NCBI lineage: Bacteria > Pseudomonadati > Pseudomonadota > Gammaproteobacteria > Enterobacterales > Enterobacteriaceae > Citrobacter > Citrobacter freundii complex sp. CFNIH9. The sequence goes on along the minus strand of NZ_CP026242.1, from coordinate 105,300 downwards.
TTTTCTCTTCAGGAGTACTGGGCATTGCTTACCTCACTGCTCTGTATTTCTTATACTATAGGGGAGTATTACATTAAGATCAACACATACCCCACTATAGTATAATAAATATATCAGAGCACCGGTAATGACTCCAACTTACTGATAGTGTTTTATGTTCAGATAATGCCCGATGACTTTGTCATGCAGCTCCACCGATTTTGAGAACGACAGTGACTTCCTGCCCAGCCTTGCCAGATGCTGCCTCAGATTCAGGTTATGCCGCTCAATGCGCTGCGTATATCGCTTGCTGATAACGTGCAGTTCTCCCTTCAGGCGTGATTCATAAAGCGGCCAGCCATCCGTCATCCATACCACGACCTCAAAGGCCGACAGCAGGCCCAGAAGACGCTCCAGCGTGACCAACGTGCGTTCACCGAATACGTGCGCCACAACCGTCCTCCGTATCCTGTCATACGCGTAAAACAACCAGCGCTGGCGTGATTTAGCGCCGACGTAACCCCACTGTTCGTCCATTTCCGCGCAAACAATGACGTCACTGCCCGGTTGTATGCGTGAGTTTACCGACTGCGGCCTGAGTTTTTTAAGTGTCGTAAAATCGTGTTGAGGCCAACGCCCATAATGCGTGCACTGGCGCGACATCCGACGCCATTCATGGCCATATCAATAATTTTCTGGTGTGTACCGGGCTGAGAGACGGTGTAAGTGAACTGTAGCTGCCATGTTTTACGGCAGTGAGAGCAGAGATAGCGCTGATGTCCGGCAGTACTTTTACCGTTACGCACCACGCCTTCAGTAGCTGAACAGGAGGGACAGCTGATAGAAACAGAAGCCACTGGAGCACCTCAAAAACACCATCATACACTAAATCAGTAAGTTGGCACCATTACCCGAATTACCAGCGTCTGCTCTTGGCACGGAGCGGACCTATTTACTGAGCCGAAGGTCCGCTCAGACTAACTCATTAAAGCCTGGTTGTTTTATCGCATCATCAGCCGTGTTCTGAAGCATTAGCTATGTATCTTCAGGGATGCTGATTTTCCCTCTGCACCAGATAAACCAGAATACAGTTTGATGTCGGTCAAAAAAGACAGCTTTAAGTGCATGAAATGAATAATGTTTCTTGAATGCTGGCAAAGCACTGGGATAGTAGTGTTGATTATTAGACGATCGGTCAATATTATTTATTGACGACTTAATGACTGAACGGTAAACGCCCGGACAAACGAGGTGAACGTGTTTAAATCTTTATTAATCAACAAAACAGATGGACGCTATAGTGCGCAACTTGCTGAAATCGCTGAAAGTGAACTACCGCAGGGGGATGTGGAGGTCAATGTTGACTATTCATCCATCAACTACAAAGACGCACTGGCCATTACGGGCCGGGGCCCAATCGTCCGACGCTTTCCCATGGTGCCCGGCATTGATTTTACCGGTACAGTGTCCGCCAGTTCACATCCCGAATATCAGGCCGGAGATAAGGTTCTCCTGACCGGCTGGGGTGTTGGGGAAAAACACTGGGGCGGACTATCCGAAAAAGCACGGGTAAATGGAGACTGGCTGACGCCGCTCCCGGCTGGCGCTAACGGCAAACACGTAATGGCAATCGGAACAGCTGGGTTTACCGCGATGCTGTGCGTAGACGCACTTCTGAATCATGGTATTAAGCCTGAAGATGGTCCGGTACTTGTTACCGGTGCCAGCGGCGGCGTCGGGAGCATTGCGGCCATGATCCTTGCATCAATGGGGTACCGCGTTACGGCGTCTACTGGACGCCCGGAAGAGGCTGCCTGGCTCTATAAAACGGTCGGTGTGGACGAGATTATTAACCGTTCCGAGCTCTCCTGTCCCGGAAAACCGTTACAGAAAGAACGCTGGGCTGCCGCCATTGATACAGTCGGTAGCCATACGCTCTGCAATGTATGCGCCGGGGTGCGTTATGGCAGTATTGTTGCAGCCTGCGGCATGGCACAGGGGATGGAACTAATGGGGAATGTGGCTCCGTTTATCCTGCGTGGCGTCACGCTGAAAGGGATTGACAGTGTCATGTTCGCGAAGGAAAAAAGAGCGGCGATCTGGCAGCAGGCGGTACAGTATTTACCGGAGTCCAGACTGGATAGCCTGACCACCGTTTATCCGCTGAGTGATGCCATCAATGTGGCCGAAAAACTTCTGAGTGGCGGAATTCGTGGCCGGGCAGTAATTCAGTGTAGCTAATGAAGTGGAAGCCAGGCTCAGCCTGGGTTTGATAATTATTATCAGGGGCTGCGGCCCCTTTTTTACTTTTCAACAGCCGTGTCCTTAGAGGGCTGATAGCGTACTGACTTTTTGAAATAGCTCCAGAAGTCGTACACAGGCTGGGTTGAGCAATAAAGTTTGGCACGCATTACGGCACCCTCCCAACTGCTCCAGAAAATGGCCGCCAGTTGCGTATTATTCATATCGGAACGGATTTCGCCCGAAGATAACGCGTCGGACAGACAGCACGCCACAAGCGCCTGCCAGCGCTCAAGTATTTCGTGGAGCTGTTTGATAAAGGACAGTGGAAGACCCGGACTCTCCTGCATCATATTGCCAACCAGACAGCCCCGGGTGAAATTGTACTTTTTAATGCCGTCGCAGGCATCGTCGATGAAATTTTCCAGACGCATCATTGGTGTGAAGGATGATTCATACAGATGTTTTTGGAGTTTATGCACAAAGAAACTGTCATAGGCGCTCAGAACAGTCTGGGCATACTCTTCTTTGCTCTTGAAATAGTAATAAAATGAGCCTTTAGGAACACTGGCATTTTTGACAATGGCATCGACTCCCGTTGAAAGAAAACCATTCTGCGTGAGCAGTTCAAGCCCGCTTCGGATCAGGTCATTACGGGTATCTGTATAGGTACTCTCTGTTTTTCGTGGCCTGCCTCGCCCACGAATTTCGCCAGTCATGACTTTGCTCCTGCATTTTATTAACGGAAAAGAATAAGTGATTTTGCGCGGAGGCTTCAATCAGTTTATCCCCGGCGGTGACGAGGTGGCCACCTATGCCGACTGGACAGGGGACTGACTATTGCCATAACGCCATCGCAGGTTGCTTCAGTAAACCTGCTAATCCCGTACAATGGCGAATTCGCTATATCCGCTTCTCGCACTTAGCTGCCATAAATCGGCCAGGCAATCACAGGTCATTTCTGTCTCGCAAAGAAGGTGCCGTTTCTGCTTTGCGTTGACACCCCTAAATATTAGAATTAAAAGGAGAGAGTTACTGGAAAAAGGCAGCGGAGGCAGTGACAATCGTGGCTTGAAGCCACTACTCGATGGATGCGGACATGTAGTTGGCGTCATTCGACAAAACTAGCAAACTTCTAATAGTCACCATTTCTCCCGTCTGGCGGGAGTGCTGTCAAATGCCCCCCTCATCTCTGTGTGGGAAATGAAGGGTGAAGGGGAAATAGATGACAGCGTTATTTCTACGCCCAGAATACTGAATACCTTGTACAGACGATCAATACTGGCGCTAGCAGGGTTTGCTTCCAGGCGGGCATAGGTTTGCTGCGTTACGCCAAGCCTCTCAGACACATCTTTTTGCGTGAAGCCCTTGATTTTGCGAAACCCGATTAGCACAGGTCTGAGCTGGTTCAGCGTTTTTATCGGGAACTGATTATTCATAAGTGACCTGCCTCGCAGACTGAGTAGGGAGTACCGCCCTGTAATACAGCAGGTAAGGTGTATTTTGTGTTATACAGACTATAGGCTGTAAAACCTTTATTGAAAAGATGCTGATGTTCCAGGGGCATGCCGAGCATGGACGATTTTCTGCGGGGCGGTATTTCGCTACGGGGGAGATTGCGTTCGGGCAATGTACCGGTGTAAAAAACGTCAATTTTTCAAAACCGCTGTTATCGGGATAAGCTGAAAACTCCGAAGGCAGACACAGCCACGAATAATGTCAGACTTAAACTCTGTAGCTGTCTTCTTTTGCCTGTAAATAACGTCTAGTTTGACTCTGATGAAGGCTGTACCAGGCAGAGAACATGTCACTCTCGGGGCCGGATGATAAAATGTGTTCAACTGGCTGGGCAGGGTAATAGCGAAGAACGTTCTCTGAAATTCGATTCAGCTCAGCGTAACGTGCGCTGTAGGTATGTATAATCCATTGCATCAATTTTGCATCCGTATTATTCGCAGATTACACACAAGAAGCTTAACAATGGCTGAAAGAGTGAGCAGGGATATGTAACAAAAACAAGGGCTTCAAGATGAACTGGATAAAACCGGAGCAGAGCAAGCCCTGTTCCGGTTTGTCAGGCTTTGGAATTTCTTCCAGGCCCCTGCAGCTAGTCACAACAAACACATTAATGTTTTCATTGCTTCAATTCAATATTATTGTGTGAAAGGGATTCCATCGAAATCGGCTTATGCATGCTTAAAACTAAACTGCCCCGGCTGCAGTCATTTGGTTGCTGTGGGCTCTGTACTGTGTCTAATAGTGAAAGAATCTTACGTTATAACGAAGGAAATTGCTGAATGACTCTACGATTGCAGACGGAATCACCCGCTGACCAGGATATGTTTAGAGGCAGCAGTCATGAAAAAGTTGCAGAGAATGTGGCTCAGATCATCAGGACACCTGATGTCAATATTATTGGTCTGGAAGGTGAGCTGGGTTCAGGTAAGTCAACAATATTGAAGTTCCTGCAGAAAAAGCTTAAAGATGATTTTACGTTCATTAACTTTGATGCAGAACGTTACCATCATGGCTCAACTAAAAAAGCGCTTATCGATGTCATCCACCACGGGGTCAGCCTACAATGTCCGGGCTCCCGGGATGTGTTGGATAAGTATAAAAATCTGGCTCTGGGTAACATCGTTGAATACGACAAGAGGGTCAGCAGCAGGCTAAGCTGGTTGACCGTCGTTTTTATTTTACTGTCATTGCTTTCCGTGCAGATGCTTCGTTATGTGCTAACAGACCTTAATCAATATTTTACTAACAATGATCTTACCCACGAATAGTGGACACACGACTAAGTGAGTAAACTCTTAACCAGAGGTGACTCATGACAAAACCAGCATCAACCAGTAAGAAGCCCCGCAAACAGTACACGCCTGAATTCCGCAACGAAGCCCTGAAGCTTGCGGAACGTATCGGTGTTGCTGCCGCTGCCCGGGAACTCAGCCTGTACGAATCCCAGCTCTACGCATGGCGCAGTAAGATTAACAATGCCCGCAGCTCTTCCGAACGTGAGCAGGAAATGTCCGTTGAAATTGCCCGTCTTAAGCGCCAACTGGCGGAACAGGCAGAGGAGCTGGCCATTCTCCAAAAGGCCGCGACATACTTCGCGAAGCGCCTGAAATGAAGTATGTCTTTATTGAAAAACATCGGGCTGAGTTCAGCGTCAAAGCCATATGCCGGGTACTGCGGGTCGCCCGTAGCGGCTGGTATGCGTGGCGTCTGCGTCGTCAGCAGATAACACCACGTCAGCAGTTCCGGCTCGTCTGTGATACTGCTGTCCGTCAGGCATTCACTGAGGCAAAACAGCGTTATGGTGCGCCTCGTCTCGCTGACGAACTGCCTGAGTACAACGTCAAAACCATTGCCGCCAGCCTGCGGCGTCAGGGGCTTCGCGCAAAAGCGGCCCGGAAGTTCAGCCCGGTCCGATACCGCGAACATGGCCTGCCGGTGTCTGAAAATCTGCTGAAACAGGATTTTTACGCGAGTGGCCCGAATCAGAAGTGGGCGGGTGACATCACGTACTTGCGCACGGACGAAGGCTGGTTGTACCTGGCGGTGGTCATTGACCTGTGGTCCCGTGCTGTCATCGGCTGGTCGATGTCGTCGCGGATGACAGCGCAGCTGGCCTGCGATGCGCTACAGATGGCACTCTGGCGACGTAAGCGCCCGGAAAATGTCATCGTGCATACGGACAGAGGCGGGCAGTACTGTTCGGCAGACTATCTGGCGTTACTGAAGCGGCATAATCTGCACGGTAGCATGAGTGCCAAAGGATGTTGTTACGACAATGCCTGCGCGGAAAGCTTCTTCCACTCGCTGAAGGTGGAATGTATCCACGGGGAACGCCTTATCAGCCGGGAAATCATGCGGATGACGGTGTTTAATTATATCGAGTGTGATTACAATCGGTGGCGCCGACACAGTGCCTGTGGCGGACTCAGTCCCGAACAATTTGAAAACCAGAACCTCGCTTAGGGCCGTGTCCACATTACGTGGGTAGGATCACAAGGAGTCATTATTAGGGTGGCTTTTTTATGTTGAGGTGGCCGCGTTTCTTTCTCCTGCCATTATGGTCGCAGGACTGGCATGCCTGCAGAACATGGAATGGTACAGAAAGAAAGGGTATTCGAGTATTGGTGATTTGTTCAAACGCAACAGTACTGACAGGATTGAAGAGACTTGGCTAGTTAATAAGGAGGTCGGAGCTATTGAGCTGGCTGAAGCTCTGCAGGGATTTACCTCCAAAGAGGTCATTTCCCATGGAGATCGCTTCATCCTTATCATTGATAATCTGGACCGAATCAGTGCAGACAAAGTGAAAGAGCTCTGGAGTGATATGGAGCTTATTGCCGGAGCCACTCATGAACACTTCAGGATAGTGGTGCCCTATTCGGCAAGACAGGTTTCAGCCTCACTTTCTGTGGCGGGTTTCAGCGGGCGTGAGTTTATTGCAAAGCGGATTCCTGTAAGTTTTCAGGTTCCTCCTCTTATTTCGGCAGGATGGCAGGAAGCGTTAAGGCAGTACTGGAAAGAAACAGTAAATGAGGATGCAGGGATAGCGTGCCGGGAAGCAACGGTGTTGCTTGAGCGCTGGAAACCCTCTGAGTATCCTCGTATCACACCGCGATTAATGAAGAAGTTTGTTAATGATATTCATATTCTGAACCTTACCGTTCCTGCAACAGAAGATCATCGCCATATTCTTATTGCTCTCTACTTACTGGTGGTCAGATACGGGGAGCGAGATATTAAAGTATTACTTCGCGATCCCAAAGCTAGTCAGACCGAACCCGGTATTGCTCCGGATGATTTTGACGAGATGCTCTCGCTAACTTATCAACAAATATCCCGAATTTTTAATAACGATACAGAAAGATGGAGCGAATTTCTGATGAGCATCCACTATCAGTCCACGGTGGAGCTTGCCAGGAGCGAGTTGCTTGATACGCCTCTTAAAGACGCGATTGGTGCTATAAATATCCCACGGCTTGAAGAACTGACGGCCTTGTGGGGTTTCGCTGAAGCATGGCAGCGAGTGGCACCACATATTCAGATGCGAGACTGGCTGGTTTCTTATAGCCGGATGGATGAGAAGTGTCAGGCTCTCGCCGAACCGCAACTCAAAGTCGCAGTGCAAATGCTGAATCAGAGTTATGCTGTTTCACTCAGAGAAAAGAATGATGAAGGTTTCGTATTGAGTCTGCAGAAACTGATGGCTGACGGGCGGATAAGCCTAGAGCCTTTCGTCGAAAGGCAAATATCGTTTATTGTGAGTAAACTTGATGAAATTCAGGATTCAGAAAAATTGGAGGCTGAATCCACGCAGACGTTGCTGCAGGAAGCTGATTCATACTCTGTTCTGGCCGGTGAATCACTACTGAATAAAATGGAGAATTTTGTAGATGGCGTATTTTATGTGGAATACCTTGTCAATAATGAAGAGACCTTGTCAAACCTGAAAATTGGCACACTAGATATCGGAAATCACGGTCGGGAGGAGATGTTACGCTATGGAGCTGAGCAACCTCAGATAGACCTTTTTAATCCGGGAATTATCCGGCATATCAATATTGCATCGAAGGCGGTACAGAACGTAATTGGAAAGAATGATGGTACAGGTGGGGCTCAGGTTAGCTCTGCAATAATGACGCTTAAAAATCGTCAGGTTGTTGAGGACGTTATCCATTTCAGAAAAATTGTTCTGAGCCCGGACTGGAATAATAATGTTTTAAATCAATATTATCTTAATAATACGGCGACGAGGAATCTCTTCCCTGCGGAATTTGCTGCACAGGCTGTTGCTCACATGGTGCTCCATGGTAACTATGCCGGTATCGAGTCGTACAGTGAACATATTGGTGAGGAACGGTTTGACCTGGCTTTGGCTGCATATCTTCGTTATCTACGTACTGCCGAGAGTATCTTTATAGCACTTAAGGATAAAAATGTTCTGCCGTACATCAAAAATGCTGTTGGCAGGATTGTTGATTTAGGTCTTCTGGTGAATATACCTGTCCTGAGCTTTGTTAAAGGTCAGTATGACGTCATCAAAGAAGCTACAAATGCAACCTCTCTTTTAATATTTGTGCGAGAGCGTCAAAAAGCACTGTCAGAGAAAATAATTGAGTCTGATGTGAATGCTATGGGTCCAGTATTTCTCCATGACGTATATCAGTCAGGTGAGCAGTTTGATATTTTGAAGAAAAAGCTGAACGCCCTGGCATGTGGAGTATTTAGTTCTTCTGAAAGGCTTATTGAGTGTTTTACGGTTCTTCCTGTGAACATGCGCTTTATCCTTGAACAAATGCAACTTCAGGGGCAGCATATCCGGATGGAAGGTAGTGTGGGTATCTTTGCATCATGGTTCCGTGATGCAGAGCCAGACGTTGTCACAAATGCCGAGAACATTCATTTCCTGTGGTCTTGCCTCGACGATACCCAGAGAGAGACTGTACTTGATGAGTTGCACGATGTCTTACTTGAAAGACATATTCGTATTGACAGCCGTATTGCGATTATTACCCGTTTTCATAATGAGTTGTCGTTTATTGAACCTGAGAAGGCCGTTGAACGCAGGGCTATTGCGGCGCTGTTTAGCGCTTCTGTTGATAATGTATTATTGTCTCAATGGCTTGACCGTCAGACGTTTTCATTTTCATCATGGTCTCCGGAGGACGCCCGTACGGCAACGAGTTGTATAATGAATAACTCGGAGATTTTTCCTCTCATCTGCAGGAATTCACAGTATATTAAAAACAGAATGTTACCAGAGAAAGCGGACGTTACAGAAGATAGTGATACGTTTCCGGACTGAGTTCGTTCTTTAAATCCTATACCTGAAGACCACAGCGGTGGTCTTTGGGAGTTTTTTTATTGCCTGATATACATTAAGCATGTTATATCTTGCTAAGAAATAATCATTCAGGGATTAATCATAACTACTGAAGTTATGTTGTGTTCTTTTCTTTTAAAAATAAATTATTCAGATTTATTTTCTATTGATTTAATGAGGTAGGGAATGACAGAAAGTGCTTTGCTTTTGCGAGAGGCATTTAATGAATCGGTTAACTATATGACATGGTCTTTTTATTCACTGATAACTGCTTACGTTTCGATGGCTTTTTATGATAGAGTTGAGGTTAAGACCCGAATAAATAATTATCTGAATAAGTTACTTTTCGTGATTGCTATGTCCGTTTTTATCCCAAATATGTACTTTGTTTCAATGGTGTTCAGTCAGAAGTTAGGCACCGCAGCTGGCGTTGCGTCATTCATTATTGGGCTACTTTTCATGATGTTAAACTCGGCGCCTGTAATTACTGGTATCGTACAGCAGCGCAAAGATTGAGTTTTATGAGTATAGTCAGTTGGGTTTTCATCTGTTTTATCAGACTTAGAAAAATGAAATCTTTCAATTCATTGATTTTAAACGCAAAAAAATTTCTAAATGATCAGAATTATAGGGTGCTCCTTATGCTGCGCCGTCGGCATTGACCACTCGATGGAAACCTTACTCCGCACTGATCCTGAGAAGTACGGCTACCAGGCTGGTCTAAACCGCCTTCAGCGTTTCCTGACCAAAATCCAGTACGACTGGAGCCTTCGGGATTATATCGGCCGCAAAGTGTTTGAGGGCGGGTATGTGCGTCTTCAGCCCAATGTTTTCTCGTCGTCCCTGACCGAACGACTGTTCCATATCTGTTGCAGCCTCGATTACGTGGAGGCCCAGCGGGCCGCAGCGGTGCGGGAAAAGTTACTTTCTGGCGAGGTCGAAGATACGGCGCATAACCGCCGCATGGCGGAGCCGCAGTTTCGACTGGTGCAGGAAGCCAACGTGCTGCATATCGACTTTCTCTGGTCACTGCATTGCTTTAACCCGCGACCATTTCGCGCCATCGAACTTTACCGCCAGGTGTGGGAAGGGGGGCACTGGATCTGCTCGACGATGAGCCAGCTATGCAACCCGTACCCCGCACGCCGATGCCAGCACCACGCTGGATGAAGTTGCCGGAAGGCCGTATCGGGACGTCATTTGACGGGCTGTCTGATCCGTCTGCCGAAATGGCCTATTTTGACGGTCGGGAGGATGACCGTGCTTCCCGCAGCCTGCTGAGCAGCGGGGAAAGCCTGAACATCGTTGCATTCGAAGAAGAGGATGAGCTGACGGTCGATGAAGACACTGCGTCCTGGATTATCTGGCATGAATATGACGGATTACGCCAGCGTGTGTCTGACGGTGAGTTTACCCCCGTGGCGGCGGCACAGTACCTGCTTAGATACGGCGCCGTCCGAATTTCCCGGGGGAAAGGTGCGGTGTACCACCGCCTCGCTCAACGCGGGCAGGCCTTTTCACGTCTTGGCATTAACGACCAGACGCCGCTGCCGTCCCTGCTCGTCAGCCACCGTTTCAAGATCCTGACCGACTGCGATTACCGCCTGCTCGTTGCCCGTAAACTGCGGGGGCAGCGGCAGAAACTGCGCTTCTGGTGCTGTGTTGCGGCCTGTGTGGCGCTGCACACCCACAACCGAACGCCTCTTGGGGCATGGATCACGACGCAACTGGAGAACGAACGCCAGCAACATCTGGCCCGGACGGGTGACGAACTGAAAGCCGGTCTGCTCGACGCTGTACTGACTCTCTGTAACCTGCGGATTAAGCCTCAATCAATGCAACCGGAGGAACGGTTGTATTACCGGGCTGTCAGAAAACGCTTTCTGACGACGTTAGCCAGGTGTATTTCCCAGGAGTACGACGAAACCTTACGGGAGGTTATTTGGGCGCTGAGGATGCTGTCCGGTCCCCAGTCTTCGAAAAAGACGGGATTCCGGCATGTGGATGATTGCCGGGAGAGTACTGCGGCACTGTTAAGGCCTCTGCTGAATCGTCTGGTCCGCCTGCTGGCGTGAGGCAATTAGCACAATCAGACAGACCTAAAAAAGCGTGAAAATAGCCCCGTTAACGGAAAAATAGATGAAATGTGTGTGGTGTAATGCTCGCAGGGGTGAAGTCCGTTACGGTGCGGGTTTGAAAAGTAACTTTTTTCATCAGACTAACAACATCCATTTTAAAACTATTAGGGACTGATATATGACCGATAAAGAGGATAAAAAAAGGAACTTAAGGAAGATAAGGGGCATTTCAATCAACTGGGAATTTAATAAGCCCACTGGTAAGGAACACCTGCTATTAATTATTGCCATAGTGGCATGTATTTTCCCTAGTCAGATTTTTTTCAATTCCTCTCTATGGAGCGGCTTCCTGTATTTAATTTGTGTTGCGGGTAGTTATGCATACCTGGCTATACCTCATTTTAAACATCGTAAGGAAATCTGGAAGGGATGGCTTGACCAGTCGCTGAAAGAGTACCAGCCGCTTGATCTGCAAGCTTGGGAGGTTTTTAAGGCCCGCGTTAGTGAGGAAGGCATGACTTATGTTGCTTTTGAATCATGGATGAATACTGAGGCTAGTGCTTTATATAAAGAACCCAAACAAGAATGGTCATTTGTCGACAAAACACCGGTCGGAGAAAATGATCAGTCAGAACCTGTTCAACAGATTTCAGTAAGTAATAAAAAAGAATAGATAATTTTAATCGAAAACCGTCCTGAAAACAGGGCTAATTATCCAGAGGATTGCACTATGACTATTCAAGAAAAAAATACCGTTTTCATTTTTAATGCCTGCCACGCTGACAAGGCCACTGCCTCCAGCGCCAATGCACTTTACAGCCTGGAAGTTGAATATCCGATGACCCTGAATGATTTGTCATTGCTGTGTGAGTCTGTCGCGAAAGCGTTGGATGCACCTGGTTGCGTGAAATATGAAATTACGACCGAGCCGGTAGTGGAAGCGGATGAAGATTAATTCGGGGTGTGTACACCACGTTTTCAGGAAGGGATGTAGAGTCCCGCGACCGTGTAACGACTGTCGTTTCCAGGGATGGGCGAATAAAGATGGATAGGCTTCTCAATGTGTGAACCATGTGTGAAAGGAGAAACCACAGTGAAGACACGTGGAATGCTTTTTAAAGATGAAATGGTCAGGGCAATTCTGGCAAACCAGAAAACACAGACGCGGCGGATTATAGAGCCTCAGTACAGTTCACCTGAATGGTCGGTAAGGCCTGCGCAAACACCGCGACATCGTGGGCATACGCATGACTGGTGGCTTCCAACAGGAACTCAGCCAAATTCGGCGCTTCGCGCCTGTCCGTACGGTGTAGTTGGCGACCGTATTACTGTACGTGAAGCGTTTTCCTTGCTCGGGAATGAAGATGCGTGCGCGGTGGACTGGAATGACAACATTGTGATGGACAGATCTGAAGCAGCCCGCATTTACCGTGCGAGCTGTGAACAGCGTTCGGGGGATTATGGGCTGTGGTCGATCCCTGATGAGGCCGACTGGAAGCCCCGTACAGAAAATATGAAGTTCGAAGGTGCGTGGACACCTTCTATCCATATGCCTCGCTGGGCCAGCCGTATAGTACTGGAAATCACCGATTTGCGAGTAGAGCGGTTAAACTGCATCAGCGAAGAGGATGCGAAAGCTGAAGGAGCCCCAACCGAATGTTGTGTTATTGGCGATAAGCATTTTCTTGGCTTCCGCAGCCTTTGGAAAGACACCTATGGAGAAGACAGTTGGCAGGCCAACCCGTGGGTGTGGGTAATCAATTTTGAGCGCATTGCTGGGGAAGTCGCATGAATAATGAGGTGAGTTCGCTGGGTACGGAAAAACCCGAAGGTCCTTTTGTTCTTCTGACGTTAGTCGGTGATGGTTTTATCTTCGATGAGCGGCACGAGATTATCAGGATAAATGGAAGACCAAAGCAGGTCGGAGTAAAGCGAAATTATTTTGAATCTGATCTGGGGGAAGGGAAGGCGAAATGCTGGACAGTGGATATTAATGAGGCCCATGTATTCCCCACTCTGGATGCCGCGACCGAACAGCTATGTAAATTAAGCCGACCACACCTGATTAAAATCCGAAAACTAATTCAGGAAATTTAATAAAAAACCGTCTTAATATGGTTGGGAGGTCCGGTGAAAGTTCTAAATAACAAAGGCTCAGTAATCGAATTACCCAATTTTTCAGAACTCCTCCCGAAGGTTAAATCTGATGATGGGCGATTTTCAAAGCCCAAAAATAAAATATCCAAAGAGCAACGAGCCGAACTGCGTTTGAAATTTGGTGGTCGGTGTGCCTATTGCGGCTGTACTCTGCCGGAAAAAGGCTGGCATGCCGATCATGTTGAACCGGTGAGGCGGGATTTTGAAATGGTCAGAGCCCCCGCTGGAAGCCGAGTGACACACCAGGCTCGAAGTACCGGTAAGGTCATGCATCCTGAACTGCATGCAAGCGAAAATCTTTTTCCGGCTTGCGCCCCCTGCAATCTCTTTAAAGGTGCATTGAGTGTTGAAGGAATGCGGAAAGAAATAAGCCGCCAGGTAGAACGCGCCAGGGCATACAGCGTCAACTTCAGGACCGCAGAGCGATTTGGATTAATTGAAGTCACGGAGAAGCCGATTGTCTTCTGGTTCGAAATGTATCAAGCGACACCGAAATAATTGAAACCATAATAAACGAGGATAATGACGATGTTTTTACACCTGGTACCTAAAATCCTGCATCCGATGGGAAATCTCTGCACGCTGGATTCCGTGAGCGTCACGGAACTGTCGCTTCACCTGACAGGAAATGACCTGTTTGCGATGCGCCCTTATCCGAACAAGCAATACCTGGTGGGTATGCTGAAGGGTCGCAAGGCATTGAATGGATTTCTGGTCAAAATTCCCCGAGCGTTAGAAGAGTTTACGATGGTCTCCGTCTGGAATATTGAAGGATACGGCAAAATAACGCACACCCTGAAGACCTTTGTCGAAGATACGGAATATGACCTGGTTTCCCATGACGTGCTGCTGGCGCAAGGGAGCTACCGGGCACAGGCGTCTGAAGAGTATCGTGTTCACCCTGTCTATAAAAACATTGCGCCGGTACACATCGAACCGAAGATGGAGTCCCTGCTGTCGACCGAACCCAATTTAGAGAACGATGTCTGTGAAACCTATTCGTGGGGGATGCTGGTGCGTACGCGGGAAGAGGGGTTTAAGGCAATGACGATGCCATCAGCCCGTCTCAGGGAGTCTGAGGCACTGCGGGGGGATCGCCAGCCACAACCGGAGCAGGCCATTGTTATTAGCGGGTGAGTGGCGATCAGCCTGATGTCGTTGCACAGGCTGACAGACTCTCAATGGATATACCGGGGAAGTTGATTTTCCAACCTGTAGGTTATTCGGTTCGTACCCCGATTCGGTATAATTAGTTAAATCATAGTTAGTTTAGGTGATGCTGCCAACTTACTGATTTAGTGTATGATGGTGTTTTTGAGGTGCTCCAGTGGCTTCTGTTTCTATCAGCTGTCCCTCCTGTTCAGCTACTGACGGGGTGGTGCGTAACGGCAAAAGCACTGCCGGACATCAGCGCTATCTCTGCTCTCACTGCCGTAAAACATGGCAACTGCAGTTCACTTACACCGCTTCTCAACCCGGTACGCACCAGAAAATCATTGATATGGCCATGAATGGCGTTGGATGCCGGGCAACCGCCCGCATTATGGGCGTTGGCCTCAACACGATTTTCCGCCATTTAAAAAACTCAGGCCGCAGTTGGTAACCTCGCGCATACAGCCGGGCAGTGACGTCATCGTCTGCGCGGAAATGGACGAACAGTGGGGATACGTCGGGGCTAAATCGCGCCAGCGCTGGCTGTTTTACGCGTATGACAGGCTCCGGAAGACGGTTGTTGCGCACGTATTCGGTGAACGCACTATGGCGACGCTGGGGCGTCTTATGAGCCTGCTGTCACCCTTTGACGTGGTGATATGGATGACGGATGGCTGGCCGCTGTATGAATCCCGCCTGAAGGGAAAGCTGCACGTAATCAGCAAGCGATATACGCAGCGAATTGAGCGGCATAACCTGAATCTGAGGCAGCACCTGGCACGGCTGGGACGGAAGTCGCTGTCGTTCTCAAAATCGGTGGAGCTGCATGACAAAGTCATCGGGCATTATCTGAACATAAAACACTATCAATAAGTTGGAGTCATTACCGTTAGTTTATTATGTGTAAGGACATAAACATGGATGAATATCTGGCGCTGGACAAGGCACTCATCGAAGTTCTAACCCCGGTTCCTAAGCCGTTCGCGACATTATTTGCCGGAGAAATCAAAGCAGAGTGTCACAGGATTGCCGCTAGGGAAAGCAATCCGCAACCATTGCGGATTCTTGACCGCCGTTTGCAATCGCTAATTAAGGACGGTCGCATTTCTTATACAACCGGAAAAGGTTGGCTTAAATGTGGTGGCACCGTATAACGGTATTTTCAATACAAAAAATTGGAAAGAATCATGACCAGCAATCGCTCCCGTGAAATCAAAACACCGCCTGTGCATATTATTGCGGATTACGTTCTTCGCTTCATGAAGAACAATAAAGAAGCGAAATTGTACGAAGCAATGAGCCGTCTTGAAAGTAAAATCAAACTCTTTGTTGCTGACGGCCATGATGAGCAGCATATCCGGACACAGTTAAATCAGGCCACACAATGTCATACCAAAGAAACACTGAAACGGGCCTGTGAACGGATTTGTATTTAACCTCATGTTATACATTCTGCGAGTGGTAGGCTGGCCTTTGACATCGTAGCCAGATTCTACCACTGAAAGAGGGACGCAATTTTAATGAAATTTATCCTGTTGTTTTTCATTTTAGTCATTCTGATCTGGGGGTTTACAGGTCTGGCTTTTAAAGAAGCCATTATATTTACGTCCGTCGGACTGAGCATTTCGGTTGTGGCTTTGTCTGCTCTCCTTGTGGTAGTTCTGACATTTGTAATGGCTGCAATGTATGCAACTCAGGAACTGGGTGCGCTGGGAAAAATGATTATCGCTCAGGTTGTACTGACCGGATTATGGAACCTGGCTTTTTCTATTATCCCGGACGGAAAGTTACTTTCTTTTTTCGGCGTAAATATCTGGCAATCCGGCTCATACCTGGTTTACTTCATGGCAGTGTTGATAGCTGTTTTTGCGACGTTCGTCGCGTTCCAGAAGCAGCAGTAGTTTTTACCTGATGCACCATAAGCCTTCCGATATGGAAGGTTTTTTCCTTCAGTGCTGAGTTTATTTATAGCGGGTCTGTCTTTACACCTTTTTAAACTAAATTCTGTCCTATCTAATTTATCTATTTTTTTGCTCTTTGGGTTATTAGCCGGGAGAGTCGGTTTGTTATATTGGGTTTACACCAACCGAGGGCAAAAAAATGCAGATTAATAAAGTCATGTCTTTTCTTGATATTCTTTCTAGCTGGCTTGAAGACAATATTAATATGGAGTCTGAGCTGGTCTTCGATAATGATGTAGACAATACCACCTCAGAAGCCCTGTATCCCGCAGTGGAAAAAGCTAACGCGGTATTGAGCAAACTTGCATCTCTGTCGTCTGATACGATTCAGGCGACGCGTCAGCGTTTACAGGACGCTGTCGAAGGCAATGGGGAGGTTTCTCCTGCTGACGTCAAAGAGCTGCTCTTGGCAACCAAGCATTTGATGCTAAATAGCTGCGCCTAATACCGCTACACTTTTGCCTGACCATGTTTTCCTCCGGGGAATGGGCTGGCGGTTTCCATAAAATGGCGGACCTTTTTCAGTAACTGCCACATTGAGCGGCACTGATGATTACGGGTTATCGTGTCATGAAGTGCCTGCCATAGCCGTTCCACATGATTCACCCACGGCGAGTAAACCGGCTGGTAAATTACCCTGAACTTGGGATTTGCTTTCAACCAGCGCTGTGTTTCGCGGCTTTTATGGATAATGTAGTTATCAACGATCAGCGTGATTGTTTTCGCCCGCCGGTAAGTGGCTTTCAGGTGCTTCAGCAGAGCGATAAACAGCGCTGAACTTTTGCTGTTGCCGCCCACGTAGCTGACTTTACCCGTGCCACTGTGCAGTGCGCCGGCCAGATAGTATTTTTCGTTCTGCCCCGGCGTCACTACCCGTTTCTGCTGTCCGCGCAACTGCCAGTCCGCACCGATTTTAGGATTAAGGTGGATATCCACTTCATCTTCATAAAATACCGGATGCTCTGCGCTGCATTCATCCAGCGCTTTGTGGATTACCGCCATCTTTTCATCTTTATGTGGGTCACGGATACGCAGAGTTGGCGCGGCCCTGCGCCATACAAGCCCCGCAGATGGCAACCAGCGGCGAACGGTTCCTGCATGTAACTGGCAACCGGTTATCTCATTGATTTTTATTGCCAGTAATTCGGTGCTCCAGCGTGAACGTTGATAACCAAAATCGCCGGGAGAATGCTTTATCAGCTCACGTAACAGGGTGCAGATATGTTCAAAAGGCCAGCGTCGGGAGCGCCCTGCGGGTAAGGATTTCAGGCCTTCAATACCTGAGTGCGTAAACCAGTTAATCCAGCGACCAACGGATGAACGGGCACAACAGAGAGTTCTGGCAACATCGCTGACCCGTTCACCCCGATGAAGCATCAGCATGGCCGTGAGTCTGCGGGCATGATTTTTATCACGCGTTTTATGAATAGCTTTCTGCATCAGGCGTCGTTCGCCACGGGGTATTGGTACTATGATCGGCATCGCTCAGTCCGGTTGGTGATTTTGGTTGGTTTGGCGATTGATCAGATCGCACAATCCGGGCTGAGTTCCCTTTCAGTGATCTACTATTCCGCGCAGCTATTTAGCGCCGGATTGCGGAGAATAATCAGATGAGCAGATTAACATTCGAGATTTCAGGGGTAAAAAAACTGCTTAAAGAAATCCAGTCAGCGGAGCAATTCCTTGCAACCGTTGATCAGCTTTTTGAGCCAACAAATTATCCGGGGGGGGTGCCTCTTAACGAAGCTGGTAAGACGGAAAAAGAAGCTTGCCTGGCAGGGGAAGTTTTCTGGCCATCGCCAAAGCATATGGTTCAGACCCGTCTGACCCCTCAGATTACTCTGGTAAAAGGCCATGGCGTCTGTCTGATTACCAATGCTTCTCTGGATGGAAGTCCTGTCTCCCGAGATACAGCTATCTATGCCCGTGGAATGAATCCGTCGCTTGATGAAGATTGGAATTATGAGTCTGATCAGATTATGGGAGGAGATGATAGTACAGTTACTGTACCGCTTGAGTGGTTTGAACTCGCAATCGAAAAGAAACTTAAGGCTTTTAGTCTCAAAGTATCCCCTACAAAAATAACGCTGGTGAATGGATAAACGAGTCACAGGCTGTATCGGTCTAACATGGTCTGTCCCTGATCTTTCAGCCAGCCGAACAGACCCACCTTAAAAGGAGTATTATGGCTGACACAAAGCGACCTATTTCCCCGCTTACACAGGCCCAAATCTATGTGTTGCATCGTCTGGCAAGCGGAACGAAGTATGAGATCTGCGGTGAATTTCGTCGGGCCCGGGAATGCCGGATGTATAGGGGGGCATCGGATGATGTGCGATGCCGTAGCACCCCGGTCCTCTTTCGGCTTGGGTTGGTTGAGCTGGTTAATCCGTCCCAGCGGCCTTTACCGGGAAGTTATTATCAGGTCAAGCTGAGCGCCACTGGGAGTGATCTCCTGAGGTCCATCGAACGCGACTAAATTTTTCAATTGGAACCGTTTTTCTCTCTGATATCAGGACGGGATGACCACAGGTACCTCGAAAAGAACCTCGCCATTGCCAACCCTGAGGCGCTATTTTTTTCTGGTCAAAATAGGCCCGTTAGCGAAAAAAAAACGGTATCTGATGTGGTGTAATGCTGTTGTCATTTCACCCCAGAAGGATAGCTACTGATGAAATTGTTTTATAGCAAACCAGTTCGCTTTATCGTCATTATCTGTGTATTTCTCCTCGGCGTTGATAACTTGAGCGATATGTTCGCCGATGTTTCCCGATCTGTATTCTACGGCGGTCTCGCTGCTCTCCTTGCAATTGCCGTCGTCATTGCCCGAGTTGGTTACACCAAAAATGCGGACAAGGCCAGCCAGGCGCAGTAACTTTTACTCAGCCACCTTTCGGTGGCTTTTTTTTCATAAGGACTGACTCATGCACAACATTGAAATTTCTACCGTCGCCATTTTCAGCGCCCAGTTTAAAAACATCGAAGACGCCGAGAATGCCGGGGCCCTATATTCAGTCGACATCGAATATCCGATGACGCTGAATGACCTGTCGCTGCTGTGTGAATCCGTAGCAAAAGCCGTTGGTGTCCCTAATGGAGTAAAGTACCAGTTTGTCACTCAGCCGCAACCGGAAGAAAGTGATTATTAACGCTTATGGCGACTGGCTGAACAGGAGAAGAACATTGCCCCATGTTGATCACACCCGGACGCTCCGGGTCCAGCTGTACGATGCCAGCCGCTTTCATGATGGCGCGACGGCGGAACAAGCTGGCGAACTGCATACTGTCGCATTCAGTAAACCCACGATTACCGATGATATTCAGAAAATTGTGGATACCACTGCCGAGGTGCTCGGTAGACGCTACAGCGTTAACGTATTCTCAAACTGAGCGCCGGAGAAGGAGGTGTCCAGGTGACCTCCTTCTACCTTTTTTTAAATCAAAGACCGTCAAATTTAATTCCCCTGTCAGACGTCATCGGCACACTTAAAATAAAAACCGTCCTTTTCCCGGTTGCCATTTTCACTTTTCAGATATTCGTCAAAATATTTCACCACGGGTTATTTGGGCCAGAGGCCGTATTGATATAATGAGCTCACATTTCTGAAAGGAGTTTTAGATGAATAAGTCTCTGGTCAGCTTTGCGGAATTATCTGGCGATGCTATTAATCTTGCGCGACAGTCGGTTATCGAGATGGAAATGACCGCTGCCCGGGAAAAGATTGGAAAGGCTCGTTCGTTATTCCGCTCAGGTATTCATCGTGCTGTTAATGGCTATCCGCTGATTCAGTCGGCGGCTAACCAGATGAGCGTCATTAAACGACTCCAGAGCGACACAGAATATCTCGATGCCTGTATTACTGAGAATCTTTGTATGTTCTCGACAGAGGGTTATCTGTACCTGTTTATGCAACGCCGCTTCATTAATGAACCCGTGTCTGAAGGCCGGGAACTGAACAATATTTCCATTTAAAGGTGACATTATGAAACCATTTGGACTTGCCGGAAAACCGCAGCCTGAGCCCTGTGGCTGCTGCTGGTACTACCCGGAGGATTGCCGTTATGCTGCTGCGAAACCGCTTTACCGCCGCAGCCAGCGTAAGGCTGAGCGTCAGCGTCAGCGTGCGACTATTACCCGCACACTGGCCGAATCACGATAGCCGTAAGGACTGCTCATGCCTGGGCTGACAGTACCCTGTTACCTGGCGGCATTATCCGCTGTGAGTGATTATGATTAAATACGTCACCACGTCGATTTCCCCGATATCACCGGAGCAAAGATGAAACTCAGTCAGTTGGAGGCGGGGATGACCGTTTGGTCACTCTTCCGAACCAAAATGGGCAATACCACCATTAAGACAGTAACTCTTCATTCTGTCGTTATTCAGGAGGTTTACGATAACCACGTTATCGCCAGCTGGAACCGCAATGCGCCGCGTCGGTTCGGGGAAACGGCGATAAGTAGCTGGAAAAAAGATAAGCCGCTACTCATCCGCGACCGTTCCGGAAGTGTCCGTTTGGCGACGCGGGAAGAAAAATCCCGAATATTGGAATCAAAATAGCGCCCGTCCATCTTATCGGTTTGGCCCGTTCCGTTCTCAGCGTATTCCGGTGATGGCAGTTTTCCCCCCCACTTAACTGTAGGGAAACAAAACAGCTCATTGCATCCCACCTTCCTGCTGTCATTTCCCTCTTTATTCCCGTTTTTTTCGAGCCCTTAACCCGCAAACTAGCTCCCGTTCACCGGGTATGATCAGCGTGTCTGTGACCATTAATTTTCAGAGTGAGGAGAGGGTACATGAACCAAACTGAATCGGACCCGTCCGGATATACCGCAACAACGGTCGATGAAGAACGCATGGCCATCAGGGAACTGATCGGCGAAGTGGTCGGCCGCTACCGTAGACAGGTACCGCCTGATCGCGTCCAGAAAGCTACTTTTGAGGTGAATGGCGGGCTGCTCATGGGGCTTTTGCTTGCTCTGCTGATGCTGGTATGTATTATCCAGCGTGTGGCAACTGGCGACCGACTGATGAGCTTTACCGGAGAGCCTGACGTCCGGGATATTCAGTTTACCCTGATGCTGGTCATGGAGCTCGCACTTGGCATTGTTGTCTGGTTCCTGATTGCGACGGGGGACTATTCGCGTCCCTGGCTCTATCGTCTTACTCCGGCAAAACCCGTCTGGCTTTTTGATGAAGTGGAGGACTCCGATTTGGTGCTGCTTTCCAGCAATCCCTTTATCAAACGCTGGCTTCACGAGGAACTAACGAAAATCAGGCGACTGACGTATACCCGCCTCGATGAGAAACTGGAGAAAATCGCCCATTACCCGGATAGCCTAATGCACAGTTGTGTTCGTGCTCACCGTTTGTCACTGATCGCGGGTTCGAAGACTGACTGATTACAGCCGGAAAGAAGCGGGGGACCGGACGGGCTGGCGGCGTTGAGTGTAGAGATTTGCATCCGTCTGTTTCGTCAGCGATTACGTCAGCCGTCCGCTGTTACGGCCTGCGAGGCAGCAAAACCTGAAATACTTACTTATTAAATATTTAGGCGGTCGACCTGTTCGTTTGAAGGGGGCTGGGTGGTATAATGGCTTCGGTGCTGGAGGCTTTTGCCCCAGCCAGCAGAATCACTGTTTGACTGTGGTAAAAAGCAGAAAGCCCCGAGTAATTTTTTCAAATTAACCCGAGGCCCCTGATGCTAGTCACATTAAAGGTTAGCCTCTTACCTGCAAAAATGCAAGGAGAAGAAGCCATGTGTTAACACCAAGCTGTAATGTCCCCTTTGAACCATTCTAAAATGTCCCCAGACAATTCTCTGGGGGATTTTTCATGATCAAAGAGACTGTTACGATGAGTCATAAGGAACTCGACCGACTTCACATTATTCAGGAGTCACTTAATCGCCATATTACTCAGGAACAAGCTGCGGCACGCATTGGCATTTCTATTCGGCAGGTTAAACGTCTGGTGCAACGGTATAGAAATGAAGGGCCTTCTGGTCTAGTTTCCCGCCGACGTGGAAAGCGTCCCAATAATTCCTTTTCTACCGAATTCAGAGCAACAGTAATTTCACTCCTCAAAGGCCGCTACGCTGATTTTGGACCTACGCTTGCGTGCGAAAAATTGCGCGAGATACACGGCTTGTGTTTATCCATTGAAACTCTCAGGAAGTGGATGGTAGAGGAGGGCATATGGCGCGAACGTCGTCGTAAGTTTGCCCGAATTTATCAGCGCCGGATGCGGCGCCCATCCTACGGTGAACTCATCCAGATTGATGGCTCGCCTCATGACTGGTTTGAAGGTCGGGGCCCCAAATGCACACTGATAGTCTTTATCGATGATGCTACCAGCGCTCTGATGGCGCTACGATTCGCTCCTGCAGAAACAACCCGGGCTTACATGGAAACCCTCCGGGGTTACCTTAATGATCATGGCGTACCACTGGCTCTCTATTCTGACAGACACAGTATATTCAGAGTAAATAACCCGGAGCGGGAAGGAGAGTTGACTCAGTTCACACGTGCGATAAAGACACTGGGCATCGAGCCAATCCATGCCAACAGCCCGCAGGCAAAAGGGCGGGTAGAGCGTGCCAATCAGACACTGCAGGACAGGCTGGTCAAAGAAATGCGGCTTCAGGGTATCAGTGATATTGAAACAGCAAACGCATGGTTGCCGACCTTTATTGAAGCCTATAACAACCGGTTTGCTACGCCGCCTCGTATTGCTGATAACGCCCATCTTGATGTACACCATTCTGAAGAGGAACTGGGTTATATCTTCAGCCTCCAGGCGAAGCGCGTTCTCTCCAAAAATCTCACTTTCCAGTACAAAAGCAGTGCGTTTCAGATTCGCAGTGAAGGCCGGGGATATCGACTTCGGCATTCGGTTGTCACGGTATGCGAAAGCTTTAACGGTGAAATTAAGGTTCTGTATGATGGGAAAGCGTTGGGATGGGAAAAATATGTTGATGGCCCGGAGCCTATACCACTGGATGATGAAAAAAGTGTCCATGAACGTGTGGATAATGCCCGTTTTGATTTACGCTCAAAATTCTACGTAAAACCTAAAGCTGACCATCCTTGGCTCACGCGCCGCACGCAAAGTAATCAGCAAGTGAAGCCCCCTAAATTACCCAGAAAGAAGGCTGATCCCGATAAAATGGACTGAAACCAGGCGTTATTCAGTTGAGTGCATATCCAGTCATAGGATAGATTCTTACGTAGCGTTTCTGGCGTGCATTTTCGGGTGGTTTGTTACTGTTTTTAACGGGGACACGTCAGAAACGCGCTCAGGCCGTCTGAGCGGTACGCGTAATGCGGCGTTATGGTAAATAGCCTATGCTAATGTCCGCTAAGAGCTGTGAGTTCAACTGATGGACGCAACACACTTATTGAACCGTTCTGCGGGTGATTCATAGTCTAGCGTTTTTCTCGGCCTTTCGTTGAGCTGTCTGGCAACACTGTTAAGTCTTTGCTGGCTGTGAACCGATAAGTCAGTTCCTTTTGGAAAATATTGTCTGAGCAATCTGTTCGTATTTTCATTTGAGCCACGTTGCCAGGGGGATTGAGGATCGCAGAAGTAAACCTGAATATCTGTGGCTACAGTAAACCGGGTGTGGCTGGTCATTTCAGCGCCCCGGTCCCAGGTTAATGTTTTATAAAGTTCAGCAGGTAATTCCCGGGCTTGTCTGATGAGTGCAGATATAACCGTTATGGTCTTGTTGTCTCTGATCTTCGCCAGCATAACAAAACGGGAATGACGTTCTACGAGGGTGATTATATAGGAGTTTTTCGAGCCCTGAATCAAGTCACCTTCCCAGTGACCTGGAATGGCTCTGTCAGCCGCCTCTGGTGGCCTTTCGCTGATAGGTATCGTGTTCGGGATTGACCCTAATCCTTTCCCTTTAAGCGATGACGTTCTGGATCTACGCACTGCTCTTCCGCTTCTGAGGCATTGCTGCAGCTCTTTTTTTAATGCTCCCCGGGTTTGTATAAAAAGCGTTTTATAAATCGTTTCGTGTGACACATGCATTTCCTGATTATCCGGATAACAACGTTTCAGCCAACCGGCGATCTGTTCCGGCGACCAGTCCTGATGCATCTTCTCTGCAATGATTTTACACAATGCGGGGCTTTCAATTAGCTTGCACGGTTTTGGTCTCAGCGCATTTTCCCACGCAGTAGCATCGGCTTTTGCTGCTCGGTATTGTTTTGCACCACTGTGCCTCCTGACCTCGCGGCTAATCGTTGAGGGCGCTCTTGATAATTTGGCGGCGATGTCCCTGATGCTGAGTTTTGCTACCAGCCCTCTGGATATCTCCTCTCTTTCATCAAGCGAAAGCGCTAATCGGTGCCGTTTTCGCACGGGAGGACGGTAGCCGCCTGTCTGGTGGATAGTGGGCATAATGGAAGAATGATATCTGTCGAACATTCTGGCGATATCATGTAGAGAATCACCTTGCTTATATCTGTCCCAGATAATTGCCTTCTGCTCTGGCGTGTAGTTAATCCGAGTTCTTCGTTTCATGACAACGTCCCCCTTGATTAAGGATAGCGTTGCATCGACCCATTGAACTCACAGCGAGATATAGTCATTCGCACCCTGAGAATTACACTTTAAGTGATTCAGGGTATGCGCTTACTGGTTACGAATATTGAGCGAGAATCACGTGATGATCGCCGCTTTTCTTTCGAGCCAGTGGGTGCTCCACGTTCGCTAACGAATACTCAGGGCATGCAGATAAACTGCTGGCTATATTTCTTTCGAAGAGCGTGGAATGCATACCAATCCCCGATAAAAAGGAGTTGGTGATGACTGCGACTAATCAATTTGCTGCGCACGTTGGTCTGGACTGGGCAGATAAAAAGCACGATGTCTGTGTTCAGTTTAAAAACGGTGAACGCACATTCCATGTGATTGAACATACGCCGGAAGCACTTGATGTCTGGCTTACCGAGTTACACCAGAAGGTAAAAGGCAGGATCGCTATCGCCGTTGAGCTGAAGAAAGGTCCCGTGGTGTATGCTCTTCAGAAATATCCATTTATCACCGTTTTCCCCGTCCACGCTTTGTCCCTGGCTCGTTACCGGCAGGCCTTCTCGCCCAGCGGCGCTAAAGATGACCCGCAGGATGCCGAGCTGGCATTAGAGTTAATGCTGCGTTATCCCCAAAAGATAAAAGCCATTGAACCCGACAATGCGGATATCCGGTTACTCCAGCAACTGGTTGAGCAGCGCCGTCAGCTGGTTGAAGATAAACGCCGTTTTGTGAACCGGATAATCAACACACTTAAACAGTATTATCCTCAGCCACTGGAGTGGTTCTCACATCGGGGTAGCTTACTATTGTGTGAGCTGATTATCCGGTGGCCCAGTCTGCAACAACTGAAACGAGCGAGGCGCGACACGATCCGCAACTTTCTGAATGCCAAAGGTGGCCGCGCAATGGCTCTTACCGAGCAACGTGTTGCGAGTATTGATAACGCGATCCCATTGACTACAGACCCGAGCGTTATAGAGGCTAATGCTTTGATGGCAACAGCACTGGCGACACAAATTAAAGTCGTGAGTGAAATCATCAAAACCTATGACGAACGAATCGAAGCGTTGTTTGACACATTGCCAGATGCGGAGCTGTTCAAATCACTTCCGGGCATGGGGCCGTGTATGGGCCCACGAATGCTTGCTGCACTTGGTGATAACCGTGACCGGTTTAACAGCGCTGAAGAAATTCAAAACTACGCAGGTATTGCACCGGTGACAGAACGAAGTGGCCAGAAATCCTGGGTTCACTGGCGATGGCAGTGTGCCAAGTTCGTCAGGCAAACCTTTGTTGAATGGGCTGCCAAGACGGTTAATTCATCATACTGGGCCAGACTGTATTATCAGGGCCTCAGAGAGAAGGGCAAATCTCATCAGTCTGCGATCCGGGCACTGGCGTTCAAATGGATAAGGATCATTTACCGCTGCTGGAAGGCCAGAACCCAGTACGATGAAGCAAAATATTTGCTGGCTCTCGAAGCGCGCCACTCGCCCTTACTGAAGCCATAAAAAGCTTGTCGAATGTCTCAGGGCGTGAAGCGGACATTGCAGACTGCCCAGTAGAAAAAGTGCTATCAGAATTATCTAAAGGAAGATCGTATTTACCATGTCTCATTCTAACTGTTTAATAAATTACAAAAATTAAAATTTCCATTTAATATCATCGCGTTAAGCAAGAGAATTAAACCTCTCATTTAATTTATGATTCTTATTTAATTCATGAGTTGGTGTAAAAATAGGTTGCCGCACTATAGAAAGACACATATTTAAACCCAGCAGGAAATCATATTTGAAAGTAATGTGTTTAAGGGGCTGCGTAACAAGAACAGCAAGTAAATACATAGTAATAACAGTTACCATTCCCATTTCGCAAGTGGCCATATCAGAGGTGAACTAATGCCTGCTGCAATTTTAAGAATTAAGGTTATCCTAATAATTCTTTTGTATGATTAAGATCATCGATAAATTTACTAAGGACTCATTAATGAAATTGCGACTCTGGAATCTATTACCCCATGATTACGCTCCTTTTTTTCGTATTCTTCACATCATTGTGGCATTTCTAATATTATCACAAATTATTAACTCTAATCTGACAGAGACCGAAGCAATTGGTGAACATAGTCTTGAAGGAGTTATAACCTGGATGCACATTATTTCAGGGTTAGGACTGATTATTTGTGGTTTTATTATGTTAAGTTGGATGCTTACTCAAAGAGGTTTTACTTATTATTTTTCATGGGTAGGGCTTGACTTTAGTGGTATTAAGCAAGATATAAAAACGTTGACTAGTTTCCGACTGCCCGATGCACATTCGGGAGGTATTGCCAGTACAATCCAAGGATTTGGAGTTCTAGCATTGCTAATTGTAGCACTTTCAGGTGGCCTATGGTTCTTGTTGAATACCATGCAGTCAAATCTGGCTGAAACAGTAATCCACTGGCATAAGTTCTTTACTACTTTCATTGAGGTCTATTTTTATGCACATGGTG
Organism: Citrobacter freundii complex sp. CFNIH9; assembly: GCF_002903305.1. Classification (NCBI taxonomy): domain Bacteria; kingdom Pseudomonadati; phylum Pseudomonadota; class Gammaproteobacteria; order Enterobacterales; family Enterobacteriaceae; genus Citrobacter; species Citrobacter freundii complex sp. CFNIH9. Next base: position 77,851 of record NZ_CP026242.1, on the reverse strand, counting down.
CAATGGGAGTTTTGCATATTTTAATTGAAAAATATAAAAGCCGCTCAGTTAACCTAAGTGACTAATCTGTTGTGAGATAATATTACTTCAAGTTGAAGAAAACCCTAAAAATAAAATTTAGTTTACTAGAAGATGAAACAGCACTTGCAGAGACTTTTTAATTAAATTTAATAAAAACGAAAAAATATTCATGGCGAAATGATTGTTTAATTATCTATCATGGATAGAAATGTGAGTTAGTCGTCCTATTTTAGGAAGTTAATAATGACTAAAACAAAAGGGTTACCTCGTCCGCTGACGCACTACGCTTGGCTTTCCATTGCCACGGCTATTGCCACTATCGGACTCAAAGGTGTGGCGTGGAAAATGACCGGTTCGGTCGGTCTGCTATCTGATGCCATCGAATCCGTAGTTAACCTCGCAGGAGCCCTAATGGCGCTCTGGATGCTGACCTTGGCTGCGCTTCCGGCCGATGAGAACCATGCATATGGGCACGGCAAAGCCGAATATTTCTCGAGTGCTTTCGAAGGATTTCTGATCCTATTGGCGGCAGCCAGTATCGCCTATACCGCAGTTGAGCGGATGTTAACTCCACAGCCGCTTGAGGAGATTGGTCTCGGATTACTGGTTTCAACAGTCGCATCAATCCTTAATTTTGTGACGGCTCGCATTTTGTTAAGGGCTGGCAGGCAGCACAACTCTATCACTCTTGAGGCAGATGCTCATCACCTGCTGACCGATGTCTGGACGTCGGTCGGTGTCATTTTTGGTGTCGGACTGGTTTATCTGACCGGCTGGTTTTGGGTCGATCCGATCGTTGCATTGCTGGTCGCAGCCAACATCGTTTGGACTGGTTATCAGCTTATGAGTCGTTCAGCTGCAGGTCTGATGGACGTATCGCTACCCACGGAAGAACTCAAAAAAATCGAGTCACTGCTGGCAGGATATCGTGAACAGGGGCTTGATTTCCATGCACTACGTACACGCCAGGCTGGCGGGCGGGCGTTTATGACAATGCACATCCTAGTTCCTGGGCGATGGACTGTTCAATATGGGCACGACTGGGCCGAGCGTATAGAGAATGATATCCGCACCGCACTGCCTTTTATCCATATCACCACTCATGTGGAACCGTTGGAAGATCCCGCGTCAATGAACGACCAAACGCTCGACATTTCTGATCACTAAACTAACCACATGTCGCTGGTCGGGCAGGGTAACAAACCTCGCTCTACAAAAATTTCAGGTATTCTCTATAATTCTGAGGGTACTTGATGTGACCTGCGCCCAATTGTTGGGCACGCAATATTTTTAAAAAGTCCGCTTCTGGCACAAAGCGGACAGTGATCACCGTTCTTACGACTACTTTCTGACTTACTTCGTGACTTGCCCTAAGCATGTTGTAGTGCGATACTTGTAATGACATTTGTAATTACAAGGGGTGTAAGACATGGGTAGCATTAACCTACGTATTGACGATGAACTTAAAGCGCGTTCTTACGCCGCGCTTGAAAAAATGGGCGTAACTCCTTCTGAAGCGCTTCGTCTCATGCTCGAGTATATCGCTGACAATGAACGCTTGCCGTTCAAACAGACACTCCTGAGTGATGAAGATGCTGAACTTGTGGAGATAGTGAAAGAACGACTTCGTAATCCTAAGCCAGTACGTGTGACGCTGGATGAACTCTGATGGCGTATTTTCTGGATTTTGACGAGCGGGCACTAAAGGAATGGCGAAAGCTGGGCTCGACGGTACGTGAACAGTTGAAAAAGAAGCTGGTTGAAGTACTTGAGTCACCCCGGATTGAAGCAAACAAGCTCCGTGGTATGCCTGATTGTTACAAGATTAAGCTCCGGTCTTCAGGCTATCGCCTTGTATACCAGGTTATAGACGAGAAAGTTGTCGTTTTCGTGATTTCTGTTGGGAAAAGAGAACGCTCGGAAGTATATAGCGAGGCGGTCAAACGCATTCTCTGAACCAAAGCATGACATCTCTGTTTCGCACCGATGGTGACACTTCTGCTTTGCGTTGACAGGAGAAGAAGCCATGAAACTGCCGAACCAACCCGTTGTTTTGTGCGTATTGATAGTATGTCTTACGCTGTTGATATTCACCTGGCTTACGCGCAATTCGCTCTGCGAACTGCGGCTGAAAGACGGTACGCGGGAAGTGTCGGCTGTGATGGACTACGAATCCGGTAAGTAGCTGAAAGAGGGGGGTAACCCCCCTCGATTCAGATGTGGCCAGCAAGCCAATAGCACCTTTAGAAAAGGGTTTCTCCGGTCGGGGAAACCCTTTTTTCCTTCCGTTCGGTGGCAGACCGCCACTCAATTACCCAAGGCATTCAACAGTCTCAGTGGAATACCGTCGGATTAAAATTCTCCCCAGAACGGCTGCGGCTCGCACTGGGTACCTCCTCCTGCGTCCTGTTTAATTCTCAACGCCTCAATTTTTCGAGGACCCGCCGCATTTTCCGAACCTGGCTGGTCGTGGAGAGAGTACTGGTTTGTGGATGACATGCACTGGTCTTCTCATTGGGCTGTAGCTCATAGGACATAGCCAGTGCGGTCAGTGCTTCTTCAGCATCCAGCAGAGCTTTAATGGCCGTCTGGCGCATCTCTGCACGGCGTTCAATTATGGTCATGTTTGTCCTTGCTGCATCCGGTAAAATGACGCCGGGTATTCAGTCTTTCACGTTTTTCAGAATGGCCTGGCGGCAGGCATTCCAGATCGTCTGGGCATTCGCATCGCAGTCCACGAACCCGCCGCATTCCTGATAGATGACCTGGTAGACGCTGTCTGGGATCTTCTCCGGTACAACCGGGGAAAAGATGCTGACGGATGCCTTTCCTTCGGCGGCGTCACAGACGGCGTCCAGATGATTCGCCATCCATTCGGTTAAATTCAGATCCTCCTGAATTGCCTGCGCCTTATAGCGTTCTTTTCTTGTTACAGTGGCACGCATCTGAATTTGTACGCTCGCAGGCTCTTCGCCCTTCATCGCATTCTGAAGTGCAGATTTGGGCTGTTTCATCTTCGTTTTCATTTTCAATCGCACTATTTGGAAAGCGGCTTGTCTTCAGTGGGCTGAACCGGGGCTGTCTCCCCCGGCGTAACCAGCACACCAGCTTCACTCAGCACATGTCTCCACTGCTCATCCCGGTAGGCCGTTGCGGCGTCGGCAGAATCAAAGCATTGGTCGCAGGGCGGAGAATTTACGGTAACCAGGCTCACTACCGGCTTAACGTAGTACGCTCTTCCCCGTGGATAATCTTTTCCACAAGGGGCATAGAGCTCCTCGTCCCCACCAACACGGCGGAGGTGGAATTCTGGTTGCTGGCTGGCCTGCTCGGACAGCTTCACGGATGCCGTCTGCCAAGCTGCGATAGCCCGGGTCATGTCGCTTTCATGCCTGGCAAGATCTGCATCCCGGCGAGCCAGTAGGTGCGCGATAATATTGGCTTCATCGTAATTGATGACCGCCATTAGTTGACGGGTCGCTTCATCCCAGTCCTGTACTGCGGAGCCATCCAGTGGATTAGCGAGGTGCGCCTGGTATGTCGTACGGTAATTTGCGGCAGCACCTTCCAGCTGGTGCAGTTTTTCATCCGATAGTTGTTCGGTCATTGCACAGTTCCTTTTAGATGCAGGCTCAACGCTTGCATTAAAATTCATGCCGTCTGTTTGGCTGCGGCTTTACGCTGGGCGGCGATATGGGCGGCAATCTGCTTTTTGAGGCGCTTATAGTCAGCCCTGAAGCGTGCCACGTCATCGATCTCAATCATGTACCCGCAGCTGTAACCGGCATGCCCAAACGCATCGTCATCTTCGTAGTTTGGACAGTGATCGCTTTCCCAACCCGCTGCATCCAGCAATTCATCAATAGCGACGAGGTGTGCCCTGGGCGCATTCTCAATGATGAAGTAGAGCGAGCGACCCCAGAAGTGGCTGCGGGTACCTTCGATTACAGCAGTGTCGTTCGTGGTCTGGCGGGAAAGTTTCATTGGATACTCCTTTGCCCGGAGCCGCCGGGGCGGGGGTGTGATGTTCACACCTTGTGTTTGCAGTATGCGGTCCTTTTCAGGCAACCGGGAAAGTAACTTTTCGCTGCTGCTGGTGGACTGTCGCCTATTGCTCGCCAGCCTTTTTCTTTAGATAGTTTACGTCTGACTCATCACATACCTGATCCATATGACGCTGAATCCATGCCGAGATAGTCAGGCCATTACGCTTCGCCTCACGGACATAGCGTGATTTTTTCTCCGGGGTCATACGCATCTGGACCAGTGCCGTTGCTTTGTCGGCCTCATCTTTTTTCGCGTTATCGTTGCCCTTCATATGGATCGCGTTAACGTGCTTTTCATTGTTATCGGTCATAGTGTTCTCGGTCAAACAGAGCCGCGTAGTGCGGCTCCCAGGGGGAGAGTGCAGCCGTGTCATGTCGCTGTTGAAACCGTCGGGTCAGGGGCCAGTCCTGTGGCGAGGTTTACGGAAACGTTCTGCACGTTAGAATGAATTGTCTGGTCAGGCTGTTGGTCTGTATTATGGACGACGGTGTCTGATGGATTGTCAGCCATTCGAACAAGATCACCGGCCATAACTTCGTGCCGATGATCAAGCATGACTATGCCAGTCCGTGCCTGGGCACGGGGTGTGCCGTTAGCGCTGCGGATGAATGCACTTCGAAATCCCGTCACGGTACGAACAGTACCCTTGTCCAGGACCCGCTGGCCCGACTCCAGAGTCTCAGCTGCGGCCGCATGAAATTCCGCCACGGCAGCAGCAAACCACTTTTCGAAACGGGGAGCAATGGTCTTCACGGCAAGCGAGGTACAGGAATAGACCTGTTCAACCTGCTTAGAACCGTTTTTATCGGTAAAGGCGATAATGCCGATTCGGCCACAGTTAACGGTGTAGAAGGTTGGTCTGAAGCCGTTGGTGAGGAGTGATTTAACAGCTGAGAAGAAAGCGGATTTAAGCATCGGTTTCATGGGGTTATCCTGTATGCCCGGAAACGCCGGGGCGTGCGGCCAGAGTGCCGCTGTGTGATTAAATATACAGAATCAGAGTTGTTTTGTCAATACAAAACAACGGGTGCTTTTTCCACCTGATAGCTGTATTTATTTTTTAAATCAGACTGTTAAAGTTGTAATGAGCAGTGCAGCAGCGGGCTGAGTCAGCCCACCGAGATCACCGCCGTTGTGGCTAACTCCTGCCCACGCCCGGTCAGCCGTACGCGATAGAAACAGCTCTGTTCTAACCCACTTTTCAGAGTGAACTCAATCAGGCCCAGCCGGAAGAGGGGTGGCAGACTGGGGGCATTAACCGGAAAATATCCCAGCGTACTGAGGCAATCTGGACGCTGCTCCATCCCTTTCTTTCCGTTGCCCTGCATCAGGTAGCGGGTTCCGGTATTCAGCCGACGCAGAGTATAAATTTGGGCGTTAGTCAGCGTCATGATCATCGCCCTCTTCAGTGGAAGAGCTGACCGGCTGTTTCCAGCCGCAGTGACAGTCCTGTAGCGTTCCATCCCCCCCTTCAAGGTACGCCAGGCACTCGGGGCAATACAGCTTCATTACCACGGGACCACCTCGACATGTTCACCCAGCCAGGCCAGCTTCTCGCGAAGCAGTTCGGCGGCATGCATCTGGTCTTCGGCCCAGAATGGAGCGAGTCCCATAAATTCGCACCAGTACGCCAGACCGGATTTTCCGTCGTCCCGGTAAGTCCAGACCGCCTGGCCGTGACCCACGCCGGAGTCGACGGTTACATACAGCCCGGGCATGCATTCACAGGGCTCCTCGCAGTCGCAGGTGCCACTCTGGACCACGCGTACTCGTCTCAGCTTCACTGCGGTACGCAGGCGCAGGAGCTCCTCCAGCGCATCAGCGTCGAATTTCGTCGTGCTGACAAGGGTGTTTGCACTGGTTTTACGCAGCGCCTGAATACGGGTGCGAAGCGCATCGTTGCTGATAGTAGCCTTAATCATCATTATTCCCCCATCTCACCCAGCTGCTTGCGGATTGAAACGCTTTCCGCACGGAGTTCATCTTGTTTTGCCAGCAGGAAACGTTTTACAAGCGCCATCGCGTCCAGAAATTCAGTGGGCTCACATTCAACCCGTTCGCACACGCTCTGAACGGCTTCCGTCACCAGCGGCATTACGTCCAGCGCTGTCTGCATTTCCGAAATCACAGAGGAGTTGCCTGCGTAACGGGTTGCCAGTGACAGAGTCTCTTTGCTCATGGATCGCTCCTTATGCCGAGACCGGACGGACAAACAAGTCATGCGCCCCATCTGCCAGCGGCTCGCAGTAATCACCGAAACCGTCTGGCACAATGCTGCCATCGGCCACGATGCAGGAAGCCACCGGTTTCTGTGCCCGGTACGCTGCCAGTTCGGCTGCGTCGACTTTCGCGCCATCGGTCAGGTCAAAATGCAGATCGTCATACGCAGAGCCGTTCAGCTCTTCTTCCAGACTGATAGCCGCATTCAAGGTAGCCAGCGCATCAGCGACGTCACGTGAGTTGATTTTTGCGTCGCGCAGCTCTAGCTCAAAGGCCAGTTGCAGGCGGCGTACAGCGACGATGTGGGACTTATGCTGGGACAGACGAATGAGGGTGTCGATATCGTGGGTCATGATGCTTACCTTATGCCCGGAAACGCCGGGGCGTTGGTGCGGATGCCGCGCCATGGGATTACTATGATCTTCTGAACTTCTATTGTCAATACAATAGAAAACAACGTTTTGAGGATTTTTTATACAGGACGGATGCTGCGGTAAATTCAGTTGCACACAGTCATTAGCCCCTGCATTTACAGAAGATGGAGGCGGTTTAATCCAGGAGCTGACATCTTGATATGGACGCCAGCCGTCACAGCATGATTCTGCCCGGGGACACCGCGCCGAGTGTGACCTCCCGCAGACGGAAGAAGAGCGGGGGAGAATGTGCCCCTTCTCCCTGCGGTGGTCGCTGGGTTCAATATAGGATTGAAATTCCCCGCTTATCGACCAGATGTGGCATGCGAACAGGGTAGAATACTATTCCGGATTCACGAATTATCAGCGCCAGCCGGTGACCCGCTGACGTACCCGCTGCAACCTGTGCCGAAGGTGTCGACATGATTAAAAAGGAATGTATGAAAGAACGTACACAATCCCCGGGTGAGTCGTTTGCTCACGCTGAGTTTATGGAGAAAGTCTTTACCAACTTACGGATGTTTTGTGACGCCGAATACCGACGGTTAGCCACAGGTGAGAAAGAAACCCAACAGTCGCAACCGGAAAAGACCATACATTCGCATTATCTCGTGTAAGACCCATGCCGCCGTATCCTTTCCCGATGGCCGGGCAGATTTAGCCTGGCCCGATTTTAATTCCCTCATTCTACCTGCCCCGCGTTGAGATGTTCGACAGTGATCCCGGTTATTCTTTTATAGCGATAGATAGATTGCCATTCCATATTTTGGAAAAGTAACTTTAGATGCCTTGTGACGCCGCAGTTCCCCTCTTACTCATCTTCCCTTCAGCGCATGTAACACCTTTCATGCTGACGGTTCTGCATTATTGTGGGTTCTTGCAGACGGAAAAGTAACTTTTTCGATAAATTCCGGCTTTTTGGTACCCGATTTCACACTAAAGTTAAATTTGGCCTCCTTAGCGAAAAATTAAAACGGACGGATCACGTACTATTACCCCGGGAAAAAAAGTTACTTTTTTTTTCGCCTCAGGTTATTAGGAAATGAATCGAACCTGGTATTGTTGTGTTGTAGCGAACAACCACCCTAAACGAAAATTTAAAAGGAAGGCCACAATGTCCACTATCGAAAATGATGTAAAAACCGCTAACAACGATATCAGCCTGCGCACTTACCTGGAGCGTTCCGGTAACGGCGCACGCAAAAGCAATGGTCTGGTCATCAACCCGGCAGTGGTCGAAGAGGAAGAAGGTTTTAACACCCGTACCGCTGGCATGGGAGAAAGCTACTACTCCTTACCCCACGTGGTAGCCCACCTGAACAGTCTTAAAGAGTCCTATAAGTCTGAGCCTTTAAGCGTACCAGCTATCGTCGTGCAGGTTCTGAATGGTCGTCCTGTTCTGCGTCAGGGGGCATGTCGTATCCGCGCCGCCGCTATGGCAAACATCGAGCTGGCAGAGGAAGGGCGTGAACTGATTTCGTTAATTCGCTGCGAGGAGTTTCGCGGTAGCCGCGCCAGTGCCGAACAGTTTACGCTGGACGGTAACTCTAATCTGGCTCTGTCTGTCGTGGCTGAGGCGCTCTCCATCAAACGGATGGTCGAAGATGCTGAAGAACCTAAAACGTTCGCAGAACTGGCCAAGCGTCGCGGTAAAACAGAACAGCACCTGCGTCAGATGGTTCGCGTCCTGGACCTGCCTGAAGCCCTCCAGGTTATGCTGGTGACAGGGGAAGTGAGCATGTATGTCGCGCTGGATGAATATCTCTACAGCGGCGATAAGGCCGTGAATAATATCACCAAAGCCATCGACGTCTATGGCAAGGCGACGGCCAAAACCCTTAAATTCGTCAAAGCTGGCAACATTGATGCAGCCATGCAGCCGAAAGCGCCGGTCGTGCAGGAAACGAACGCAAACACCCCTGAAACCACCGTGACGGAACAAACATCCGTCGAAGGTACTACGGATGAGACCACCCCGCCGCAGCTGGTGGACGGGAATGTTGGGACCAACCCGGAGCCAACTCCGGAAAACACCCCGGAGCCGAAGGCGAAAGATCCGATCAAAACGCCAGAGCCTAAAACTGTATCGGTCTCCAGCGTACTCAACAAAAAGACCGTGACGACGATTGCGGACACGGCAATCCCGCTTTTTTCGCGTATTGCGGAAGAAGCAGAACAACGTGCCGCTAAGAACCTCAGCGACGATACGTACACCTTAGTGCTGACCAATGATGAGATGAATGCCATCTGTGAAGCCCACGGCAATCTCACGCAGTACCTGCGTAAGCATGCCGAAAAGCAGCAACAGGGCCAGGCATGATTTTCTGACCGACCCTCCACCCGGTAGGGTCGGTTACCACCACAGGTCAAGGAGAAACAGGGTAATGAAGAATATCGCGATCAACGTCAGCACGAAGGCACCATTGCAGACAGTTAAGGACCCTGTGACCCGGGTCAGCATTCAGTGTACGGCGAAGGATGAGAAGGGCGAAGACGTGGAAGTGAATATTCTCGATCTGGAGCAGCACCACACCACCAACGAAATTAAAGTGACTTTTGGCGGCTCCCCCTCCCAGGCGCTGACCATGCTCAGCCGGGTGATGGACGTGCTGCAACAGCAGGCGGACGCAGAGCTGCAACTGAATTCTTACGCTCGTTTGCAGTAAACGTAAAAGGTGAATGATCCGTTTTAATAAGTACCTGCAAACCCCATGGATACCGATTTGACGAATGGCACACCCATTTATAAATCTTAACCGCCACTGAACAGGCAATAAACAGAGTTATTGTGAACTTACATCCGAGGGAAAATAGGTGGCTACCAGCTTTTAGGATGGTGATATTCAAATAACTGCAAAATTACGAATTAGCAAGCGTATTGTAGGGAATACATAATGGTAGAATAAGATATGGTTTTAATAATTTACAACGCTTAAATCCACATTCGTCCATATTTAATATTTATGGGAATTTAAAAATATATTCAGTGTAGGTTATTAGCTAGCAGGTCGAATTTTATATAATACCAAAAAACAGGAGGTATTATGAAAACCAGTCTGGCTTACGCATCTAATTGTTCCGACTCTCTCTATTCCTTTATTTACAAGGCACTGCAACAACGCTCAGGTGCCGAAAATGAAAGTCTCTATCAGCAGGCTATTTCAGCGTGCCGTACTCCGAAGCAAAAAAAGAAAATGGCCGGTTACTACGCCGGTCCGTGGCAGATGCTGTTTAACGCCTGGTGTTACAACCGCCTACCCAACATTGCCGTACTGCCCGTGTTGGCACAGCAGTGCTTATCCTTTTTGCAGTGCGAAGAACTGATCGCCGACTGGCACTAATCACATTATGTCCTGCTGGTGGATGCTGGCAGGTCTGGAGTACCTTTAAATGTACAGATATGACAGGAACCGGCAGTCGTTCAACCTGGTCAATGCGCTTCAGCCGGTCTATCGCAACAACGGTGGCGGTTTGTTTGAGTTCGACCGCAGGAAGCAACATGAAACGGCTGATCTCATCTTCGAGGCACTGACGTTTTCCCAGGCGCCCGAACTGGAGCTGGCGAAATTTGTCCGTCTTAAATCTGTGCGCCGAATTGCACAGTTTGACGACGGTGAAGTGCGCTATGGCGTTCACGTTGAACTGGCCGACGCTGTTGATAATAATTCCTTCAGAATTTTCAAAGATGATAATACAGGTGGATTTGATTTTTATTTATTTTCTACTTCAAATAATGAAGCAGAGCTTGTCCGCTTTAATCTGGATGTCTGTGGTATTCATTTACAGGACATTTTTGAACGGTCAACCGGCTTGTGTCTGTCGTACTGAATTATTTATTAAATATTTCACTTCAGGTTATTAGCCACGAAACCGATTGTGGAATAATAATAAAAAACGACGAGGTGAAATATGAAAAATCTTAATATTCAGATTAACGACATCGCAGCAATTAACACACTTGGTGGATCAATGCTGGCGGATATCATCGCCACCCAATATAAAGTAATTGGTGATAACAAAGACACTGCGGAAATGCCTATGCCGTGTATTGCTTACGGGCAGACCCCTGCAAATATCGACCCAGGCGTCTTCATCAACCGTGTGTACTGCTTGGACAGTCAATCGCTAAGTGCCAGCCTGCGTTACGAGCTGTTTAACGGACTTGCGAACCAGGCGTTTACCTTCTTCTGCCAGTCGGGCTGGTACGGTGCATTCCGGGTGGTGTCTTTCCGTGATAACGGACCTGCCGGACTCCTTAATATCGGCATTGTCCATGAGAAGGTGTTAAACGAATTTTGCGCCGATTTTCCCCGGGCTAATGTCAGCGAAACCGGCTTTAACTGCGGCATGACGTTTGACCAGATCCGGATGTTTATTTCAGACCGGGCCTATCAGATGCCGCTCTACAACAACCAAGATCACTTCGTTAAACTCGCGAAACGCCTTGTGGCCTGACACCCAGTGCCAGGCTCAGGCCTGGCCATTATGAAGGAAATGCCCATGAGCGGATTTTTCAGCAACGAATCACCGTTATCACTGGCTCAAGCCCGCGCCGTTGCCGCCGGTTACCAGAACGTCTTTATCGAAAACCTCCAGCCAGCAGGCCATTTCCAGATTGCCATCCGTAATCATCGCGACCACGATCGCCAGCTGATCTGGCGTAACTGGAATTATGAACCCGATGCCTATGATGCGCTCAATAGCCACCTGCAAAGCCACGGACTGAAGGCCAGCTGATCAGCACAAGAACCCGGTAACTCCGGGTTTCTTTTTATGGACTCAGCTGTCAGTGCTGGCAAACGGGGAAGGGAGTCTGGGTCTGCCCGGGGCCCACAGCTGGTGGTATAAGTCTGACCCGCATGCAGATGGTTTCGCCCGGTGCCGAGATGGCGCCGGGGAACTGAAAAGGTATCTTGCATCCGGAAAGAAATCGTCGTGACCTCCCGACCTGCGTGTAGATATGCCTGGCGGATGCCTGCGGTGTGTCGTCTGTAACTGAACTGAGCCATCTTAATTCGCGATCGAGAGAAAAGGGACGTGCTAGCAAAAATTAAGCGCGAGGGACTTTGATATAAATACTCAGACAATTAACGATGACTCACAGGATTTCACTGGTGCTTATGATTCTCCATATTGTTTTAACCCTCTATGTGGTTGTATGTCTTTTCTGCTGTCTATTTTTGAGAGCCCGTAATAAAAAGGCACTTTGCCATTCCCAGACCGAAGGGCGTCGGTATACGCAGGATAGTAAGAGAGGGGGGATTGCCGACGGAAATGGTTCCTTCTTTACCCCCGATACCTCAGGCGGTGATGGTGGATGTGGGGGTGGTGGTGACGCTGGTGGCGGATGTGGGGGTGGTGGTGATTGATGCTGTTCGCAGGCGTCCGCTGGTGGGGAGCTATCGACATTGGTAATTTTGACGGTTTTTTTCGTAAAGGTTGCGGCCGTGGGCTCTGGCTGGTGGGGCGTGAAGTCAGAGAATCTAAATTAAATCCGTCGTGCAGAAAAGTACCTTTTCTGAATCTGTCAGACGCATCCGGAAAGAAAATATCTCTCGGGGCAGCAAAGGCACGCCGGAGGTGATTTGCAGATTCAAGCGGGAAAGTCTATTTTTCATGCACCGAACCTATTTGGGCTGGGACGGAACCTGGTATAATGGACACATACAAAGGAGGGCATTATGAATACTTTTCTTTACGTACTGGTAGGCTGGATTGTCGTGCTGTATCTGGTTAATAAAGTGCGCGAAAAACGCAGCAAAGCGAAAGCGGTTAAAATCCTGGTGAAACGCAATGGCGTTTATCAAGAAGTGGATGCCGTAATGTTGCCCAAATACCAAGGCAGCGATGTGAGTACAGTTAAGACAGGCAATGAATCAGCCTCGCAATGGTTGAATAAAGAGGATGATATTACTGAACCGGAGTACTACAGTGGCGCTTCATTATTGAAGGCAACGAGAGATTTTGAAGCTCAACAAATGGAACAAAAATTCTAGCTACACTAGCCAGTTTTCACGACTAGGAACTGTTAGTTGAACCCTATTCATTCAGATTTAATAGGGTTGGACGGGAGGAGTTTAATAATGACAACGGCCAACGTAACCACCACTACTATCTACCGCTCCGATGATATTGTGCCTTTTCGTCGGCCACAGGGCGTTCTGGATAATCGTTATATGCCGCAGGCTTATGCTCTGGTACGGAACTGGGCCAGCAAACCAGCGGAGTACGGTTCTGGTGTTCTGGCAACCTACAGACAGGCGGTAGTTAATCTTGCGTATCAGGTTAAAGGGACTCGTGTGATTTTAATTCTGGTTCCCATTGAATGTGAGCCGGTTGGCGTAATCATGACTGACACAGTCTTATGGCCGTCGCTACCCATTGGGGAGGTCATGCAAATTATGCAGGAAGCATGGCAAAATATTCCGGTGTTGAATCCATAAAAAAGCCCCGCATAAATTAGCAGGGCTTTTTTTTACTTTGTCGAACCGAATATTTTACCCGGTAGATTCCGAAGAAAGCGCAAAAGGTTATAGGTAATACGCTGCTCCAATCGCATAGTTGTTTTGTATCTGGTGGTAACGTTGTGGATATGGTCCAGATCAGTATAAAGGCCAGGAGGCTTTCTCTTTAACTTCAGCTCCCCACGGATATAACTTACTGCCTCAGGCTTGAATACAGTTAACTGGCGCCGCTCAGTGACTTTCCGAACAAAATCACCCATACCCATGCAAAGCCAGTCTGGCTTCTCACCTTCAAACTTGCAGGGCCCGTTAATGATGACAACATTGATACACTCCAGTTCGCTGGCGCGTAATGTAGACTGAATGGCCTTGATGTGACCGTAGTTTTGCCTGAACGGGTTTTGTAACTTTAGTGTCCCTGACGATTTCCATTTTCGCCAGTGGCTTTCATCCAGCTTCCCATAGAGCTTTCCAGCATAGTTCTTCTGCTCGATGACGTAGAGCCCATGAGAGGCGATAAGGACGTGATCAATCTGCGTGGTGCCAGTGGCACTAACCGGCAGAGTTAAATCGCTCAGAAGGCCTTCTGCATCATCAGGAAGGTACGCTTCAATTTGCTTGGCCGTCCTGCGTTCAGCAATGGCTGACGATACGAATCCCATCAAGCAATAAAGCACAATGAGTACCAGGGCAATAATACTTATTGCTATCACCCGCCACGCCATCAGGATCACGTCCATCTTATTTCACCGTCGGATAGCTGGTGGCCTGAACAGAATCAAGTAACCGGGAGGTTGTGCCCGCCAGCGTTTCGATGTTGGTTGACAGGCTCATTAACATACCGAGCGCGGAGCGAAGCGATCGTTGCGGCTCGTTGTACGTTTTGAATGTAGTGGTCGAATACATTTGAGACAGACGCGAACGGACCTCGACTGGTGTCAGGTCACCGTCGATGAGACCGTACTGGATTGCTTGCTGCGTTGTCCATACCCGGCCGGAATACAGAGCGACAGCATTTGCCTCCGGGCGGCTAATTAGTTTGTAACCCCGGCCTTGCTCAACGTCCGAAATAAATTTTTCATGCATGGAATCCAGGATTTGCTTCTGCATAAAATCCCGGGTGGCCTCGGAAAGCGGATGATAAGGGTCGAGTGCAGCTTTAAATTCCCCTGCTGTGAGCGGCTCATTTTTAACACCGACCGTATCCATGACGCGGGACAGGTTCCAGTGATCCATTCGTACGCCGATCGAGCCGGTCAGAGCGCTGCTATCTGCATAAATGGCGTCAGCAGGGGACACGGCGTAGTAGCACGCTGAAGCACAAATGCCTTTGACGCTAACGATAATAGGCTTATAGCTGGTTTCCATATCGGCAATGAAACGGCCACTCCCGGCGGAGAGGACCTCCAGGGTATTGCGTTTCGATTGTTCGGCATTGATATCGTCCTGCGAGCGTGAAGCACTGGTATCACCCGTATTACGGGTCTTGCTTGCGGATTCCGCATGTGAAATACGTTCAATCTTCTGCTGGTGGCTTCGAAGTGCATTAATCTGGCGATAAATAATAATCGCGTCTGAAGGTCCGCCACCACCTGACTCCGCCTCGATAATGACAGCTTTGGCATGCGGGTTGTTGTACGCTTTTGCCAGTGCTGCGGCTATCACAGAACCGTCACCGGCCTCTGACCCGGTGCCCATTTCTCCCGATATGCGCACGACGGCAATATGATCCATTCGTCCTTCTGATTCCTGATACTTATCGTAAATATTAAAGGCCGAAACCCCTGCTGCTGCTAATGCCAGAAGGGAAATAACCACTTTTGAGGTGGTATGGATTCGGAACATCTTATAAAAACGGTCAGCGTTCTCATCAAGCGATTCTTTGATATTGGCAGGTGACTTCTTATTTTTACGGTTAAACATCTGACCACCTTATTACATAAGTTTTTGAAAGTTAGACCACAAGCGGTTGAGTGCAATTCCCAATATCAGCAATGCGACAGGGGGGAACAGTTGAGCGATATTGTTAAAAAGAGACATATTAGGCATTGAGAGGTAAACAAAGGTTAATGCACCAATTATCCAGAAGGCTCTGAACCAGATCCTGTAAAACTGAACGGTTACATTACCGAAAACGTAACGTTTTAATTTCCATTGATACATGCCGTCAGCGAGCATAGCAATTAAGTAAGGTGAAAACACAATCAGCCAGCCGAGTATCAGATTCCAGCGGAAAATGGACTGATAAATGAGCAAGGGGAGATTCTTTGCCACAGTGTAGTTTACCGATGACATCTTCTCTGCAACGTAATTCAGCCCACGCGCAGGTTTCGTCGTTTCCGGGATCAGTATCGTATTCAGATATTCGATCAGCTTATAGTCATTAATCAGAGTCGACAAAGTAGCTTCACTATTTGCAATAACCGACAACCACCGGTCATTAGAAATGAGGCTACGACTGGCGTTCACCTCCTGAGTGATTTGTTGCTTTAGATCGTCAGTATTCTGGAAGCCCAGACTATAAATAAGATAAAGCATCATCCCTAAAAAAAGCAGTCCTCTGATGAATACTGCCCGTGCAGAATTATCCGCAGCCATTTGCGTCCCTCCACTCCCTGAATAAGTCTAATCGGTCGCCATGGTCACGGTAGTGGCTTCGCCAGATTGTTGGCACACCCAGCAACCAGTGGTATTGCTGCGGGATTATGTGGTTGATCAGGCTGAACTCAGCCAGTTCCTTATGCTCCGGACTTTTCCAATGAATTTGACCGGGTTCAGGAACATAGACACAGGCTTTTTCCTTTGCAGCCTGACGGCTAAACTCAACAAAATTAATCCCCCAGGGCGTCCAGTGTCGGTATCTCCCGGTGATCCCTGTATTAAATACCGGGAGCGTTAGCATGGTGTCTGCGTAGGTTGAGATGACCTTTTTGCACACACAAGGGCTATCAATTTGCTCCCGGTCGAGGTGTGTTAATAGTGCCCGGTCCATAATGTGGTTGAACATATTGGCATATAGCCCGGTCGGGTCGGGCAGGCGGTCAATCGCCGAGATTAGTTTAAATTTGATACGAGAGAGAAACGCCGAGTCTTCTATGGTAAGAATGTGACTTAATGTGGTTTCAGGGTGAATGAGTGGCTTATTGCGTTGTACTTGTTTAAACGTGACGCTGTCAGGCAGCGTAATAAACGCCGATGCAGCACTCGTAAAATTGACAAAATAGGGAAGTAAATAACTCCCCAGCATTTTTGAATTTTTATCAACAAGGCGGCGGCGCTCTTCAGAATTGTCGAATGTAATGCGAAAACCAATAAATTTTCGCTGTCCGTCTTCGCTCGTAAGAAGAGACTGAACCCATTCATCACAAGGTCCCTGAGCTACGGACCAGTAACTTGTTTCATGGTCACCGTATTCATTGCTGGTGGACAGTTCCCCTTGGAGCAGAAAAAGCTCGGAAAGGATAATAGCCAGCGCTGATAAAGACTCAGCATCGTTGTCATGGCAAAATTGCCCCACAGATTTCAAAGCACCTTTTTCAATCCCTGCCAGACGGTCACGAACATCCTGCGAATCGGCAAACTTCAGGCCTAATGACTGCATACGCCGTTTAACAAGCGAACGGCTTTTACTGACTTTCAGAGATGAACTGAAAATTTGATTTTGTGTCAGAGTAATTTGCTCGTCCATCAATGCAATTTCCTTAGATGTTTATTTAAATAGTCTAAACCCACATTCTGACGCAAAGTTACTTTTCCGGCGGGTTTCAGGAACATCTCCAATAATGTTGTATTGGGTCTCATCGAGTTTTCACTTACGGCAATCGGGATCTGCCCGACGACTTTACGACCATCCTGAAGTCTGGCCACAATATGAAATTTTGGAACCTGGCCTAAAAGCTCTTTCGGAATACTTTCTTCCAGCGTTGTTTGCTTTCTTTCTGATATCGAACCAGAGAAGTTATTATGCGGCAAAGTGGTTTCTGATCCTGTCGTATACGTGACCATATTTGTACTAATTGGACTTTTACCAAAGTTTTCTACAACCAGCGTTTGCGTTGGGGTGTCGTTTACCCGCAGGCTAATGTAATTGTTACACAGACCCGTAATACGATTTGCAGTCTCAATGTTTGCTGCTGCAATAAAATCGGAAATGGTTTGCGTG
Organism: Citrobacter freundii complex sp. CFNIH9; assembly: GCF_002903305.1. Classification (NCBI taxonomy): domain Bacteria; kingdom Pseudomonadati; phylum Pseudomonadota; class Gammaproteobacteria; order Enterobacterales; family Enterobacteriaceae; genus Citrobacter; species Citrobacter freundii complex sp. CFNIH9. Next base: position 60,524 of record NZ_CP026242.1, on the reverse strand, counting down.
CAAATAAACAATGCAATTTGTGCGGCACGACCCTGAGCGAGTAAGTTTATCATTGAATTGTTGATTGCGGAGTGTGCTTCGTCGACGAAAATACTGATCCTTGAATGTGAGGACATATCACCATCATCAGAGTTATAGCGACTACCCGCGCAGGACGTCAGGTCTGACATTATCAACTGCGAAATAGCCCGGGCGGATTCCGGGTTGGAAAGACCATCGAGCGAGATATAGAGAACACCTCCGGTACTGAATATTCCATCTGAAGTGACTATTTCACGCGAAGTGAGTGAATTAGGTGACGGCGAAAGCAATTCATTCAGTGGTTGTTCGGTCAGACGACTGAACAGCGGCATAATACCCGCTGTCATTTTTGACATGTGCTCAGGATCAGACAAAGAATAATCTACTAACCGGCCGACGGTATCAATCCAATCAATGGGCTCGGCACCTTCATAATTCAAGAAGTGGGCAGAAAACCATTCAACAAGGCGCTTAAAGCGGACTTGTAGAGTATCATTCGAAGAATATTTCACCTTTTCCATCCATACATCGGGCCCGTAGTGCCGTGCATAACAGCATTCCAGAACTTTTACGGTGAGGTTCAGGATTGCCATGTGGCTTTTCATGTTTTTATGAATGAGATATATCGACGGTTTTTTATCCGTGTAAGACAGACCGGTGATCACAGTTGAAACGAGAGCCTCGGCATATTGTACGAATGGGTTAACTTCCCCGGGAACCGAAACCAGACTAAGAAGGCGTGAGGTGAGGTCCGAAACATTGGTATAAGCGTTGCAGACATCAATACACACTGAAGAAGAAGGCTGGGCAGGGTGAAACTTATAAAATGGCAACCCAAGTTCCGCCGCTTCATCCATAAGTGACTGCCGCCAATCTGCGTCGTTCTTTGGATCAATAACCACAATGACGTGGCCTAAATGCAGCATACTGATGCTCAATAACCGCTGAAGGACTGTTTTACCGGTACCGACGTTTCCGGTAATGAGGGTATGGCCGAACCAGTTATCTTCGGTAACAAAAATTGGCGCCCGTTTATCAACAGCAAAAATGGCGTTACTGCCACCCATGGATCTGGCCATCGCCTCAAAATGCCGCGCTATGGGGTTTAGGGCAAATGGCAGGGCTATCTCTCTTTTATCGCTTGAGAGATTGGCAATTTGATACGCGCGATCTGCATGCTCGGGACCCCATTCAAAGCCGTTACAGAAGTAGGTTTTTCTGTCCGGTACCTGACGGTTGGATTTTTTATACTCTTGTACCAGCTGGCGGTACTTTCGCTCGTTAGAGAAAAAGTTACTTTTGTTGATCGACCTGAGCGATTTAAGGCTAATAAACATAATCTGGCGCTGAAACACGCGCCAGTGCGCCATCAAATAAGGGTATGCCGTTTTACAGCGGTACAAACAAACCAAAAGCATGAAGGCAGCGGTATACAAAATGATGGGGGCAATATTCAACCCATCTGATCGAAACCCCATAAACAGCATTATTATGGCGCAAATTAAAAGTACTGAGGCACTTCTGTACTCCAATATCGGCCTGTAAAAGTTTTCCTGGGCGTGCAGGTTGGTCCTTTTTGATTTTGCCATTATAGATTCCCTACATCTTTAAGTGTGTTAATGATTAACTCAATATCGACCTTTGCCCGGTCGGATGCGGCTACCAGAGTTGGCATGTTGAATGCGAAACATTTTGTATTGACTATGGCGCCGGAGGTGACCTGGTATTGAGGAAGCTGGTTAAAAAGCTCAGGCGCATTTAACTGCGTCCCGTATTTTTCAACACATGACTGGGTCAGAAAAAAGGTGTTCTGGGTCAAAACCATGAATCGGTTTTTCCGCTTTCTTTTAAACGACCCAGATAACTTAGTCAGAATGTGGTGAAGCATTGTGGCAATTTCGACGTATTCAAGTTCTGTAACTTCACCGCCACTTAGCAGGGTAAAATCTTCCAGTGTCTCCTTTTCTTCTGCACCAGGTTGGTCAACGGCAATAGGAGCCTGAACTGTGGCAGAGTTGGATCGATTAAAGGCTTCTTTCACTGGAGTCGTGACCGGCGGATTTTCATGCTTCTTCTCTGCTTGAGTGTTTACCGCAAACAGACGAGCCAGGGCCGGAGATAGATGGTTCGCTTTCTCCCCGGCGGGTTCCGATTTTATAGGGTCCTGTGATGACACAGGACTTGTTAAAATTACTTCTTTCCCGGTTGTATTGGGAGCTGGTGGCTCTCTGGTATCCTCAGGATCATTCAATTTACCGGGCGCAACGACCTGGTCTGTTTCATCATGGAATTCGGCGACATCGCTATTTTTCGCCTCAGGCTGGGGGGGTTCAACCACAGAGTTGTCGGCGACTATAAAGTCAGAATATGCCTCACTATCGCTATCTAGGGTTTCTTCCAGCAGGTGGCCATATTGCTCATACTCAGAAGCAGTGACGGTCTCCGGTTCGGAGTGGGCGTTAATCTGTTCAGCTACCGAATTGGCCTCTACAGCCTGGGGGGTATTCAGTCGCGCCGGAGGGAGATCAAGCGGTGTTTGTGGGGGCGAAACCGCTTCGTTTAATGATGGACTTTCAGGGATATCCAACGGCTGGTACATTGACGTATCAAAAAGCGACTTCAGCGTAGAAGTGGTTCGGGGTTCCGAGGTACTCACCTGAATACCAGCACAGTTATCCCCCAGTTGTATCAGGCGTAGATTGTTTACGTCACGGACTATCCACATACCATCCAGTGATCCATCACGGTACGTCAGCTGGAAAAAGGGCCCATCACAAAATGCCGCCTCATCAATACCAGGGATTAACGCAATAGCAGCATCGAGATTAAGGTAAGGTACGGAATCAATATTAATGACTGCGTTGTGGGGCAGTGGGGCGCTCAGAAGCATTTCATGCAGCTGCTCGACCAGACGCATCTGACTCTGCTCTTCATGTTCCTCTACCCGTTCCTTTTCATCCAAGCCGCCTGTTCCGGCTGTATCTGTTGGCGTAGTAACCTGCGGATCAATAATATCGGTTGCTTTATCCGTGCCAGCCGCCTCCACACTTTCTGTGATGGCTTCAGTATTTTCACTGCTTTTACCGTTGACACTGTCGGCATCAGGGCCGTTCACGAGTTTGAGTCCGTATTGTGGAGTATCTTCAATGGCGTCGCTTACGGTGTCCGTTACTCTGGTAACAGACTCACGACCCGGGACCGGCCTTCTGTATTCTGTTACAGTTTTCTGTTCATCAATATAGATGAAATCTTTATTTGCATTAACGCTGAAGAGGCCCGGAACAGAATCCGGGATTTTATATGAGTCAAAAATTAACCCGATCCAGCGAAGTTTCAGGAGATTATAAAATTCCAGCTTACCGATACCGTTTCGGAAGATGCTGGCTATTTCATTTTCCGAGTATGTCCCGGGAATAAAATAATGAACCACACGCTCATCATCGTAAGGCTCAACATAACCCCGTTGAACCAGCGACTCTACTAGTACAGTTTTACCTGCATCCCCCTGTGGGAAGTTGAACTTGTGGGCCGCAAAATCACTAAGTACAAAGTCGAGGAAGGCGTTTTCATTGAGGTAAACTTCACCGTTTACAATAATGATGTGCATGGGTTTGGATTTATAGTTATTAATATTAATACTGGTGAAGTTATGCTTAATGGTACCTATTGCTCTTGCCGCAGCATCATTCGACCGCAGACCCATTATCGGGTCCCTCAATACATTAAGGTCAGTTCCCGTTGAATAATAATCTGAGGTTCTTACACATTTGGACAGAAAGTCATTGCCATCGTTATAGACATTCAGTGCCGTAACCATTTTTGCATAGACGCGCTCCTTTTTGACACGGTCGAGGAATGACATACAGACCGGATCTAATATTCTCTCAAGGAAAACGCTTGACCATATATTATGTTGGTTATGAATGCGTTTTCGCCAATGTATTTCATATTCGACAACATTGTTTTCACGTGCCCAGTCAAGCAGGCTTTGCGAGCTTGGCGCCCATGTTAAAGTTTCATTCAGATTCAGACTTACTATATCGAGGTCATATACCTTTCCGGCATCATGCACAAGGCTACAGATAAAAGCGGCATAGAGATATACTTTTCGGCGAATGACTTCTTCATCCTGATACCCAATTGGGCGCAATTCAGAATGATTGGCATTTTTTAAAGAAATCATTGCAACTTCCAGGCTATGTGACAACAATCCGCCAATACCATTATGGTGGTGGTTTTCTGAAGCAGGAAGTAAATGAATCCAACGGATGTATTCAATCAATGGTTTTAAAACCAGATTGGTGAAGGTAAAGGCATCCTCACGGATGTCTCCATCACTTATTGCCAGCATCATAGAGATTGAGTGCAGTTTATCTCTGTAAAGAGAAAGAATAGACTGCTCATTAAACGTTTGTATCCCAGCTGGCCGAGTTGGGTACTCAATGAATTTCAGGACTTCAAGATTCGGGTGATCCGGTACAGTGTATTTCTGATCCCCTATAATCTGAGCAAATGGTGAAAGACTCGAAACATCCTTCATCATTAACTCAGCCACATCATTCTCCCTACTGGAGAAGATGCCTAAAACTCTTTGTATACTTAGGAATAGCGCCCTGAAATTCATCAAATAATCCTTATTGGCGTTTACCAGATAGTTCCGCAGCAATATATGCCTGCACGCTTTTGTACTGTTTTACCTTTTCGATAAACTCATCAGGACTGTAAGAACCTTTTACACGGCGCGACACGTTAAGTGTTTTTTTGACCCGTTCGATATACATGTTGAGACTTCGGATAATATTGTGCGCCATTACGTTGTAATCGCTAACCGGCAGCTGACCCAGAGAGTTGAATTTATACATCTGGGTCAGAAGGTTGTTCATTTCAAAGATGTGCTTATAAAATCGCATCGTGTTCTGGTTGTTGAAGTTTAACTGGACAGATTCAAATCTGAACGGAGAAAACTCAGTTGATGAGAAGAATGGATCACTTTCATCAACCTTAATAGTGGCGATGTGGGCCTCCAGATTCTGCTTCATCAAATTGTTTTCGTCGTGCAATTCATTAAACCAGTCCTGAATTGCCTGCACCAATTCAGGGTGTTTTACCGCATTAACCGTCCTGAATAATGATGAAATAGCAATGCTAACATCATTAAAGCCTCTTATTACGGAACGATTCCGTGCCGTAAGAAATCGGTTAAAGTCTGGCGTGCCTGGAGTAATAGTTACTGTTGCCATGCCGTAATGTTCATTTTTACTTTGCGTGGCTCTTCGGCTATCTTCAGGAGTCTGAGAGGAGCGGGCATTTACATCAGGTGTCTTCTGCTTGCTTTCATTAATTGTTACGTCGGTCATTGTGCCACCTCTGATTTTGAGTATTTACGGATTTTGCGTCCCAGTTCGATATACGCAGTATGATAGAACTCAAGTAATTCTCTGTAGGGTTCTAGTACTCCCTCCGTTTTTTCGATCATTTCATATTCCCAGAAGGCATGATTAACAAAGCAGCTTTTCGAATATTTTCCGCTTTTCATCGCAGAAATCCGTTTCGACATATGACTGGGAGACCTGGTTTTAAACGGGCTGAACTTATGCCAGGTGATTGTAACTTTTTTGGCATTACCGATTAATTCAATTTTCGGCGCATACGAACCCAGATACTCACGCTTTAGCGTATTGTTAGGCCGGGGTAAATTAATCTCCAGATGATTCCGTTCTTTCCACTCGATCCAGTAATTTGTGCAAAGGTCTTCAGCTGCCTCCCGCAGAACCTCGATTTGTGAACGCATCAAACTGCGTGATAATTCTAGTGACTTTATTAGTTTCGAATTAGACATGTGACCTCCTGATGTGAAATCACTATACCGAAGTGGTTTTTATTTTTTTTTCACAAACAGGACTTTTTTCCGTGATTTTTATCGAGAATTTTGAGGTGGGGCTTCGGAGGCGTGAGGAATACAGATAGTGCGCAGCTCCAGATGAACACGGGAACGGCTGAGATGGGCGCATTTAAGCGCGGCAGAAAAGTAACTTTTTCTGCCATGGGTATTTTGAGACCGTGATCTGAAAAGTGCTGTTTTACTTACTAAGTTATACATATATCTAGTGCCACTTTTTAAACAAAAGTGACCCTATGTTTTTTGCGCATAGTGCCACTTTTAAAAAAAGTGACCCTATGTCTTGGCTACATAGGGTCACTTTTCACAAAGAAGTGACCCTATGTCGAGGCTTCATAGGACCACTTTTCGGCAAGAAGTGACCCTATGTAGTAGTCATGTTAATCAATCGGAAAAATATTCATCCTGAATCGCTTTTTTCGCTAATGTTATTGCCGCTTAATGCCGATAACGATTCGGGCTTTGCTATTTTTTTAAGCGATTAAAATTTCGTTAGCAAGCGCAGGGTTTTTTGATAAAATTCTGGTTAGTTTGGTCAAAAAGTGTTACAAGTAAGGCCAATGGATGAATGGTTAGTTTTAAGACTCAAATAGGCAGTATTAAAATTCCAAAAGTTACTTTTCATCATTCAAAAACCAAACTTTAATTTCATGTAGAAGATTAGTACAATTGTATTGACGCAAGGACAATCCGCACATGTCAGAATCAGATAACATAACGCGTAACCTACTCGGTAAACTATTACGTACCGAGATTTCGATTATTCGTAGTTACCGTGCATTCCTAATGTTATTGCCTATTCACGGATCTTCTATGTATCAAACAGGGTCTCCACTCCTGCAACGCCGTCTATTTGGAACCGGGTTTGGGGCAATGGCTGATAATGCATTCGAAGTTGAAACACGTCCCGGAAGTTTCCTCGTTCCACGTTCTTTAGGTAAAGAGATCTCGTGGGATAAATTTTTTATGGCCGTTGTTGATGGTGACACTAACGTTATCCGTGAATATGACAGTGACGATACTGACTTCGGCATTTACAATGCAGGGGAAAAAGTTACTTTGTTGAATGGGCAGGAAGATTGTTATAATCCGAGCAAAATTCAGCAGTTACGCTCCAAGTGTGTAGACATACAAAATGATTATTTTATGCAGATCTTCTTTATGTCAATGCTTGCACCTGAGTTTGTCAGTATATTTTTTGGATTAAAGCCTGCTACCGTAGATGCAATAAAAGATGTTGGTGTGTCATCACTCAAAGCAATTAACGATGTCGTTCTATTCCCACGAATAATTGCCTTTACACCGGGGTTGGGGGATGATAGTGCAACATTAAAATCTAAGGTGTTTGCCTGGGCATACGAATTATCTGCCGACATTCGTTTGGGTAAAGTTAGTGACGACTTAATGGAACTATTGCGTTACGACACTATGTTTACATGCCACCGTCAGGATGTGTTCAACTCTTTGGCAAATAAAGTGCTCTTGAAGGATTAATAAAAATGGCTAAAGTCGATCAAACTAAAGCTAACATGTTGTTGAGCGCTACAAAAACGATGTCACTTGGTGCGAATAAAAACTCAATAAGAATTCTTTATGGAAGCCATGTTGCAGAAAATATTGATTTCAGATCGGAACCTCAACAAAACGTTAAAAAAGGTATTCGAGGGTGGAGTCGTCGTTCGGATAACCGCAGAGCATTTTCTGCGGTTATTGATGTCGCGGTAAATTACTTCGGTTTTGATCCTATTCATCCGGAATCCAGCTTCCGCAATATTGACTTCAACCGAATCATGAGCGTGCTGCATAACCTTGGGTATTTCGTCTGCGCCCCTGAGGTCAATAAAATCATTGAGATCCTCACGTCAATGAAAGAAATAGAGGAACTCGAAACTTGTGCGAAATGCAAGCGGCCTTACATTGTCCCGTATACCAATGATACTCATTGCCCTCGGTGCAGATTGTCGTCAACGGTCTCTGCAATAGCGAGATATTCTCAGGAGGAGTTAGATTAGCTATTACTTTATGTGAGTGGTTTTAAGCTGAGACCAAAAATCTAAAGACTGCGTCGTCTTTATCTATTAAATCTTTGGCTTGCATACCGTTACACATGGTTCCTCATGTTGCTGTTTATTTTCAGACGGCTTCCGTTCTGACGTATCTAAAACATACTGTGTTAAATATTACTACCATCCGTATTTTTTTGTCTGCTCTATCCTTCCAACGTTCATTTTCTGTAAGTATAACTAACATGAATTGCCATTCTTTGATTCATTACGGTCTTTGAAAAGTCCAGATTTTATGATGCGCCTGCCAATTTCGTTTCTTATAGGTATTCAATTAAGTATAAATTCCCTTATGCGTTAACCAGCAAAGTACGGGGATCGTTCATAATCTGGATAGTGTTGTCTGAATGACAACGCGAATTTGCATTACTGTACCGTCATATAATTAATCCATTTCTCTCTTACAGACCATGTCTTTACCGGGACACTGTGTTGAACTGTCGTTTTTGGGGCTTTGTCGGCGTCACATTTCTGGTTTTTTAACGCATGAAATCTACTCCGTTATCGAACTCCCGGTGATTTTTTTTATGCCATCATACCTCTATTCCATGAGGAGATCGGTGAATGACTCGATTAACGTTACTGCCTTCAAAGATGTTAGTGTTGATGTCTTTGTTTATAACTGGCGTCCATGCAAATGAAGACCAGACCCTTATCAAAGACACCCCATTTGTGTCAGGACAAGCCTTTAAGAAAGGTTTTTTCTGGTATGACGACCCAGCCCGGAAAACTGAGGAAGAAATTAATGAGACTACGCCTCCTGTTGCATCTTCGTCCCAGCCAGTACAAGAAGAAAAGATTGATCTTAATTCAAAGTGGCTAAAGGACAATATGCCCCGGCTTTTGACTCAGGCAATGGATAATCCGACCCCTGAAAACTTATCGAGGTTTTATACAGCGCAACGTTTAATGTTGGATATCGGTACGCGATTTTCGGATAAGTCGAAAGATTATTTTCTTAAAAATCCAATGATGTCTGAAAAACGAAGACAGCCGGTTGAGAAGGTTGCCTTGGATGCACATCGTACGGTTGTGGAAAAAAACCAGCAGACGGTAATGAAAGATATTTTCACAAGATCCGGGCTCTTTTTCTTTTTCCAGAGTACCTGTGAGTTCTGCCACGAAGAAAGTCAAATCCTCCAGTTTATGCAGAATTACTATTCGGTCGACATTCTCCCTGTCAGCATGGATGGCAGACCATTACAAAATGGGTTGTTCCAGGATTTCTCTGTCCCTAATGCGCAGATTATTGATCAATTCAAAATCCGCGAAGTGCCAACTATTTTCCTTGTGTCGAAAGACGGGTCATCAGCGCAACGAATTAGCGAAGGTATGATCACTGCTGAGGCGCTCAAGAATACTATTATTCTGGCTGCAAAGGGCATGAACCTGATTGATGATGCCTCATTCCAATCCACGTTAGATATTAAGCGCCAATATACCATTGGTGAGGATGGCGTAATTACAGTGAATAAATCAGAAATGGAATCTGACCCGTTCTTATTGCAACGAATAATGGACCAGAAGTTGGAAGGGTACGATATGCCTACAGCGGACCCTGTGAACTACTTGAATGTTGGTGGCAGTTTAGGAGGCCCATATGCGCGCTAACCTCCATGTTTGTGCAAAAAAGTTACTTTTGTCGTTAGCCGTTTGCACGGCGATGATTGCACCAAATGCCGGTGCCGATAACGCCATGCGTAATATTTTTAATGGAATGATGACGACAACCAGCCCGGCCAGTTTTGAAACGGCCACCCGTACCGGTGTGGTTGGCGGCTCTTTTTCCTACCGCACAACAAACGTGAATACCAATTTAGTTTCAATGTCTTTCCCCAAAGCTTCCGTCGGCTGTAACGGCATCGATGTTTTCCTCGGTTCATTCAGTATGATTAACGGAGATCAGTTGGTGCAGGTTGCTCGCGGTATCGCGCAGGGGGCCGCGATTTATGCATTTAATGTCGCGGTATCGGCAATCTGTGCTGACTGTGCTGCGACTATTAATGATATCCAGAACAAATTGCAGGCGTTGAACAAATTTGCCAAAGATTCCTGCAACGCTACTTACTCGTTTCTTTCTGAAAATGTTGGACCACCCAGCCAGTATGCGAATGCGGTCAGTTCCGGCCCAGCTTCAATGCTTGGTACTCTTAATGGATTGTTGCCTGATTTCGGTTCATCAATGACCAAGTCGCCAGAAACTGTGACCTCCCAGGTAAAAGCAAAAGACCCTGAAGAGTTTGCTGAAAAATTCAGTGGAAACCTTTTCTATATGTCATTTATGGACATCGATAAAGGTTCTATGAATATCGGTGGCGTGACTGAATTATCTGGCTACAAACTCGCAGAGCAGCTGATGTCGCTTGTCGGCACTGTGATTATCAACTGGGATGCTAAAGGTGAAAAAGCGGGGATGGAAGTTCGTCCATCGACGATGACGGTATCGGATTTCATCATGGGTCCTCCGGCTGGTGGCTCCATAAAAATGCTCAAATGTTCGCCTGTACCCGATCCTGCTTCAGCGAGAAAGTCGCAATGCCTGGTTATGTCTGAAGTGATGGATGGTGGTTTCAAAGGACTGAAGGATACGATTTCAGACCTCCTAATTCAGGTTCAAACAAAGGCAATCAGCGATGTCAGGATCTCTGATGATGAATTACGCATTATTTCTTATATCGGCATCCCAACAATTCTTGATTCTCTTCAGACTTTTGATGTCCCTGAAGGCTATGCCTATATCCAGGATATCAGTGCAATAGCGGCCACCAGCCTTGTCATTAACATGCTTCGGCAAGTTGAAGCAAAGATCAGCGCTATGAATATCCCCAGTGAATCACTTTCCGGACGGCGGCAGGACCTGACTCGGTTATCTGAAAACCTTAGCAATCAGGTAAAAGCAGCTTACGAGCTCACCCGTAGCCAGGTAGGTAACAGCTCTGATGTCATTTCAGCATGGGATGATCGCCGATTAAAGAGGAAGGCGTTCATGGAAAGTCTTCGTGGCACAGGTAACTGAGGTCTGATATGGATTACAACATCTATACAGTAGGTGATATCGAGTTCGTGTGGTCCGCCCTTAACGGGATTGCCCTGATTTTCTCACAATATACCGGTGTAAAAGCATTTCTCACCACGGCAGCGGTGCTGGCTGGAGCCAGCCTGTTTTATAAAACATGGCTTTGGCTGTTGAACCCGACAAAAGCAGAGGTGCCGATATTTTCATGGATTCTTGGGCTGATTCTTTTTTCGATGGCAATAGTACGCGTGGATGTGACTATTGAATCGGTTAAGTCTGGTGAAGTGAGAAATGTCGATGGTATTCCTGTTTTTATCGCGGCGATGGGAACTGTAACCACTAACCTTAGCCAGGGCCTACTCAAAGACTATAAAACGGCGTTTGATCCGCTGGCGCCGATCGACTTTGCCGCAACCACGCTTGATGATGACATTACTCTTGGCCCGATGATTCGCTTCGTTAAATTCTTACAATGGGGCGGGGACAGCCAGGGGTATTGTTCAGCGTTCCCCGAACCAGTTAGCGGATTAGGTGCGATGAACGTGTGTGCGACAGTGCAATCACTGGCCTATAACTGCCTCAAGGGAACACAAAACTCAAGCGCGAAAATCGCTGGGAAAGAAACCATTTTTAACGATATTTTCTCTTCAAATGTCGCGGAAAGCATGGAACGCATTAATCAGGCGATGAAAGGTTCGCTGAAGAACGCATCTGCTAACATCGTGGGTGTGAATAGTTCAAAGTCAGCGACTTGTGAAGAGGTCTGGTCGACCGTTAAACAGGTAACGAGCACCCCGGAGGCTCGACAGACGATTGCTTTGATTGGGCAAACAAACGGTATTCTTACCCCAGAAGAGGCGGGCGGTGCCGCATCCGGATCGAGCTTCACGGATGTAATGGCGTCGGCGAACGGCATGTATGGCAAGGCGATTGGCGCTTATGACGCGACGCTTTCTTTGTTCATCATGAATGAGCTACGTAATGGTGCCAGTAAATACAAAACCCCACTTGGTCTGGCCTCGGATATGCAACTGTTTGAGGCATCATTAAAACGTACGAATACCATGGCATCTCAGGGGCAGCTCTGGCTGCAATTATCTGGTGCGGCAATTGCGTTTCTTGAAATGTTTGCGTACATGGTTGCTCCGTTTGCATTGCTCATGCTGCTTGCACTCGGCGGAAACGGTGTTGCCGCAGCGGCAAAATATCTTCAGTTGATTCTCTTCGTTAATATGTGGCCGATTACTGCGGTGATGGTCAATGCCTACGTGAAGAAGGTGGCAACAGCGGATCTTGATACATGGAGCACACTGAATAGTCAGAGTAACGCGGTGACTTGGATGGGCTTACCAGGGCTTGCCGAAACATATAGTTCTTACTTATCAGTTGCATCAGCGCTCTATGCTCTTATCCCAGTCCTGACGCTGTTCCTGATGACGCAATCCATTCATCCAATGATGAATGCGATGAAAGGAGTTACGCCACCCGCACCTGTGGACTCCAGCCACCTCACGCCGAAAGTGTGGGATGCGCCAAATAGCGGAAAATCATCATTTGGGGATGTTAATCGTACAGCACTGACAAGCACCGGGCAGGGGTTCAGCGGTGGCGGGGCCATGGACTCCAGTAACTTCCGACTCGGTACGTGGAATGCAGGTTCAAGTATCGCGTCAAGCCAGGGACAAGGGGCGGCAATGACCTCATCAGTCATGAGTGCAGCAAGTAATTCATTCCAGCAGGCCTACAATCAGATGAGTGAAGTTGGTCGTTCGGGGCAATCGGGCCAGCAATTTTCCTCGAATCTGCAAAACTTGAAATCATATACAGACCAGGCCGGTGCAAACGTCGCTAATAGCGTAGGGGCGAAGCACGGAATTAATTCGCAGCAATTAGCTGGTGTGGTGTCAAACCTTCTCCTCAATGGAAGTTTGGGACTTGGTGGCGAGGAAAAACTTGGAAAAGGGGGGGCTGGGGGCATAGGTCAGAAAGTGATGGATTCACTAGGTCTGAAAGCATCGGGTACCGTTGGTTCAGGGATCTCAAAATCGAATTCAGGCAGTGATAGCCTCTTAACTGATTTGAATAAAGCTATTACGACTCAATTGTCAGAAAACTCAGGACTTTCTGAACAAATGAGTAAAGCGGCTTCTCAGGTAAACAGTGATCAGTTTGCACAGACCAATGCATTCAAAGAAGCTGCATCAAAAATGAACCAGGCAACACAGACAATGGCCGAAAATCTGTCGACGTCACTTTCAACGAACGCCAGCGCTAATACCGGCATGACACTCGACTCAAGACAGTCTGTCAACCTAGACAGATTCTCCGATTCTATTCGTAATAAAAACTTCAGCGATGATGATGTGCGTAATTTTGCACGGAAAAATGGTCTTGATGAGAATGCGTTTATGGATAAATTCAATTCTTACAATGACACATTTAAGGCCAGCACTCAGTTGGGATCACAACTCCAGCGAACTGATGCGCTGGTGGCAACGACACGCGACTTTAGTGAGCAAAAAATTGCGATTGATACTGCCAGGGGTGAAACGGCTGAGAGCAATAAGCAGGATCTGCGTGAGACCTCCAGCCTGCTTAAAGGGCTGGTTGCTGACTTCGGCGGTAACGCTCAACAGATGCTGCCAATTACCAATCAACTTGACCGAATCACTGGTGATGCATCGGGTATTAATACCATTGCACAGGCGCAGGAGCGCACACCAGACCATGTAGATACCTCCGGCGTAATGAGTGCCGATCGTGTTGCTGACGTAGGGCAAGGTCTGGATGCTCAGGCGAAAGCTGGATTGGCACAGAACCAGCAGAATGCTAATCAACATATTGGCGGACAAACCGAATCAGGTGTTACGCCGTACAATGTGGGCTCGGTCAGTAAAGAAGATATTCAGGGCATTCATAAAGGTAATGTAGCTAACTCCTATAGCGAAGAAAACCAAAGTGTTCTCTCGTCGTTGGATAAGAATACCCCTGTAGTGACTAATGAGACCGTGGGAAGAATTCAGGGGGCTGGGCAGGACGTTAAGAACGCCAACCAAACTTTCGACCAGCTTCAAACTGGTATAGGCGGCAAGCATGCTACTTCAGGCATGGGTAATACCAGCGAAAAACTGAATTCTATGTACGGAGATAGCCAGATACGCGGGATATCAAACAACCTCCCGAATTATTTTGACAGGGTTGCAAATGACCCAACCAAAAAGCCGGATGACAAACGGGCGGAGCTGGCCGCACAAGCCGTGTTTACCTATGGGGCCAGTACAATGGCAACCGGCGCTGAGAAAGAACAACTGAAAGCGGATACTCAAAGCCTCCTCACCGAGCTGGGTCACTACAACGTTAGCTGGGGGATGAATGATCTCCAGAGTATCCATGAAGGTTTCAACATGCACAACAAGGCTTCAGGCTCTCTTGATTCAGCAATAAGGGCGAATCTTGGTGAAGGCGGCTCTGGCGGCGGGATCGTTGGCCAACGAACCCAAACCACGATTGATACCCTTGCTGGTAATAAAATTGAGTCCAATACAGAACGTAGTGTGATTGGCAGTACGCTTTTATCGGGCCAGGAGAGTGTTGCCAGAGGGCTTGACGTTATCGGAGCAAAACCCGTAAACGACATGCTCTCAGGTATTGGGGTCCTGACTACGCCCGCATCTTTGGCAAACGATGCAACGAATCCGGTAAATATGCCGAGTTCGTTATTGGGCAAGGTTGGCAACCACCTGCAAATGTCAGATGGTCTGAGCGCGGTGACCAGCCGTTATAAGGATATGGGAAGTGATGGGATCAAGACGTATGAGAGTGCATCACAAAACTCAGAGCGTGCGATTCGTCAGCAACTGACCGATGATCCACGCTTCGGGTCGGATAAAGCAGATGCGTTCGTTAACTTTATGAAGTCAGACCTTAACAATACAAACGAACCGTATCAGTCGAGAATAGAGAGAGCTGAAAACTGGCTGAATGATAATAAGAAGTAGGAGTGAATACTGACTGATAA
Source organism: Citrobacter freundii complex sp. CFNIH9 (assembly GCF_002903305.1). NCBI lineage: Bacteria > Pseudomonadati > Pseudomonadota > Gammaproteobacteria > Enterobacterales > Enterobacteriaceae > Citrobacter > Citrobacter freundii complex sp. CFNIH9. Next base: position 45,507 of record NZ_CP026242.1, on the reverse strand, counting down.
AAGCCGTGCTCTTTTTGGGCACGGCTTTTTTATGCCTGCATCCGGGGAAAATAACTATTCACGGCAGTGCTATTCAAGGTAAACCACGAATCTGAGAAAAGTACACCGGCTAACTGAGCATTGGATAAGGTTTGTTCAGTTTTAAAACAATGGTCAAACAGGATACTATCTTAATCACGATTCAAATTCTCTTTCCAAATCCAGTTCACTCGCCACCCTAAGAAACGTGAATGCTTACTGGCCTAAATTAAAGTTGAGGAAAAAGTTACTTTTCTGATCGACTGATGCAGTGTTTTTGGTAGATGGCGAATCATGGTTTTTTTTAACGGAGTGTGTGGAAAAGTTACTTTTTTAATAAAAACGGGCCATCAGTAGGTTATATCTGGCTATCAGATCCGTTATGTCCTTTTCTTTAACCCCCGTGTAATAATCCGTACGGATCAGGTGCGGATATTCTGGCGGAAACAGGGTCGTATCGTCATCAAGGCAGATAAAGGCTTTTACCTGGTGCCTGGCCACGAATTCTTCACATTCAGCTGCACGTACCCCTATTCCCCCCGAGGGTAGACACAGGGATGGGGTTGCGCCAATTACCCGGTCTCTGTACGGCGAGCGGAAAAGTGACTTTAGGTAGGTAATACTCCCGCATTCTCTCCATGAGCTTGATATAACGATGAACATTGAAGGACTTGCATCAAGTAACTTCTCAATCAAATACATCCGTTCGAAAGATTCATTCTGACATTTGTGGATTACACCATCAAAATCCAGGAAAAGAACAATATGGATTAATGGCAGAGGTCCCCATAAGCCAGCTGTTGATTCATCCTGAGGCAAGATCCCGTCCAAGTCTTTATTTCTAAGCTTCTGTGGAGAACAGCGTATCTTGCACAGGAATTCGTATATTGATTGGAGCATACCTAACCTCTTTCACGGGACAGTTTCACTCGCTCAGTGATGAATTGTTCACAGCCACGTAAAACAACTAAACAATAAATTGGAGAGTAGGGGGGTAATTTACTCCGGAACATTTTTTACAATATGTCCGTTGTACTGGGTCTTTGGTTGCGTCCACTGATATAACTCGTCCATGCCATTCCGGCCCTGAATCCGGCGATTGTATTTGACCATGAAGTTAAAGATATACCTCGCCCGGACCTTAGGGGTTTTGCTGTTGTAATCGGCAATCCCTTCAAATACATTACCATTTCGGTCTACAATTTTCCGGTAAAGCCACCAGGTACCTACCCAGAAACTGGCACAGGCGTCATAGGCCAATACCCGCCAGGTAACAGACGGAAAGTGGCCACGTATTTCCGGCAGATTGGACGAATTGATCTGCATAGGTCCAATATCATAAGTGCCATTTTTATTCCGGCTGAACGTTCCCACTTTTCCGCCTTCATTATCAAAAAGCGTAAAGACCAATTCTGCATCAATCCCGAAAAAGCGGGAGGCATCGGTAATGCACTGTGTGTAGACTTCAACAGGAACGGGAATAGGTTTCACATCATCTGCTGGTGGTATAAACACGAGATAATCTCCACTGGAATTACATACTGGATATTCTCCCACATCGCGGGCTAAAAATTTTTACTATAGGGAGGGAATTTTGTCCCTTAAGCGAATTTGGAGGATTTTTTCGCATGATAGTATTAATGCTCCATTAAAGGAGCTGAAATGAATAAGACTATCAAGGCATCATTCTTATTACTGGCATCTTGTACGGCCTTTAGCATGAATGCCCAGACAGTGAAAACTGACGTGCTTCCTGATGCAGCACTGAAGAAATTAAAAGAAGTTGGGCTGTCCATCGAGCATATTGAACCATCCCCAGTAAAAGATATTTATACCGTGATTTCAAGAGAAGGCGTGAGTTACGTCAGCAAAGATGGTGATTACATTTTTACCGGGAGCTTGTTTCATGTTAACGGCAAAGATGTGGAGAATACAACGGAACAGGCGATACTGAAAGGCGTCAGGGAGTTTGCTGCTAAAACAAAATCCATAGAATATAAGTCGGCGAATGAAAAATATCGCCTGGCGGTGTTTACTGATATAACCTGCGGGTATTGCCAGAAACTACATCATGATCTTCAATCCTATCTCGATGCCGGGATCTCAATAAAATTCCTCGCTTTTCCGCGTGCAGGCCTGAACTCCGTGGTCGCGGGGAATATGGCAAAAATCTGGTGTGCGGCCAAACCTAATGATGCGCTGGATGCTGCAATGAGCTCGATATCAATCATTCCGGAAGGACGGCCTGACGCGGCCTGCCTCGATATTATCAAATCGCATTTCCAGGTTGCTTCAACTATTCCGCTTCAGGGTACGCCAACCATGGTAACGCTGTCGGGTAAACCTCAGTTGTTCACCGGCTGGTTGAGCCCGGAAAATCTGGTGACCCGCATGGGCACCGCACAAAAGTGACTTTTCACGACTGCAAGAGGTGATTATGAAATCTGTAATACTGACAACGTTAATGCTCGTGGCGGTTGGCACTCAACCCGTCTTTGCGGCCCAATGCCAGTTCGGGTCCTGCAACGCAGACATTGAGGCCAGCAGTGAACTGCTGGTCTCTGCGGCTCAGACGGATAAAGACGCGGTTTTAAAAAAACTTAATGACGCATCATCCCCCAGCGACGCCATGTCTAAGCGGGTTGAATCGTATCTGAATAATGACAGGCTAAAGGTGAACACCGACAGTACCCGGAAAGGTCCGGGCAATGGAATCGTGAAGCCGACGGATGAGCTAGCGCCGGTAAGGCAGCTGAAAGTCATTCGCCCCGAGCTTGTACAAAACCCCATCACCCAGCCATTGGTTGCCTTTTATGAACGTATGGCCTGAGAGCGCCGTATATCCGCGATTTGGGGGTTAGAAAATGTCGCTCTGGCTCAGCATTGTCACCCGGGCAACGGGATTACCGGATAAGCGGTATTTAAATGATCCGGTGATCTTCCGTTATTACCAACAAAAGATCCAAAAGGCTCCTTTTGCCCTGGTCGGATGGACTCTCTGTTTCCTGGCAACCATCGGTGTGTCGCTGGGACTGGAGCTCTCCAACCAAATATTACTTCTCGTTCTGCTGATTCTGTTTTTACTAATGGTGGTTCTCCAGAGTCGGTACCAGTTCATGCATCCGGAGAGATGCATCAGTGCTCGATTTTACCAGGAGGTGCTGGACGATGCGTCAGTGTCAGATATTCAGAAAGCGCAGTTTGAGTATTTGTTCGTGTCCAAAGTGGATGCAATGACGATCGGTGATCTTTACCGGCTCTATGATTTCAACAGAGGAGGCCGGTAAAGGTGCGGCATGCAGGTGAGAAAAGTCACTTTGCGGTTGGGCGTTGCGGTGCTGGTCATTAGTTCCAGGGAACCGATGCGACATAGTTTCCGGAGCGTAGCGGGGCATCCAGTTTCCCGGCCAGAGCGTCGATCATTGCGGAATACGCAATGCTGTCCGATGGGATTGGCGCATTGCTCTGCATACTGACTTTAAGAACCTGTTGTGCCCCTTTCCCCGCAGGGTAGACTTCCACATCAAGGCGGCGCCAGAAATGCCTCTGTGATATCGTCTCTGACCCCACGATCCCGCTGACGGGTTTATAGTCATAGTCCGTCTGAGTCTGCCCGTGTTTATCTTTTTTCGTTGTCTTCTTCTCGACGACATATCCGGTTATGCCCGTCACCAGCTGTTCACTGTATTGCATATTTTCCTGGGTCTTACTGTAACTGAATCTGAGAATATAGTCGGGCAGATGGTTGGAAATATTAAACCCTATCCCCGTTAATCCACTCGCAAACCGGGCTGCAAACATGCGCGATTGTATACTGTCATCAGGCGCTACAATTTCAAATTTCTTGTTGCCTACCGGGCGTGACATTAAATCGTAAGCATCAACATCATTCCCGAAATGATAGCTGCACCCACATAAGAACGTTGTGGCGGTCAGTAAGAATAAATGCCGTAACATTCTAATTCCTCCAAAAAGGGTTCTTTAACGAATAATTCCGATGTGCTGTGACAGTATAATCGAACACAGGTTGATAACTAACAAGTTGAATTCGTAAAGGTGGCTATGACTAAATTAAATTATTTAAAACCCGTAGCGTCTGTTTTAATTTCTGTGTTGATTGCGACGGCTGGCTCTGTGTATATCACGTCGAAATATTTTAAAACTGAGCTCCCCAGTAACGATGAAGTAGGAAAGGTAGCGGCTACCTATCTGGTAAAAAATCCTCAGTATCTGCTTGAAGCGGGTAAGGCTCTTGAAAACCAAAATACCAACGCCTCCCTTGAGCGGATCATCCCTTACGCACCGGCTCTCTTCGAGACCAAAGAGACTCCCAACATTGGACCGGATAATGCGGCCGTCGCCGTCATCGAGTTTTTCGACTACCAGTGCCATTTCTGTATGAAGGTAGCGCCGGTCGTTGAATCCGTGTTGAGCCAGAGCAGCGATGTTAAATTCTTCTTTAAAGAATTTCCAATCTTCGCTGGTTCGAAACCCGTTTCTGCGATGGGGGCGGCGACAGGCCTGCATGTGTACCAGGCATTTGGCGCTGAAGCGTATCGTAAGTACCACAACAACCTGATGACCAGCGCGTATGTATTCTTCAACAACCAGCGAGGGTTTACGCTCAGTGATTTAGACATGGTGGTGAATAAATCCGGGTTCAACAGCTCATTCAGCGATCGAGAAAAAAGTCGCTATGAGAATGTCATTTCCGGAAATATGCAACTGGGGGAAGCTCTCGGGATCAGCGGAACGCCAGGGTTCATTATCATGAACATGCAAAAACCCGATGCTGCAACGACATCATTCATCCCGGGGGCTGTCGACGAAGCTACCCTGAAATACGCAATCCAGAAGGCCCGTGGTGGTTAAAGTAGCTTTTCATGCCAGAACTGACCATGCCGGGTAACACTGGCATGGATGTCAGGCTTTTACGACAAGTAGCTCATTCCAGCGAGTGGTATACCGTGGCGACATTGACAGTATGGTCTGCTACCCCCTGAAATCCTGCTGAATCCCTTCCCCAAGCAGGAACAGAGAGCTACGCAGCTCTTTGTTAAACCGATCCATCGCCTTCATAAGCGCTTCACAGCCTCGTTTGGCGGGCCGCTCATCGAATTAGTCGCGATGAGTGGCTCAATGCCGTAACAGCTAAAATCTGGTAAGAGATATTTGTTAGTTTTCTACTAATTGAACGACTACCAGCCTGCCACCTTCCTCTTTTGACAAAACAAATTGAGCGTTATTCTTCAGTTCTATTTTTTCCCCAACCATAATCTGCCGCTTATCCGGTAATGACATTAGTCCTGATATGCCTTCATTTACCAACCACCATTGATCGTTATGGTAAACAAAATAACCAACCCGTTTCCTTTGTGCATCCGTTGTACGTTCATTTGGCGCGATAAGACGATTCACATGCCACGCATAGATAGACTGCCCGCTCCAGACCATCAACCGGTGATCGTCAGGACGATAGCTGCCTTCTTTACGAGAAGAATAAAAATTAAGCACTGGCAACTTACCTTTATACGGCGTACCGCAGTAAGGACAGACCGGCTTTGTCTTACCCGAGAAAACGTACCACTTCTGTTCACATTTCGTGTTTTGGCAGGGCTGTATCAGGTCAACGGTCTTAACCAAGGCACTTTCCCACTCATCGGCGGTAGGGCGTTTTGTGGCATCATGTAAGCCATCGATGAAGGCTCGATCAAACAATGACGTCAGGTAGGGACCCATGATGGTGTAAGGAATTTTACCCGGGTCAGCCCAGGGAAGTGAAAAGGAGGATAACTGACTGATTTTGACTGCATTACTTTTGTCTGTCGGATGTTCAATGAAGAGCGCTTTCTCACCCATTGATAAGGTTTCATCACGCACTTCATCCGACATGTCATGTATTTTTCCGCCACGTAGCGGATGACGGAAAAACAGGTACATGTAGATAAGCACCGACAGTGCATGGCGGTCAGTAGTAATGCTTGGCAGTACGCGGTTCGGATCTTCTTTGGAAAGATGGCTGGTTTTCACCACCTCCGGAGCGATAAAATCCGGAGTGCCCACCACATCGGGAGGATACTTTCCAGGAACGACTAGGCCGTCTACGTCAATGATGCAGGCATGGCCCATTTCTGGATCAATCAGCACGTTTTTATAGCTGAGATCGCTGTGACAGAGGCCAGCTGCATGCATCCTTCTGACGGCTCTTGTCAGCAGCAGACAGACTTTGAGATAGGTAAGCGTATTGCCTCGTTCACGCGGATCGAGGAATTTATTCTGGTTGCTGGCGCTGGCAAACCATTTGCCTTCTTTCTCCCGGCCTTTAATATCCAGAAAATCATCGTTTTTGGAACCATATTTAAAGAAAAAATGGTTCTGGTAGGTTGGAACCACGATACCGATTTTATTCCCATGCTCAACAACGTGGGTCGGCCAACAAAACAGATCCTTCCAGTATTCGCCACCGGATTGTCCAAAAATGTTTTGCCTGTAGCGGCCGGTGATCATATCAATACGATCCCGGGCCTGCTCATTCTGCGGTTTTTGATAAAAAGCGACGACGTAAGATTTATCAGGCGAAAAGTAAACATCCTTCATCGAGCCTGAACCAATCACCTCGTCAACATACTGGACTGTTTCGCCGTTCTTTGTTTTACACGTAACGATATTTGCCATATTGATCACCGAAAAAGCGTATCCCTTACCACAACACCGCAATAGTGCGGTCATCATGGTTCCCAGTGGAGAAAAAGTTTAACCAGTCGCCTAACCCCTCAGACGCAATACTGGCGTCTGCGAGGATAGGGGAGATCTCATTAATGAGACGGGTCCATTTTTCGTCACTGCGAAGCCCGTTATCAGTCTCAAACAGAGGGTCTGATACGCCGTCGGTCATAAGGATCAAGTGAGATACGTCATTCCATTTGCCCACGCTGATGCGACCAGTAAATGATGGGTCTGCGATAATGCTCTGGTCAAGGAAGCGGGTTTGTCCTGCGTATTCTCCGCTATCGGGATTTCCAAGTATCCTGACTTTACCTGAAGGACTGTATGCACCTATCGCACCATCGCCAAGCCAGAAAGCAGCTGCAAACAACTCGTTTTCAGTTCGCAGTGCTACAGTTGCAAGAAGGGTTGTTGAATAGGATTTCACAGGTTGTTCTGCACAAATGGCTTCGTTCTGGATGCTGTTGACCGCGAGCGTAGCTGCCTGTTTAAAATGATGAAGCATGGCGTTTATGGTTGCCTGCTGATCGCTCCCTTCCCAAGTCGTGATATGCTCTTTTAAACGGACGCCTTTCACTCCACTGAGCTGATTGAAAAGGTAATCGCCAGCCGTCATGACTGCAATTCGCGATCCCTCTCTGGAATTTACTGCACTACCGGCCCCGTCTGCGACCAGCATGACAGACCATCCTGTTTCCTGGCAGTGGTTGATATAGAAGTCATCATCTCTGAAGCTCCCGGCATGCTCATGAGAGCGGCCCCGGCGACTGGCGGCAGCAATACATATGTTATCTCTGACCAGGCCAGCAGAGTCCAGATGGGCCTTAGGGTAGGGAGTGTCTGCTGGTGGTTCTATTACCTTCCACAGGCTTCTCGGATCCGGGTTTACTACAAAAAGTAACTTTGTTTCGCATTCGTCGTGCGAAGTGTATGACCACAGTACTGAAAGCTCAATATCGCCAATTTCAGTGGGTATGCCAGTGAGCAACCCTTGTTCTTTTTTATACGACAAGCCAATGTCCCGGGGAAAGACAACGTCTCTTATCGTCGCCCGTCCACCCTCATCCAGTATGATGGCAACCGGCGAAGAGAAACGTTCGCCTGCGCGGGCGTTGGGTATGGTTATTCTCGCTGTCGGGGGCATTACACATTGCACTGCTGACCCGGTCCGATGCTGGCTTTCCGGTACCTGCCCAGGTTTTAGTATCGGAGACGGCTGGTTTTCAGTTTCATTTTTTCCTGGTTTCTGAAGTTCGTAAAAAGGCATCAATTTCCACAATGTAGGGCTGGTTTCGTTGACTGTGGCTGTTTGCGTCTCTTTTTTGTCAATAGCGTGGTTTCCCTGCATATCCTCATCAGTCCCGACCGGCTGTTGCTTTTCGGCAAGGCCTGGAGCAGGCGGGAGGGCAGTCACTGATTCGTTCTCACCTTCGTTAACCAGTGCAGAGGTACCTTTTGCAAGGTTCTCAATCCGCTTTATAAGCTGCATAACCTCGGCAGACAGGGCAGGATCCTGGGATGGAAGGGAAAGCCGCTCACCTTCTGCGGTGTGGCTGAGCTCAGACAGAACTAAGCGGATAATCTTTTCTTCAAGTGACGTATTTTGCGACATCAACCTCTCCCTCTGTTTACGTCGAAGTTAGTGTTTCCGCCATCATTGCTGAATGAAAGACCTTTTTCACACCATGGGCAGATCACGTCATCGGGGCCATCAATGCAGAGCAACTTCCCGCATGAGCACATGGCAAACGCACTGGCATTACCACAGTGGGGGCAACCCGGTACACCATGCAGTTCGCTTGTGTTTACCTGCAAATCGGTAGCGGTGGCATCTGACCACGCAAAATAGTCCTCATCAATGGGATAGCATCCGGCAATATTAAAGTTGTTCAGGTTCAGGTTGAAATCGAGCCCGGAAATCCTTGCTGGTGGCCGTTCATACTTCATCAGATACGGACGACGGGTCTTGCTGCAACGGCCGGTAAGCGTAACGCAGTTTTCGTCGTACGCTTTTACTGGCTCGTCCTTGGCCAGCCGGACTATGTATTCAGTCTGGCTGAGCTCAGGTTGTTTGTCGTCTCCGACGCTGCGGCTGTGCGCCGTAACCGAGGCTGTGATCCATTTGATGAAGCGGGTAAAGTCCCCTTCCTGAGACTCGGTGAACAGCATGACATTCTCTGTCAGTTGCCGCAGGGTATTCAGGTCCGCTGACGGCCCCAGGCCAACGGCAATGAGATTCACTTTACTCGCGTAGTGATCCTTCCAGCGCTTCACTTCTGCGGTTGTGTCGTCAGTCGGACGTCCGTCGGTAAGGAGATACACGACGGGTTTCCAGTCGCCTTTAGCCTCATGAGTGGTTTTTCTGACCTGGGTATCAATTTGTACGGTCAGCTCACGCAATGCGGCCCCAAGGCTCGTACCGCCGCCAACGGGAAGGCGGGGAGGGTAGAACGAGGCAATTTCGTGAAGAGGTACAATCGTACGGGCTACACCGGCAAATGCGATTACCGAAACCCAGGCTGTTTCAAGTGCGTGTGGATCCTTTCTTAAATCTCCGACGATCATTTGCAGACCATCAGTCATTTTTTTCAGGTTTTCACCAATCATGGACTCTGAACAGTCCAGGACAAAAAACACGGGAAGGCGTCTCATAATTTTCCTCGTACGGCTGGTACGGCCAGCAGAAAACGTTGCTGTACAGAAAGGTGCTGCCCGGAAAGCAGCACCTTTCTGTCTGTCAGAGCACCAGCTGGATTTCTGGTGGAGGAGGGGGAAGGGTATCAGTTCCGTTATTGATCCCCGCGCTTGTGCTGCCGGAAGACACGCTGGCCGATACCCATTTAAAGAAACCTGCAAACGCGGTTGAATCTAGCGTCTCCAGAGACACAACCTTATCGGTGAGCTGTTTTAAGTGCTCATGGCCTGCTTTAGGACCAACGGCGCAGGCAATGATGGATCCGAATCCCCGGCCGCGAATCGCTTTTACCGCTTCACCGTACGCCAGGGCATCAGAAGGGGTTCCATCAGTCATCAGGAATACCAGAGGACGCCAGTCTCCTTTTGTATCACCATCTGAGCGACGTACATCCCGTTCAACACACTGCATCAGACATTCAAGGGCAGCACCGGTGAACGTCCCGCCTGCGCTTGGCACAACGATGTCAGAAAACTGGAAGTCTTCCAGCGGCGTGAGAGGAATGAACTCACGCGCCTCATTGTCATAGGTGATAATGGAGATATGAACGCTTTCGAGGGCGTAGGGATCCTGGCGAAGAGCGCTAAGCATCGCCTGAATTCCAACGTTAACGGAATGGATGGACTCACCGCGCATCGAGCCGGATGTGTCGATAACAAGGTAAACAGGCAGGCGGCGCATCACATGTAATTCCTCAGGTGCGAGACAAACGAATCTGATTCTGAAGGCTCACCAATTGCCCTGAGTTTCCAGCCTGTAGCCTCGCGTATCAGCTCGGCAAAAACCATGGAGCGCTGGCTGGCGAAGGCGGGTCCGCCAGAAAGATCGAATCGTGCCATTTCAATATTACGGGCATCTACTGCCCGGATGAAGGCATTCTGAACTTTACCAAAGTGCTGCTGGAGCTTTTCACCATTGTAGATCTGAACGATGAACACAATTTTCTCGTACTGAGCGTCAAGGGAATTCAGGCGCACAATAATTTGCTCATCGTCACCGTCACCGGCTCCGGTTCGGTTATCGCCCGTCAGCCAGATATTTCCTGACTTATGGCGAAGGCTGTTGAAAAAGATGATATCGCCATTCACAAGCGTTGGTTTACCATTTTCCACATTGCCGAGATCGGTCACCTTTCCGGCTGAATTACACAGGAAAGCGATCACATCAAGGTCGTATTCTTCTTCTTTTTTACCAAAGATCCCGCCGAGGAAACCTTTCTTTTCCTCATTAATATCCCAACCCAGGCCGATAGTAACGGACGAGAGATCGTATTCATTTTTTTTCAGGCTTACGCCCTGGCCTTTGCTCAGACTGACAGACATGACATCCCCTTAATTAATAAAATTATAAGACCACGTTTACTTCTGGCGGCGGTGGTGGCAGGTCTTCAAGACCGATCACTTCTTTTTTGCTGGACTCCACTTTCTGACTGCCTACCGAAATGCTCGCACTGACCCATTTAAAGAAAGCTTTAATCGTCGAACTGTCAGCTGTATCGAGCTGAACCACGATTTCAGTGATTTCTTTGAGGACGCTGGTATCGGCATCATGCCCGGCTGCACATGCCACAACAACGCCGGTTCTGGCCGCTTTAAAGTCATTTAGGCCTTTACGCCAGTCATCATTCGGACTTCCATCCGTCATCAGGAATACAAGGGGACGCCAGTCACCTTTAGTGTCAGCCGTCGTTTTCTGTACTTCTTTGGCAATGGAGCTGGCCGTCAGGGTAAGCGCTTCGCCAAGAGAGGTGGTGCCGCTGGCTGTTAGTGCTGGCATCTGGAAACTCAGGAGGTCTGTCAGGGGGACTGCCTGTCGGGCTGAAGAATCAAAGGTGATCACTGACACGTAAGCCGTTTCGAGTGCATACGGATCCTGTTTCAGCGTGGTAAGCAGCGTCTGAACGCCATTCTTAACCGCTTCGATAGGCTCTCCGTGCATAGAGCCGGACGTGTCGAGTAGCAGATATACGGGTAAGCGTCTCAAATGTAATTCCTTCTTAAGAGATCGGAAGAGGAGAGTAGTTTCAGGAAGAGGCCAGAGTTTGTAGATTTGATAAAACGGCACGACATCTGTCGGGTGGAGATTAAATACTCAGAAGCGGCATTAAAGAAATAAGTTAACCACCATTGAATTACCGACATGTGAATGGCCTCTTATCAGAGAAAAAAATTCAGACCGTACTGGAATATAAGATTTCTGAAAAAAACTCCGGCAAAAATAAACTTTCTTATGTATGAAAATCATCATACATCACAGATCTGCATGAATGGAGTGTAAATCGCCCAAAGATTGATGTGTAGCACAAGAGGATGTCAAGACACCAGGTTTTGTAGGCAGAAAGGCGCTGCTGACATTGCGGGAGGAGAATAGATCAAAACTCCGTCACGCAGATACAGAGGTGAAATATGACAAAACCGGGGTTTTCACCCCGGTCTGAGATTTAGCGTCAGGACTTTTTAGCGCTGTATTCTTTTATCAGTTCATCAACGGAGTGCAGAGCCAGCTTCTCTACCGCTTCACTTCGGGTCGAGCCACTCAGCGCAGCCAGACGGTCAATTTTTCTTAAAATCCGCATGCGTAGCGATAATGACACGGCTGTTTTTTTATCCTTATCGAGTACGACCTTCCCTGTGGACTCACCGGTTTTCAGTTCAGCATTCTGTGCGAGCGCTTCATTCATCCGGCGAAGGGTCTTTTTATCCAGCTGGCCCGGATTAACGAGATGGTATGAATGACCTGCCTTGCTGTATTTGATCTCCGCAGAATATGACTCGCGTAGCTCTTTGAGTGCCCGGGTTAATGTCGGCTCTGAGCATTCCAGACTGGTTATAATGTCGGCAGCGGAAACGGGCTTGCCGGTGCCCAGTAAGTTGGCAAGCTTAAAAATCCGGGCCTGTCTGGTATTTAATTGCATCGTAAGATTTAGCCTGCTTAAAGGGTTAGTGGTTCAATAGGCTGAAAAATGAAGGTACTGCTCATCTTTCGAATAACCGGTTGATCGCCTAACGCTTCAACCGGATCAATGTGTTCTAAGCCTGCAAAATTTACTGACGACATCTGGCTGCGACTGCATTTGCAGGACAGGATATACTCATCCTCCAGATAGCCGGTCCGCTTACTGACCCGTTGCGTAAAGCCTGACACAATCACGTTGTCGAACGGTAGCGTATGTAAAACGATACCGACCAGGCGGAACAAGCAGCCATGGACGTGGCGGGCATAGTTTTCGCGTACGGCTTTTTGCGTCATGGCTTTTTCCGTCAGCTCCGTGCCCCGGGCATTAACGCCGTAAATCTTATCAGGGAAATCTTCAATCTCAGCTAAATCAACATCCAGCAGGACTGCTGATAGCTCCGGCTTTACTTCAAATGCAACAAGCGTTTCACGCGGCCATTCAGTTTCTGCCAGCACACCCGCCAGGTATGATTCGAAAAACGCGGCGTCTGTCCGGAACTGCTGCCGGGCATCTGCCTGAGCCGTGGCGAGCCGTTTTTCATGTTCTTCAGCCTCAAACTTCCAGTTTGCATACTGTTCGGCCCAGGCCGTCCGTTGTTGCTGGTACCGGTGCTGTCGAAGGGTATTCTCACGCTCCACATCAATCAGCTCCTGCTGCCACCGGCGAAGATTTTCGGCGTGGCGCTCAGCTTTAGCTGATTCCGATTCAAACCATTTACCCAGAAAACTAATGCCTTCGCTCTCGGCAGGCTTTTCCGGCAATGCAAGATAGTCTGGCTTTTCTGGACGCACCGGTGCCGGAACCTGAAAAGGCGACGTTCTGTTATGCAGGTATACTGCTTCCAGCTCTGCCCAGCTGATGCCTGTTTTGGGATCCGGCGTCAGCTCGTGAATATTACGGATTGCGGTCACCGCTGACATGAGATCAGCGGCTTCCTGCTCAAGCGCCTGTCTGAGCCCCGGGTCGGTAGCCGTCCGGTTCCCACCTCCGGAACGCGCGGCCCGGTCAAGCCGGGTACGGTAACTCAGCCCGGTACCGGGCAAGCCCAGATTGGCATAGGTCCCCCGGCTTCCAAAAGAAACGGAAGCACCTCTCGGCCCGACACTCAGGCTCGGTGCACCGTTACTCAGGTTGAGGCGAACACCAGGAATAATGTTGATCGACTTTCTGAACCTGAACCCCATTATGATTTCCTTAATGATGCTGGGTCACGGTAAGTAATCTGATTCCATCAGCGCTTTGCTCGTTCTGTAACCCATAAAAACTAGCTCTGTCCAGAATGCCAGCCGCCCAGCGGCGATGTGTGGCGGGTTCACACATTGCTCCCTGCGACTTAAACACGGCCTGGGTAGAGTTCAGGATCCGCAGAGCGTCAGAATGCTCACCCTGAGTGACCATCAGCGCGTTTTGAATGACCTCTATCTGACCCGGGTGAATGGCCGTTTTCCCAACAAGCCCATGTGCCATATCAAGAGCCAGCTCTCTGGCCATTACGGCATGATCGTCAATATGCTCACATACGGGCGCGGTCAGGGCAAAATCACGCGGGCCGAAGACCGAAACGAGCATTTTGATGACGTAGCCCATCGGGCTGTCATACAGCGTCAGGTCCCGGGGACGGCGAAGCGACACAACGTTCATAAGATCGTTGCCGCCGATTCGAAGCGCAATAATGCGGTCGTGGCAGGGATGTTCCACCAGACGGGTGGCCAGCTCGCGCATCTGAACCACGTCAAAGACGTCTTCTGTTTCCAGCGTTGGCATCATGCACAGGTGAGTCCCGCCCATGATATCCCACCATTCAGCTAACGAACTGAGGGTAAATTTCGGCAACACAAACCCGTCGACAGCGGAAAGATCATAATGCGCTTTTAACCATCTGCCCATGTCGGCATGCCGGGGGCGAATGAACACCAGAGGCCAGTCATTTTTACCCAGGCTACGCATGCTGTTACTGAGCTCGTGCAGCAGGTGCTCCAGATTTTTGAGGGCGATGGGGATGTCTGCTTCACTGACAGCATCCTCAAGGCAAATTACCAGAGAGCGCAAACCCGGGATTTTCCCATGCAGGACGGCATCAGCAATATCTTCCCGTGTTGCAGGCATGTATAGCGTGGCTCCCAGATTCCAGGGAGAAAGACGATTTTTCATCAGAGTACCTTCTTGATAATGGTTACAGCCCGATACTGGCCGAGGGTTCCCCCCATTTCTGTAACAACTATTCCCTTTTCACGAGCAAGCCCTACAAGCAAGGCAACGTCCGGGTCGTCAATAGAACGCACAAATATATGGTCCGGTACCCGACGCAATACAGCCCGGGTTGCTTCAGCAATACCGGGTTTAATACGATTGACGCTGTCCACTTTAAATTCATCGGCCAGGAACGCGATAACGTCGCAACTTGTCTGCCATAAGATCCGGGCTGACTCCGTATTCCAGCTCAGGGGAGCGAGGGATGTCGGTGTTAACTTCTTACGGAAATGAGCGACGGTATCGACAAACATCCGGCTGCATTCGAATTCACTGAGATGCTCGCAAACCATGCACCCATGTAATCCTTCAGAGGACCATACTGACCGGGAGATCAGACCTGATACCGGCGCACCCATGATGCCAAAAGGAATGAGCCAGTCATCATCACTTGCTGCAAGCCAGGAACAGCCACAGGGATCGGCCAGGACAACCAGTCGCGGCTGCTCAGGATAGCCCGGGCGATCTTTCAGTGCGCGTACAAGCTCTCCGGTAATTGCGCCTTTACCTGTCCATCCGTCAACAAAGACAATACCGCTGGTACCATGCCGCTCTTCAATGACGTCGAGTGCTGCACCGTCAATTCCACGATCCCGGATGATGCTGATGCCGTAATGCCATGAGGTTTTCCCCATGTCACGCAGGGCCTGGTGCAGCATAACGCCGAGCGGTACGCCAGCTCTGACAAGACTGGCCAGTACAATGGGCTCATCACCGAAGCGTTCGGCCAGAGAAATAGCGAGCTGTGTGACTTCTTTTGCAAGCCTCTCTGCGCCCCGATCCAGCGCCCGGTGAAACAAATCAAGATGCCATTGTGTTGGTGCTGGCTCCTGGCTGAGCATGTCTGAATAATGTTTCTTCCCGGACTGAATCAGCTCTTCTTTTTGATCAACCGGCGTCATCTCAATGACAACCGGCTTTAGCAGAAATTCCACGTCACCGGGCTGGTATGAGCCGGTAAATGTTTCATGTGGCTGCATTTTAATTTTCTCCAAAAATTCGCTGTGAAATGGCATCTGCAAACTGACTCTGACGCGGGATGCCAAACCAGCTGCACAGTTTCATAAAACGATGATCGCTCAGGCTGTCGCCCAGACCAATTACGGGGAAAACGCCGCGTTCAGCTCGAAGTTTTTCAAGCAGCCAGCTGACGGCCAGCCCTTTCTCAACCGGGGTGGGTAGCCAGGCCACGTTATTACTGTTGCGGTGGATGTAGAAGCCCTCGGTCGGAAACACCGTTTCTATCTCATCTGCAATGGCATTGAGCTCGTCAAGGCGGGTGCTGTCGCGGTGTTTCATCACCATATAAACCGCCGTTTCACCGTATTCGAAGTTCAGTCTTGCCCAGGCATTAATCCCTTTTGCGTCCATCATTTCAGTTATCAGTCGCTGCATCGATGTCAGCTTTTCCTGATAGGGAGCCAGCTGGCCGAGCATATGGGCCTTCCACTCCTCGTCGGGGTTGCCTTCAGGCGTGAGAATGACGGCCCCGTGCGTGGTGATTGCCCAGGAGTGGAAAGGGATCCGTACGCGGCTGATTTCTTCAGTTCCCCGTGCGGTAACGGGAATGAGTTCAGCCTGCTCCAGAAGCCAGTCCACTAACATGGACTGTTCTTCCGTCATAAAGCTTCGTGGATTCAGGGTACGATCAACGGCACCGGTACGGAATGGCTCCAGGGCCAGCTCGTCCACCATTTTACGACGGGTCTGAAAGAGCGTGTCGTCAAGGTCGCTCAGAACAACGGGTTTATTCATAGGTAACAATCTCCACGACGGGCGCAACCTCAGCCAGCGCCTTAAGAAGCTGCGCGTCAATACTTTCTGCGGGTGTCTCAGTACACACAAGAATGCGGTCAAACTGCTGGTGGGCGACGTTATAGACAAAATTGGGGATGCCCAGCCCGTAGTTATCCGTAAAGGAAATGGCGGACTCAATGGCATAACCAACGGCGATAGGGGAGCGGGTGGTCGAACCGTAAAATGCCTTTGCCCCGGCAGCTTCGAGCCGTTCTGCAAGCAGGAACGGCTCCCAGACGAATTCCCCTGTCCCGAGAACCAGAACACGCTCCCCTTTGCGGACGGAAACCTCATGGCCGAGATCGGCCGCAGGTGCGAGCATCCCCAGTCGACCCCATGACTGTTTCCCCTGGATGTCCCATTCTCCGCGTGAAGTTACGTTGACTTTCGGCATGTCCGGGACCGGTGCATCTGGTAATGTGGTCCATCCCCACTGACCGCTTACAAGAGAAACAGAAGTGACGGGTAAGGTGCTGCGCTCGGACAAGGCTTTGCCACTCCAGTCGGTAAGCGTAACGGCGATAACCTGTTCAATATGTTGAAGCTTGCCGGTATTACGCAGGGCAGAAAGCAGGTTAATAAAGGTATTACCGGTGGTTGCCTCGTCATCAATCAAAACCAGCGTTCGCGCGTTGGTAACACGACGTCTTTTCTCTTCATCATCTGGCAGATAGATCAGATGATCAGTGGCGTGGCTGTGTTCTTCCTTGAACTCGCAAAGCAACGTGCCATCAACCGGGTGACGGGTAGAGGTCAGATATACAGATTCACGATGCTGGTGGCGCACTTCATCAAACACACCGGCCCCAAGCCCAACGGCGGTTTCAGCCATACCGATAAACAGTACGGGCCCTGTCAGCGTTGAGGGGAACTGGCTGGCAAGCTGTCTGTAGGCCTGCCGCATGACTGAGGGTGGCACGGGAATGTGCCTGCCGAGTACTTTGCTGACAAACAGAAAGGCGCGTTTCGGGTTACGTCTTTCAGCGATATCAAACAGGTCATCGAGCGAAACTTCACCCTGATCGCGGATTACCTGAATCGTACCGCATGAGAGGGTACGGCGATAAATCATATCTTCGAGGTTATCAGACATAAACACGCCTTAATTCAAAAGGTTAGAGAGTGATTCCGGGTATGCAATTACATCCGTAATGGCTCTCACCGCAACCGGAGAAAAGGTGTTTTTAGCGCTCTGGCGCACCATATCTTCAGACATCAGACCGAGCTTAAAGGCAGCAAATAACCCAGGAAGGTTCACCCCGCTGTGAAGGGTATAACCCACCCCCCCTGACGGACGCATGTTGGTTTCAAGCAGCACCGGGTTGCCATTCACATCGTTTCGCGTCTGAACATTCACCAGCCCGTCGGCCTTCATAACCCGGGCGCAGTCACACGCCAGTTCCCAGGCGCTACCTTCGTTTACCAGATACTGGATAGCCCCTTCCTTACGGCGTCCCACGGCTGCGAGTATTTCGCCCTTATCCGCGAGGATATCGACGGAAAATTCCGGGCCTGGCAGGTACGGCATCAAAACAAGGGGTTTAAACGACTCAGCAGCTGATGCTGCTGCAATATACTGTTGCGGACTGACCAGACGATGTTCGGGATGATTAAAGACGGCCATAGGCGAAGCACTGTCATCAAAGCGCCAGAATCCCATGCCATAGATACCCGTCACCGGCTTCACGCATACCGGGCTGTCAGTGAACGGCGGGGACGCGAGGTGTGTCTTTAATTCTGCCAGCGTATTCACCCTCCAGGATGGTACAACCGGGAGTCCCTTTTGCTCCATAAACTGAGCAAAAGTAACTTTTTCGTCAGCCAGAGTTAACCAGTCGACGCTCGTTGCACCGGTAGTAAGGGTGGCACCGGTCGATTCAATGGCTGAACGGTGTTCTTCAAACCACTGGCTGTTACGGCCAGTATGAATATGGTGGATGCCGTAGGTCTGAATGGTTTCCTGAATAAACTGGAGACGTTTTTGAGGATCTTCAGGTTCAGTCAAAGAATAATCGGCAACGGAAAGGATTTCATTTCTTTCGTTACGGTGGGAGGCAAAAACGGTAATGGCAAAATTATTTTTTTGTGCAAATGATTTTACCCCCTGAATAATATCTCGCTGGGAGGATAAACCTTCCATAAACCAAATTTTCTTGTTCATTTTTTTTAATTATCCGGAACGTCATGCAAATTTATGATTGAGAAGTGAGTCTATGAGTGTCTAAGCTACATGTCAATCATAATATGATTAATAACTTCTGTGGTTATGAAGTGAGTCAGTATTTTTTGGATTCCAGATAAAGTATTGATATTTAAATTAAACATAGAAAATTAACACCCTGAAAAGGTTTTCTTTTTTATGTTTTTACAGAAAACTACCAAAATTTCCCTTGTCAGAGAACTTCATCATGATATGATTTTCTTCGTCAGTTAATAAACAACCCTTTGATTGTCTCGGTCATTACTATTTTAAGGAATAGAACATGGTTTCATTAGTTAAGAACCAGACGGTATCACTCAGCAAAGAATCATCTGCATTAAGCCAGCTTCATTTCGGTCTCGGTTGGGATCCGGTTAAGAAAAAAGGTCTTCTTGGAGGATTGTTTGGAGGCAACGACTCAATCGATCTCGATGCTGGCTGCGTATTAATGGACAGCACCGGTAAAACAATTGACACCATCTGGTTCCGCAAACTGGAATCCACCTGCGGCGCTGTTGTGCACAGTGGCGATAACCTGACCGGTGAGGGTGACGGTGACGATGAAGTGATTAAGGTCAACCTCTCCCGACTGCCTGCAAACGTTGAATACCTGGCGTTTACGGTAAACAGCTTCCGTGGTCAGTCGTTCAATGACGTCGAAAACGCGTTCTGCCGCGTTGTCGATCAAACCGGCAAAGAGCTGGCTCGCTACAAGCTGACTGAGCAGGGCTCACATACCGGGATCGTTATTTCTTCGCTGCACCGTAATAACGGCAACTGGGACTTTACCGCCCTTGGCCATGCCTGTCGCGGCCGCACAATTGACGATATGCACTCCGATATCGTTTCAGCGGTTATCCGCTAATGAACCTGACGCCGGGGGGCAATGCCCCCGTTCCAGCCCAGGAGTTGCGGGTCCGGATCACCTCGGGCGGCCAGGTGGATGCTTCGGCGTTTCGCCTGTATGCCGACGGGAAGGTGCAGGGTGATGCGGACATGGTGTTCTATGGTCAGCCACGTAACGATGATGGTACCGTCAGCCTGGTCAGTGAAGGCCAGTACTCAACCTTTACTGTCGCGCTCAACCGGCTGAAACCTGATGTCCAAAAAATTGCGTTCACCGTGACCTGTGACGGTGGGCAGACGGTGTCCGGTCTTCGTAATCTTTCCATCGACGTGGAGCAAGGGGCTACCGGCCTGGTTAGCGGCAGTGTCGAACTGAGCGGCCGTCAGGAAGCAGCCTTAATTCTGGGTGAATTTTACCGTCGTAATAATGACTGGAAATTCCGCTTTGTTGCGCAGGGGTTCAACGGTGGACTTAAACCGCTGGCAGAGCATTTCGGCGTAAATATTGCCGACGAACCTGCTCCCGCAGCCCCGACTCCTCCGGTTGTAACCCCTCCGCCAGTTGAGACAAAAATCAGCCTGAGCAAGGTATCGCTGACAAAAGAGAAGCCTGCAATCAGCCTGACCAAACGGGATAACTTCGGTGAAATCCGGATCAACCTGAACTGGCACCGGGGCAGCGGCAAATCCGGCTTTGCAGGCATGTTCGGCTCCAAAGGAATCGACCTGGATCTGGGGGCCTTTGTTGAGCTTCAGGACGGGTATAAATCGGTCATTCAGGCGCTCGGTAATGCATTCGGTGATTATCGCGATGAACCGTATGTTCAGCTCAAGGGAGATGACCGGACGGGTGATGTATCAGACGGCGAGTGGCTGCATATCAATGGCCGGGAATGGAAGCATATCCGTGAAGTGCTGATTTACGCCTTTATTTATGAAGGTATTCCCAGCTGGGACAAGACTGATGGTGTGGTCACCATTCATGTGCCGGATCAGCCTCCCATTGAGACCCGCCTCACCGAAGGTGAAAACCGTCGCACATTGTGCGCCATTGCCAGACTCGTAAATGAAAACGGCGCGATTAAAGTCGAGCGTATCAACCAGTACTTCAAAGGCCAGGACGAAATGGACCGGGCATTTGGCTGGGGATTTCGCTGGAGCGCCGGTTCTAAATAACACAGCAACAGTAATAATGCCGATGTCAGTCTTTACCACCACTTAGTTTGCCGTTTAACCAGATTGGTGTGATTACTGATGCAGTGAAGACCTTCCCGCATCCTGACTCACACAGCGATCGACCTTTTGTGTCCTGCCCTGGACCCGTCGGTTGCCGGAAGCGCCTTCATGCGAGGCATCTCCTCACCGATGCGCGTGACTCAAGAAGGGCCTGACGGCTTGTCTCGTTACTGTCCTGTCCGGGTTATCTGTCTGGAGATTCAACTCTGTTTCCTCACAGGAGCTCTGTCATGGTTGATAAAGTTACCGAAGCTGCCGTTGTGGGTGGCGTGGATACACATAAAGATTTGCACGTTGCCGCTGTCGTAGATCAGAACAATAAAGTCCTTGGGACTCAGTATTTCTCCACAACACGACAAGGTTACCGGCAGATGCTGGCATGGATGACCTCGTTTGGGACATTAAAGCGAATTGGTGTTGAGTGCACAGGTACCTATGGTTCCGGTTTGCTTCGTTATTTTCAGAACGCCGGGTTAGAAGTTCTTGAGGTGACTGCTCCAGACCGGATGGAGCGACGCAAACGGGGTAAAAGTGACACAATTGATGCTGAATGTGCCGCTCATGCAGCATTCTCAGGCATCAGGACAGTTACTCCCAAAACGCGTGATGGCATGATTGAGTCCCTGCGGGTATTAAAAACTTGCCGAAAAACAGCAATATCAGCCCGCAGAGTCGCTCTCCAGATTATCCATTCAAATATTATCTCTGCCCCGGATGAATTACGTGAACAGCTCAGAAATATGACGCGCATGCAGCTCATCAGGACCCTGGGTTCCTGGAGACCTGATGCCAGTGAATACCGCAATGTAACCAACGTTTATCGCATTTCATTAAAGTCCCTTGCCCGACGCTATCTCGAGTTACATGACGAAATCGCTGATCTGGATGTCATGATTGCGGCAATTGTCGACGAGTTGGCACCTGAGCTGATTAAACGTAATGCTATCGGATACGAAAGCGCTTCACAGTTGCTGATCACTGCCGGAGACAATCCTCAACGGTTAAGATCAGAATCAGGATTTGCGGCACTGTGTGGTGTCAGCCCGGTCCCCGTTTCTTCTGGAAAAACGAACCGTTACCGACTTAATCGTGGTGGAGATCGTGCTGCAAATAGTGCACTTCACATCATCGCCATCGGACGCTTACGAACTGACGCAAAAACAAAGGAATATGTCGCCAGGCGTGTAGCCGAAGGACATACAAAAATGGAAGCGATACGCTGTCTAAAGCGATATATCTCCCGCGAAGTTTACACGTTACTGCGCAATCAAAACAGGCGGATCAACAGTATCCCGATAACAGCTTGACTCTTAGAAGGGCGTCAAAGGAAACAGGTATGAGCTTTTTCGACAAGGTAAAAGGTGCCATTAACTCTGGCCGGGACGAACTGACCCGCCAGGTTGGTCGTTTCAAAAACAAAAAATTTATGCACGGCACCGTTGCTGTATGTGCCCGTATTGCCGTATCGAGTGACGGCGTGAGTTCGGAAGAAAAGCAGAAAATGATGGGCTTTCTTCGCTCTTCAGAAGAGCTGAAGGTATTCGATACCAATGAGGTGATCGAGTTCTTCAATAAACTGGTTTCAAGCTTCGATTTCGATGTTGAAATCGGCAAGGGCGAAACCATGAAATACATCCTGGCGTTGAAAGATCAGCCTGAGGCCGCTCAGCTGGCCTTACGTGTTGGTATTGCCGTTGCAAAAAGTGACGGTAACTTCGATCAGGACGAGAAACTGGCCTCCCGCGAGATCGCTATCGCGTTGGGCTTCGACCCGGCTGAATTTGGCCTCTGATCCACATCCCTAAGGGTAAAATATGGTTTCCACACACATCGGCTTCCCGACTGAAACGGTCATTGTTTTTATTGCGCTTTCAGTCGGTGCCATCTTTATTGACCTGTTTATGCACCGTGATGACAAGCCAATCTCGCTTAAGAGTGCGGCGCTCTGGTCCGTATTCTGGGTTGTGGTTGCGATGGCATTTGCCGGTTTCCTCTATATCCACCACGGTGCTGAGGTTGCCAGTCTGTTTGTCACGGGTTATGCGCTGGAGAAAGTGCTGTCGGTCGACAACCTGTTCGTCATGATGGCCATCTTCTCCTGGTTCGCCGTTCCGGATCGTTATCGCCACCGTGTTCTCTACTGGGGGATCATTGGTGCCATTGTCTTCAGGGGCATCTTTGTCGCCATCGGTACGAGCCTGCTGAGTCTGGGGCCGTACGTTGAAGTTGTCTTCGCTATTATCGTTGCCTGGACGGCGGTCATGATGCTTAAAAGCGGTGATGACGATGATGAAATTGAGGATTACTCCCAGCATCTGGCTTACCGCATGGTTAAACGCTTCTTCCCTATCTGGCCGAAGCTCAGAGGGCATGCCTTCCTGCTTAACCAGAAGGAAGTGGATGCCGAACTGGCGAAACCAGAAAACAGCGATGTCACCATTGGCCGTGGTAAAAAAGCGGCGCTATATGCGACCCCGCTGTTCCTGTGTGTGGCTGTGGTTGAACTCTCGGACGTAATGTTCGCGTTTGACTCGGTACCGGCAATCATTGCCGTCAGTCGTGAACCGCTTATCGTCTATAGTGCCATGATGTTTGCTATCCTGGGCCTGCGTACTCTGTATTTTGTCCTTGAGGCACTGAAACAGTACCTGGTTCATCTGGAGAAGGCCGTTATCGTGCTGCTGTTCTTCATCGCGGCAAAACTCGGCCTGAATGCGACCGATCACATCTGGCATCATGGTTACAGCATTGCGGCTACAACCAGCCTGTATGTTGTACTGGGTGTACTGGCGCTGGGCATTCTCGCAAGCGTCATGTTCCCGGGCAAACCTGAATCTGAGGAAAAGGGGAGTTAATCCCCTTAAGTGTTAACCTGAACAATTACTAATCGAAGAGGTTATTTTATGAGTGTTTCTCTTTCCAAAGGCGGGAACGTCTCCCTGAGTAAAGCAGCTCCGTCAATGAAAAACGTCCTGGTGGGCCTTGGCTGGGATGCGCGTTCAACAGACGGTCAGGACTTTGACCTGGATGCTTCAGCATTCCTGCTGGCCTCAAACGGCAAAGTGCGCGGCGATTCAGATTTCATCTTCTATAACAACCTGACGTCATCCGACGGTTCCGTAACGCACACCGGCGATAACCGCACCGGTGAGGGCGATGGTGATGATGAATCGCTGAAAATTAAACTGGACGCCGTCCCGTCTGAAGTTGACAAGATCATCTTCGTTGTGACCATCCACGATGCTCAGGCTCGTCGCCAGAGCTTTGGTCAGGTATCCGGTGCGTTTATTCGTCTGGTTAATGACGATAACCAGACTGAAGTCGCTCGCTACGATCTGACCGAAGATGCGTCCACTGAAACCGCCATGCTGTTTGGCGAGCTGTATCGCCACAATGGTGAGTGGAAATTCCGCGCAGTAGGCCAGGGTTATGCTGGTGGTCTGGCATCTGTATGTGCTCAGTACGGCATTAACGCGTCCTGATCGAAAAGTAACTTTTCATATCCGGGGCTGTTAATTCAGCCTCATTCAACTGTTTGCAGGAGCTAAAAATGGCAGTTTCTCTCGTAAAAGGCGGCAACGTATCTCTGACCAAAGAAGCACCAACCATGAATGTCGCTATGGTTGGTCTGGGCTGGGATGCCCGTGTAACCGATGGTCAGGGTTTTGACCTTGACGCTTCCGTATTCGCAGTAGGTGAAGACGGTAAAGTGCTGTCAGATGCCCATTTCATTTTCTTCAATAATAAAACCAGCCCTGATGGCGCAGTAGAGCACCAGGGCGACAACCGTACTGGTGAAGGCGACGGCGACGATGAGCAGGTCAAAATTGATCTGACCAAAGTCTCAGCAGACATCAAAAAACTGGTGTTTGCCGTTACCATCTATGATGCAGAAGCGCGTAAACAAAACTTCGGCATGGTGAGCAACAGCTTCATGCGCGTTTACAACAACGACAACGGCGCGGAAATTGCTCGTTTCGATCTGTCTGAAGACGCCTCAACCGAAACTGCAATGGTCTTTGGCGAACTGTACCGCCATGGCGCTGAATGGAAGTTTAAAGCTGTCGGCCAGGGCTTTGCTGGCGGGTTATCTGCACTGGCAACCCAGCACGGCGTGAATATTTAATAATAAAAATAAACTCAACCCCGGTGCTGTCACCGGGGTTTTTTATAGGTGTTAGCACATGGCAAAGAAAAAAGATGATGGTTCAGCAGTAATACTACTTTTTATTGTGGCTTTTTTTGTGTTCCTGCCGTTTCTGATATTCGGGATGTTTTTCTACCGAAAGCTAAAAAGAAAATATTCAGCTATCCCCAACATTCAACGTGTATATGATATTGGCGTCATTTTTAAAACGTTAAGTGCCTCTATCGCAGTTATTGTGGTTTCAGCAGTGCTCGTTCTGCAACTCAGTGCGCTTCCCGTCAAATTTGTATCGCCAGAAATATCACATTATATAGCAAGAGTTATGTTCGTTCTCTATCCACTTGTAATGATCTGGCCAATGAAAAAAATGGCGGAACGCATCGCCATAGAATATTTCGGTATAATTTTTAACGACAATGACAGAACGATAATTCTTCCAGCAGATTTAGGCAATATGGGATTGGGTGACTGGCTTCGTCTCAAGTTTCTGAGCAGGATGGGTGAGCAAGACAGCATTGAGATTCGAAAAATATCGAATATCACACGCGAGAAAGGTGTCAACTTCTATATCCATGGTGATTTCGGATCCCGACGCATCAACTTTTCGAACAAGCAAAAGCGCGATGAGTGTATTTCAGCACTTCAGGCCAGAACCCGGGTAAAGGGTGGCAGAGACTACGGTTACTAAACAAGGAACAGAGTCATGCAATTACAGTCAGGTCAAAATATCCTTCTATCTTCATCATCAGTCACTCTTAATTTGCGATACCCGGTACGTCCCGGTTTTAACGGCGAACCCGACACCTGCGTTTTCATGCTCAACGCACAAGGTAAGGTGAGCGGTGATAACGATTTCATCTTTTTCAATAACCTGAGTTCACCGGAGGGGGCTTTAAAACTGACGGCAGGGACGCAGCAATCAAGCGTACATATTGATCTTAACCGCGTTTCCTCGGCTGTTCAGAAAATCGCCATAACCCTCGTGATAGACGGAAGCGATACTATTACAGGCTTGCAGAATCTGAATTTGCAGGCCTCCGGTATTGCATCGTTTGATCCCGAAACAGCAGGGCGCAGCGAGAAAGCTATTATCGTGGCGGAGGTGTATCGCCATAACGGCAGTTGGAAGCTACGGGCGCTTGGCCTCGGTTTCAACGGTGGGCTTGAGCCCCTGGCGATGAGTTATGGTGTTGATGTTGCACAGACAGCTCCGCAGCCAGCACAACCTGCTCGTATCAGTCTGGAAAAGAAGCTCGAAACAAAATCTCCGCGACTTGTAAGTCTCGCTAAAAAGGCCTCAGTCAGCCTCACTAAAAATAAACTGGAAACCCTGGAGGCAGCAGTTGCGTTTGTTCTTGACGCGTCCGGCTCAATGAGTGGCCAGTTCAGTAAGGGTAACGTTCAGTCCGTGCTGGATCGCATCGCCGTCCTTGCCGCCCAGTTCGATGACGATGGCGAAATGGATGTCTGGGGCTTTGGAGAGAAGCATAAGAAGTATCCAAATGTCACTCTGGATAACCTTGACGATTACATTCAGACCATCCGTGGATCCGGAAAGCGTTCAGCCTGGGAAAATTTGCCGGGGCTTGGTGGGACTAACAATGAACCACCGGTAATGGAAGAAATTGTCGACTACTTCAAAGACTCAAAAATCCCGGTTTACATAGTGTTTATTACCGATGGCGGGATAAGCAAGACCGGAGCAATTAAGAATGCTATCCGGCGCTCAGCCAACTTCCCGATCTTCTGGAAATTTGTCGGCCTCGGTGGATCTAGCTACGGAATCCTGAAAAACCTGGATGATTTTACAGACCGCCGCGTTGATAACACCCATTTCTTTGCAATGGATGACTTCGGCTCTATCAGCGATGAAAAATTATACGATAACTTACTGGAAGAATTTAGACCGTGGATAGATGAAACAAAAAGGTTAAATATCCTTTAACTTGCTTCCTGATAAAGCTTAATTAGAGGGCTCTGGCGAGAGACCCAGCCAGCTGGGTCTTAAAGGTATCAACGGCCAAACACTGGTCATGGACAACTGTGAAAGCTAGCCCCGGTATATTATTTAAAACGTTCATGTTGTGCGATTTTAGACCCTGAACGACTCCTTTTTTAAGCGGTGTATAAAAGCTTTTTTTCTGTCCCAACGAGGATGGAAGTGCCGCCAGTGGGCATCTTTGGCGGCTGCCAGCAATTCATAATCGCCCCGAGTGTCCCCCCAGGCTCGAAGATGATACTGATCTAATGGTCCGTAAATAGACTCCAGCCGGTTAATTTTCTGTATGCAACGACAATTGTGCCCTGTAATGCGCCCGGTCAGGATACCATTAACGCTTTCCAGCTCTGTACCGATGAGCTTGATCCCCAGTCGTTCAGCAAACGGAGCAAGTACAAGCCTCGGTGAGGCTGAGCAGAGTGTCACCTCAACATTGTTAGAAACTTCCGTTGCCACGGCCAATAGGCCTGATGCTCTCATCAGACGCCCCCAATAAAGGTTGCAATAGGCTTCAGCTTTCTCCTTGACCCACTTTTCCTCGATACCAGTGAGAAACGTTGATATTAAAATTTCTTTGAGTTCATCACGAGTTAGTTTGCGACTCAAACACCGCAGGGTAGGAAGAGCGAGTTTAACCAACCGGCGGGTGAAGACACTGTTACCGAAGGCAAAGCGCAAAAAGGGGATAAAGCTGTCATGTCGGGTAAGAGTTCCATCAAAGTCGAAAACGGAAAGAACCTTTATTTCTGCACGAAATGAATTATCCACAAGCAGCCCTTTTTGAATTAGATAAATTTTCCATATTTTATCATCTGACGAGGGTGACTCAAAGCATGTCAGAATTGGATTGGACCATGAAGATCTCGCAGTCTTACACTGCATCTTGTTATCCATGCCGTGGTCAACTAATTGTGGCCCACAACCTGGCTGTTCGTGGAACAGTTGTTCTGATTCATTTGGCGTTTAGCAACTGTTCTCTCTGGCGCTGCATTTAG
Organism: Citrobacter freundii complex sp. CFNIH9; assembly: GCF_002903305.1. Lineage (NCBI taxonomy): Bacteria > Pseudomonadati > Pseudomonadota > Gammaproteobacteria > Enterobacterales > Enterobacteriaceae > Citrobacter > Citrobacter freundii complex sp. CFNIH9. The sequence continues at coordinate 17,642 of NZ_CP026242.1, read as the reverse complement.
GAAAGATATAATGGCGCTAAGCCATATTTTATGTAAGGGTATGATATGGTTCAGCGGATTTTCATTCACGATACTGACAACAGGATTTACCTATGACTATCGATACCGACGATTTCGATCCGGTAGATGTAGATGTAGAGGTTGCAGAGGCGTTAGAGAAGCACATGGCACAGTTACGGGACCTGGAAGCATACTGGCCGTACAGCACGACAGCCGTTATTGATTGTTTTTTTGACCAGGCTACCCGGGCAACTCACGCTGAATTGTGGTTGGCTGCCTGTACAACTTTCCTGAACGGGATTGAAACCTCACTGAGGGTGACGCTTGAACTGATGGAGTCACAGGCGCATTCGCAGCCAGCCGCAACGCTGGTGGATTTAAGTGATATGGCCACACTCAGTAATGCCCTAATGAGAAGGGCGCACATGGCTGGTATGCCGGTGACGCTGCTGGCGTTTCCCGAGGAGCAGGATCTGCTGACCAAGATTGCTGAAGGTGCCCCGAAAAGGCCCTATGCGGAAATCGTGAGGGTTCGTCACAATTTATGTCACGGGAACATCCTGGAGCACATCATCACTGTGAGTGACGATTTGGGGGAGCCAGTCCGGTTATTCACACCTGAATGTATGCGTGTCCTGGCAGAGACGATGTCGGCAATCTCGAAACAATGGGTTGCAGGCATGCATCAATATTGGCGTGATAACAATTTATCTATGCCTTGAAAATTCCGGCCGGATTCTGTTCCCGGCGTCAGTTTAACGCCGGGATGAAATAATTATGATCCACAACCAGAAATAGCTGTTTATGGTTGAGAAAATATTGTGGTATAAAAATTATGTTTTTAACTTGGTGATAGTCATGGAGAAACAAATGAAAATTAAATGCATCGTATTGGCAGGAATATTTTCACTGGTATTTTCTGTTCATGCCAGCGAAACACAGAATAAAAAAAGTGATCCAGTACCTGTCTTTGGGCACGCAACAGCTGTTTCAAAAATGTGTGGTGAACTTCTCGGAGAAACTAATCCAGTTAAGATGAGAGATGGGGCTACTAAGATACTAAACGAGACTCTTAGAAGATTACCTGATGCCGAAGTGTCAGATGAAGGGAAAAATGTAATCGAGGCATTTGTTACTCGATCAAGATCCCCGTCTGACATACCTTCTCGCTGTGAAACCAGTGTTAACGAGAGATACTGGGAAATCGTTCAGTCCAAAAAATGATCTGACGTTGGTTGACTGTAAAAAAATATTTCGCCCGTTAAGCTTCTGTCTCTAAAATATATGACTTAATGGGCTATTCAACTCCTTCCTATGTAATATATGAAGTCATTCCCCGATGATTTAATTAACGAAGGTTTAATCCACATGTTCAAAACTGATAAATTGGACAGGCTCAATTTTAATTATTTTACCTCTTCCCGTACTTCAGGTTATTTGGCTGACAATCCAATCTGGTATGATGCTTATAACAAACAAATTCGGAGGGTATAGTGAATGGGTGGCCTGGTCAGCAAAACTAACATTGATCGCCTTGAACGTTTTCATTCTCTGCTGGCGGGGCAATACTGGTCCGCCCTCGTCGATATTCCGGCAGAGGCGATTGCGGCCGGGGATACACTCCTCATCAACTCGTTGCGGTACGTGGATGACAATCTGCATACCGTCATCCTTCGTGCCCACCCTCGGCACTACGGGGAATGGGTAAACGTTGAAGTCGTTGCTGAGAACGGCTCAAAATCAACGAAAGACAAGAAACTGAATGAACATCGGTTTCTGACGGCCGATTTTCTCGCCTTGTTTGAATATCAGCCCGACCATGAATCGATCCGTCAGTCAGAGCTCAAAGGCATTCAGGACGAGGTTGCTGACCTGCAAATGCGTCTCACCGAAACACTGAAAAATCCCTCAGATCTCCGGGAACTGGCTATGAAAAGGATCGAAGACGAAGAGGCCAGTAAAAGGGGGGGCGAGTCAGACGACAGAATGCTTCCGGTCGTCAGAAATGCAGAAGATGCCGCAGTTACCATGGCGCTGGGTACGGTGCAGAATGCCCTTTCTCAGGGAATTTCCGAAGCTCAGGTTTCTCTGATGGCGAAAGTCGCGGAACGGGAAGGGAAGATTGCCGGTGCCGTAGCTAACATTATTACGTCGCGTACCGGTGCTATTACCCGGGCGCTGGAGAAAATGCATCCGTATTATGCGGAGCTGGCCGCTGCCAAGTTGGCCGGAACGCAGGAGGGCATTGAGCAGGCTAACAAAATTCAGGCCGGTGTTCTCACGCTGGAATTATTCGTCGGCAAAAACGTGACGGTAGTCGATATTGCTGAAGGCGAGCCAGCTGACAGCAGCATTCCGCTGACGCTGTGTCAGAAGAAGCTCGTAGTGGATGAGGAACTTTCAGCCTGGTGTGACATCGACGAACACTTTGATTTCAGGAGTCTTTCCGCATTCCACAAGGCGCTAAAAGATAACCCTGGGCTGGTGGAGCAAATTTTTCCGACTGAGCGATGTGTACTCGTCATGGTAACCACCCGCAGATTTATTGACTATGGTGATACCTGGGCGAATTCAGAATACAATGAAAAGAACAGCATCGTGTTTCTGATGGTCCGCAACGGGCAAAACATCAAACAAATCTATTCCCCGGTGGAAAGCCATCTTGGAGCATCACGGTTATTTCCGTCTGAAGATGAGCAGCAGGGCCACTTTCGTGGGTTTGACGGTACCACCATCAAATTTGAAGATGTGGCCTATACCGATCGTCTCAAATCCCATGACCTGATGGCTCTGCATTACCGACGTCTGCTTATCATGCTGTTTGGTCTTGACCAGCGGCTGGCTCTCTTTGGTCAGTTCTATCCCAAGCATGAAAAGGCTAATTTCCTGAATCTGAGCTTCCAGGAGCGGTACTTCCATTTTCTGCACGATGAAGACGGCACAGGGCTGCTGGCATCACCAGACTCGCAGACGCTCGATGAATTTATTAGTGAAAAAAACTCCTATATGCAACCGGGCTCGCGGCTGCTCTGCAACTGGCGTGAGCTTATGACCCCCAGAACAGCACCTGGTGCCGTCAAAGAGGACAGCAGCTATTCAGGGTACTCCTTCATCGCTGAACCAGAGAATAATGTCTCTGCTGCGGTTGTGTATCGTCAGGGAGATAGTCTGGCAGTTGATGTGGCGGTGAAGCGCTACAGAACAGATAAGATGTTTAACTGTAAGGTAAACGTTTCTGGCTACAGGCCGTGGCGCCGGGGAGAAGCAGAGCTTGCATATCTGTGCCTGGATGCAGTGGGCCCGGAGGAACTGAACCGTTTTATCCAGCAGCGCAAATTCCGGAGTAACCACCTTTTTTACATTCGATTTTTTAAGGCCGCAATCAAATTCCTGGAGCAGGAACGTGAAAGAGAATTGCCGCACCGGCAATATCTGCTGACTGCAATGCAGGATTCGGGGTTGCGCCTGCCGGTGAACATTCATGAACTGATTCATCAGTGCATTGCTTCATGGAAGACCGGTAACCGTGGCGTTTCGCTTGATGATGGAATGCGTTTCGAAAAAGGGCGCCAGGCCCTGCTGAATCAACTTTACAGGCTCACTCAGGGTGCAAGCGAAATGGCATCGGTCATTCAGGAGCAGGTAACTGCGTCCGGATCGCAACTGCTTCGGGCCGGGGTCAACTCGTCAGGGAATTACGTCGCGTTTATCGCGCCTAAACCCTATGAGTGTGATAACAGACTTGAAGCTCATGCGTGGGTCCATCGTGTTGTCTATGCAACCGGAAAACGAAACATTCGGGAAACCAGCAGATCCTGGGTCTCTATGCCGGAGCGTTCGGCATCCGAAATTACCCTTTGGGAAGATGAGGAGCAGTCTAGGAAATGGTACTCCATGAAACCGGTATTCAGTTCGTGGGCCGAAAAACAAAAGCTATTTGAAATGTGCGAAAAAGGTGCGGAATTACTGAAAGGGGCCATGGGCAAGTCGGGACATGAGGAATATAGCGATCTTTTTGAGATGTGGGGAGATGCTTATATTGCATGCAACTCCAACTCTGGCGCGGAATACGTAACAACCCCGGATATGTTCCTCCCGGTTGGCTTGATTAAGTCACGAAACTCATTACAGCTAATTGCATTAGGGACATGCTCAACGGAGCAATGGATGTATGCCCGGGCAGGGGATGATGACACACGGGAGCTGTTGCTGGAGTTGTATACCAGTTGGTATGAATGCCCGGATAAAGCGCGAGCAAGGGTCCTGTCGATGGCAGAGAAAAACTCAGGTCTGAGGTTTGTGTTGCTTGAAGGAAAGGCAAAGAAACTGGAGCGGTTTGTTGTCAAACGGCCAGAAGAGATTGTTAACTGGCATGCCGGTGATTTAAAGGAATTCCCGACAATGCTGAATGATCAATGGGCATGTCACATGGCAATGGTCAGTCGGAATGATAAAGTTTATCTGACGCCGGATTTGCTGGATGATGATGGCCTACCAAATTTTAATGAAGTCACAAGGCAGGAGCCCGGAGACGGTTATCAACCCGTCAATGTCTATGAATTTGAGAGTGATTATTTTAACGCGATCTATGATGCAGACGGTAAGAAAGTGGTACTTTGTCACTGGTATGATGTGACGGGTGATTCATATACTGCTGAAGATCTTACAGGGAATATGCCTCATGACGCATTTAAATTCCTTCAGTATAGGCTGGATAATATCGAGCAGGCTGAGGCATTTATCAAATACAGAAACCGTAATTATCAGTCCCGAGAAAATTCAGATTGGCCCGAACCGCCTGAAGGTGTAAAGCGTTACGTCATCAGAGCCCGAAGCTAAGTGAGCAACATTAAGCTAAAAGTTCAGTATGGAAATAGATAAATCATACTGAACAATAAATATAACTTTATGCATAACACTATGACGGTATCTTATTAGCAGGTGCTTCGGAAAAAAGTAACTTTCCAAAGGTAAGTAAGCGCAGCGGGAGATATGCTAACATGAATACATCACGGGGACAGTGCTGGATACTGGCCAATCCATAATTTGCATATGATTAAAATGTACTTAGATGTTGCAATACTGATGAATTGTGTTAAAAGATAGCCGTCGTTACCTAAGTTAAATTTTATGAAGTATGGTACTGTTATGGCTAAGAAAAATTTATACTCGGAAGAGATTGTGATTGCCAAAAAGCAACTCAATCAGCTATCCACGCTTAAAGATAAAGTCAGCCTGCTAACGCGTCAGTGGGAAGGTGATATTGGCAAAAATCTGCCTGGTTACACTGAGCTATATGCTCACGTGGAAAGAATTGAAAGACAGATTCATGAACAAATTGGTAGCTGGAAGAAAAGTCCTACAATGTAAGATTACGGCGATCCATTCTGAAGCGGTGTATTTGGTTCAAGAATGCATAAATAACATTCCTTTATAACTCAATTACCCGCTTTTAAATCTCTTTATTTTCAATCCCGCTCATCCATTTGAGGAACTTTGCGCGGAAGTTCAGCGGCATCATAAACTGTATGGGACAGTAAGAATTGCACTGACATTAACTGGTACAAAATGCAGGGCTATTGAATCCCTTCAGTGTACGCAAGCCTCACGTGTTCATCTACTGTAGCTTGGTTGCCGGGGATATATCGCGGAAAGTCCGACACGTCATTGGCATTTTTGACAATGAAAGAAGGGTATCCAAACTGCTCGGCAGCAATATCGATATAAAAAGTCATTCCTCCAGCACTCAGCTCACACCAGTAGTGGCCATGTCCTCCATACTCATTGAAAAGACCTCCATTATCTGTACCATTCCCGCCGCGTATACTTGCGACCATGCCTCTGAGTCGTGCAAATTTACAAACCAATATACATGCGAACATGCATGTTCCGGTTGTGTCACTTGTTCCAATTTCCTTAAGGTTCTCTTTTAAGGACTTATGGGCTTCTTCTGCAAGCTCCAGGATTGGCGTAAGAACTAAAATAGATGTCTTGTCAGTCACGAATAATGTCTCCGGTAAACAGAACAATGGTAAGGCTAGAATCCCGTTTAAAATAATTTTAGTATCAGGTAACAAGTACCTTGAACAAAGCACTTGATTCACACAGATCAATAAAAACCTTTCGAATAAGGAAAATACGAAAATTTGTGAAAGTACATTATCGAGTTTTAACATGAATCTATTCTGAGTCGCAAGGGTTTTCAGTTCGGACAGAAGGCTTCTAAAATTTCATGAAGTCGTCCAACCATCTTTAACTACTAGGTAACAAACCATAATTATTGATTTCATGAAAATAATTAAACTCAGAAATTGTGTTGTTGAGGTTATTAGAGATGGATATAGGATGTGGTATATTTGTTTGGAAATAAAAACAAAGGTTAGAACTCAGCTTTCGTACAATCTAGTTCAATCAAATTATGACGCTTAGGAGTATAAATGAGCATTAACGACAAAGATTTTAGTTCTTTAACAGTAGAGCAATATGGCTGGAATTTGGGGGTTTTTAATCATTCAACCCCATTTACATCACACTTTATTTATGTCTACGATTGTTATAAACAGTATGTTGGATTGATTTCCATTTCACAGGAGGATTTTAACACCACTAAAATTTCCACATCGTTAAGCATTCATATGTGTGTGGCAAAGCTAGGTAAAATCCTTAAGAAAATGTCAAATAAAAAGGCTTTGTCACAAACGGAAGAAACTGAATTGGCCCCTCTTATTATTAATTATGTAAAGCAAACGATGACTTTTAGGCAATGGGTAAGTCAATCAGAATTAAATCAACGCATGCATTTTCTAATTAATATCTACGGTTCTAAAGATGATAAAAAAGGGGAGGTGGTTCTACGACCATTAATTTCGAATCCAGATGCCTTAATTTTAACACCGACGGAAGTCATTGAATTGAACACGCAAGTTATTAAAGCTGATCGTATGCGACATCCGGAATGGTTCCGTTAAGCAGATTTACCGCATTCACCATTGGAACCTTCGCCAGTAAGAGCTCGATGGTAAAATTACAATCTGAGATGGTTCAAAACGGCTATAGAGTTTTGAACCTCAAACGGGAATATTTTCACATTCATCCTTTGAAAGAAAGTCGTGGCTAAAAGAACTGAAGTAACCCTATCAAAGCCAATTTTCCTAACGACCGGAGTTATCTACTATTTACCGGATAACATTATTTCATTTGTCCTGTCGAATACCATGCCAACGTAGATTCCGGGATGCAGATTTTTGAGGCGAATCCATCGGTAATTAAATCGAGCAGATTTGGGGCTAGTAGATTACACGGTGCTGGCCTCAGTGGTTCATAATGATGCTTCGGGTAATGAAGGCTGCTGAAAATGCCATGGGGCGCCCCTGAGGCTTTATCTGGGCCACAGAAAAGGTTAATCCACATCCGGAGGCGGTAGTCCACCGTGAAGCCGTCGATTTGCAACCATAAGTGGGGGGAGAGCACAAAATCACATCCCTTAACGGTAACTTTCCCAAGGAAGCGAAGATGTGGGATCTTAGCCTCCATCAAGGCATGGCTGAGCATTAAAGTATGCCCATCGCATTCCAGCTTTGCACTGTCTACCGCTAAAAAGGCATCATTAAGGTCAGAGAGATGTATAGGTGTGTTATTCACTGTTACCATTGTGTCTCTCAATTTTTATCCTTTGTCCTGAGATTTGCTATAGTTAAGTTAATATAAACGACTTTATCCGCAAATATTCCGCCAGACTCTCGCAAGCTAAAGCGTATGGTTTGATGATGGGTGCTGTGCATCATTTCAAGTTTAATATTTCTGTTTTCTTTTTGGTAGTCTTCAAGCGCTGATTCAGTGTGTTTACGAATATTCACAAATTTATGGTCAAAGCAGAATAACACCAGATATAGGTCAGGCAGAACGATAAATGACTGAGCAACAGAGTCTGAATACTTTGTATAAAGTTGAAATATTCCTTTTGTTATTACAGATTTTATTGGCACTTCGGTGGAATGTTCTTGTATTAACTTGGATTCGATAATGCAAACTCTCACACCTGAAGAGAAAATAGAAATATCACTTCGCCCGTTTGCGATCTGATCTTCCTGGACCACCATAAACTTTTTAAGTTCAAGGCTTGCTTTCAACCAGGTTAATAATGATGCTGTAAGGTTATTTTCATAAAACAGAATGTCGTTTTTCACACGATACAAATTACTGTTGCTGGTAATGTTCTGAATGCCAGTGAAAATAGTATTAGGCAGAAGGTCGATTGTCTTGCTTTTAACATCGTAATTATTAAATGAATCAGCTAATACACCTAGTTTAAAAGCGAGCGTCCGTATTTTTTCTGTATTTCCAAACTCAAGATGATTGGCTTGATGTTTAAGTGATCTGATTTTATTATATATATATTGTGTGTTTCTTTCACTTAATCTGACCTGCATAAAACTCTGGCGCATGTATTCTTCAAAAAGGTTCTGGAGCTCAAACAATTCTTCAATAATAGAGGTTAACTTATTTTTAGGTTCAAAGAACATTGAGTCTTTATTTTTAATATTTGAAGCCAGTGAAATGATTTCATAAAGAGCATCGGTAAGCAGATGAAGTGGTTCAACTGTTTTTATAATGCCTTTTTCATTCCTATAAATCATAATGTAAGGCTGGTGACGTGAAAATAAATCCTGCAAGACATCTTGTGACACTGGCGTTGTAATGAAGAAAATAAGTCCCGGCTTAAGATCTTTGTTTTTCAAATGTTCTAATTTATCAATAAGTAATACTTTCCTAATCCCGTTCGCTAGAATTAGTCCGAATTCAGTTCGATAAAGATTCCAATTTCGCTTTGTTGATGTAATAAGGGATAAATCATAATTAATATTTACGAGGTTTTCATTGATTGTCGTAATTAAGTTATGAATGTAATTGTTGTGATAAGTGGCATAACTCATAATGCCAAACTTACTTTTGAGTTCGTTGATGTGTTCGACAAGTGTTTTCAAGTACGTATAAGTTGTGCTTTGAGGAACTTTTTGTAAATTGTAAGATGACCACTCTTTAGCTATATCATAGATAAAATCGCATTCTTGTGATTCAAGGAACTTAACCAAGCGATTTCTGGAACTTTTATTGCTGTTAAATTCTTCTTCAAATCTTTCGAGCTTTCTGCAAAAAATATGAACCGACAGGCAATGGCGACGTTCCTGCTCTAATAATTGATCATCCAGGAAAATCTCAGTATTTTTGTTACGACTGAAGATAGATATGGGGGCCATTTCCATTAGTTCTAACGCATTGAAATCATAAAATCTGCTCATTTATTTCGCCTGCATAGTAATTTTAATCACTAAAAGCTATTAAGCTTTTTCCTTTTTTAAACATACGAAAGCCTTTAGAAACACGATTTATACTAACGGGGCATCTAAATTCGTGATCTGTTCAATGTATTCAAAAGAGTATTGAACGCCTCATATGATATTTTCGCTCTGAAAGCGATTCCCCTAGCTTCATTAAGAGCCTTTCTTCCGGAAGCAGATTCAGGCGATTTAAGGTACTTTAAAAGTAACTTTTCAATCTCTATAGTTTTGTCATTCTGAAGTAACTGAGAGGCCATGATGGCTCCGAGCCTAAATTGAAGCTGAATATTCACTTCTTTGTGAAACTCCAGGTGCTGACGGTGGCGGTCAGCCAGCTGGCTTCCACGGACCCTGGCACGATACAAACGCATATAGTCGGCCATTTCGGCGGTATGGCGTTGACGATACCGGTTCTTGGCTGCATTGACTACATTGCGGTTATTCAATTTATACAACCGGTTTTCGCCAGCTACGCACTGGCGGCAGCGAGTCTTATGGCCATCCTTACTTTTACGGTCAATTCCGAAGTCTAACAAGCTCTTCAGAGTCTTGCATTTTCGGCACAGCTTACTTTCAACGAGTTCAGTCATGGGTATATTATGAATTGAAGTACTTCCCGAAAGTATACCCAACTCGACTATCCATTACAATTAAACGTTTTTGGGTTAACATAATCCACGTTATACGCACTTATAATGTTAGAACCATTTAGTAATGTCACTTTTTATCCAGATAGAAACGTCACCTTAGAGTAAGCTAAACTGAATGCAATTCTAAGGGACTCAACGGATGTTGGTGACCATGTCAGATAAAGAAATTCATCGCTTGCCAGTGATACAGGCTGTTTGTGAAAAGCGCCTACGCCGTCGCGATGCAGCGTCACAGCTTGGCATCTCAGAACGTCAGGCGCAACGGCTTATCAATCGTTACCGGGTTTCTGGTGCTGAAGGACTTGTCAGCCGCAAACGCGGTCAACCCAGCAACCGTCGGTTGACCGAATCTCTCAAACTACGCGTACTCACGCTAATACGTGAAAACTACAGCGACTTTGGACCCACACTGGCCGCAGAAAAACTCAGAGAGCGTCATGATATCCGGCTTTCAATCGAGACTGTCCGCAACTGGATGACGTCGGACGGACTCTGGGTTCCGCATGCTCGTCGCAAGTCACGGGTTTATCAACCTCGACATCGGCGTGATTGCCTGGGTGAACTTATCCAGATCGACGGCTCCCACCATGACTGGTTTGAAGGCCGTGCGCCAAAATGCTGCCTTCTGGTATTTATCGATGATGCCACCGGCCGCCTGATGCATTTGCGGTTCAGCGAGTCAGAAACAGCCTTTGACTACATGCTGGCAACCCGGGAATACATTGAGCAGCATGGGAAACCGGTATCGCTGTACAGTGACAAACACGCAATATTTCGCGTCAGTGGTCCGGAGAACCGCAATACCACCGTTACCCAGTTCGGACGTGTGCTCTATGACCTGGCAATCGAGCTTATATGTGCCAACAGCTCTGAAGCTAAAGGCCGCGTGGAACGTGCGAATCAGACGCTTCAGGATCGACTGATCAAAGAAATGCGTCTGGAAGGTATTACCGGCATTGAGGCTGCAAATGCCTGGCTTGCCACTTTCATTGCAGACTTTAACCGCCGATTCTCACGTCCGGCCAGGTTCCCGAAAGATTTGCATCGTCCGGTGCAGGAAAGCCCCGGTGAGTTAAGAGACATCTTTGCCTGGCATGATGTTCGTACCGTGTCGAAATCACTGACATTCCAGTACGATAAGATCCTTTATCTCATGGACCCAACAGAAGAAAATAGCCGTCTTGCCGGTGAAAAAATTAAAATACTGGACTATCCCGATGGCACCCTCGCCTTCCACTATGGACACCGGAGCCTTAAGTGCCAGGCATTTGATAAGCTGGCCTGTGTCGACCAGGGGCAGATTGTCGATAACAAACGTCTCGGGACTGTACTCAGACTGGCTCAGGTAAAACAGGATGAGCGGGAAAGCGAAGGCAAACGGGAACGAAGCAAAAAATCGCCCAGCCGTAAGGCTCAGGTGCGCGTCCAGGAACAGCTCCGGGCTATCAATCCCGTTCTGGCAGACCCGAGCTTGTTTGTGGCAAGTTCAAAGCGATAGAATCGACCATCAGTGCTGCAAAGTACCGGAACAGTGAGCCCCCAAAAGGATACTTGAGATGATTAAATTCCCGACTAAAAAGCGCGTTGATTTGTATAAAAATGCTGTCAGTTCTGAGCAATTACATCTGGATCTGGCTGCGGCTCAGGAGTTCATGTTCGATGCCTGGGAAACTGATGACCTGGACGTTGTGCTGAAACTCATCAGAAAAGCTATCAAGAAATCCCCGCTCTGTGCTGACGCATACTCATTCTACTGCGAGTTATCTCAAGAACCTCCTGAGTCAAAAATCGGGAATCTGGAGACGGCTTTGTACGCAGCCAGCATTGCTCTTGGCGAGGATTTTCAGGAGTTCGCAGGACGTTTCTGGGGATTTGTCGAAACACGTCCATATATGAGAGCAAAAGCAGCTTTGGCTGAGGCCTTATGGGAGTCAGGTAATTTTTATCCGGCTATGGCTCACTGCCGCGAAATGCTGAAGCTCAACCCGAACGATAACCAGGGGATTCGTCATTTATTAGCGAACTATTACCTTGAGCTTGAAATGGTGGATGATCTGGCCTTGCTACTGGACGATTATCCTGGGGATATGCGCCCGTTTCTTCAGTATACACGCGCCCTCCTCGCCTACCGGCAGTCATCCCCAGATGCCAATGATATCGCTAAAGCTGCGATTGATTCTAATAGACACATCCCCGGCTTGTTATCGAAGTGCAGATTACAGCCCAAGTCTAACAGTGGATATATTACGTTAGGTGAAATGGATGAAGCCATATATTACGTGAATAATAATTTAAAATCCTGGATTCGCACCCCTGGTGCAATTGAATGGATTGTCAATGGTATTTAATTTACGAAGGCCATTGCTTAGGCCTTCATCATTAATTTAATCACAAGCCATTTCTTGCTGTCTTTAATTCTAAAAGATTGACTTTATCTATCTTCCCTTCATGGATCATTATTGTTAATTTCGCTGGATGTTTAAATCGCATTTCGCTTATCCTAAAAGTCCAAAGCATTATCTTTAATAGATCTTGCTCATCGATAATTTTGTGGCCTTTTATTCTTGTAAGTCCAGACCCAAAGATTGGGACAGAAACACTTTTTTGAGCATAGACTCGATTAACCTTATCCCAAAAACTTATTAGAAAACCTAAATACTCAGGCATTGTGAGATGAGCTACATTGTGCTCGTCAAACTTAGATAGCGCAGTGAGTATGTAATCACCATAAACACAAATAGTGCCAATTTCAAATTTTTGCTTTTTACCTTCAATCCTTTCCTCATTTCTATCTTTTATCTCTTCGGCATCGAACCTATAGTTACTAATGTAATCATCCAACTCACTTACAGTACAAGATAAATGTTCGTTGATAAATTTACCATTGAGACTACTTCCGGCAATAATTCGCTCATCAACCTGAGTATCAAAATATTCATTGAAAGCGATCGCTTTCAAACCCTCCTGTTTGAAGATATCTCCTGTTTTAATGATAACAGTACTTTCCTCAATGGTTAGATTAATCTCCCTCAAGCTATTTGCTCTGTACCATAACCAAAGATAGGCGATAATAAGCACTGCAATGCAAGCTAAACCTGCCGCAATTTTTTGATTTGCAGGAATGTCGACAAAAATAACAACTGCACCGATAAAACCGAACAATAATGATGCATATCCCTTAAACTCATTGAAAACCTGCTTGTCACAGAGACTAACCTTAGACATTTAATATTCCTATATCTATGCAAAAACAAAGCGCCACAATCGGCGCTTAAGTTACATTATGCGCTATATCTATATACATCTGGAACAGTTTTGGTTTTCACCATAAACTTACTATCTGCCAGTGATTGTCTGATAAGAGCTTTATTCATTGGGATATGCAACGTGGGAACTAAATGCATTGAATCTCTGAATGCGGGAATCTTAGACCATAAATTTTGTATTTGCTGCTTTAAAATGTTGTTAACTAGCAAACTTTCTTTTGTGTCATAGTCAGGGTATATTACAATTACAGGAAGCCCCAAGGAATTAATACCGTAATCAATTTCTTCTCGTAGAGCGCGAGAATTTATAGTTCGATCACTCAGGAATAGAATAATATTCTTAGAATTCCGCAGACGCTGTCTGAGGCGAGGCATTAAAGTTTGCTCCCAGTTACTGCCATCACGAACGTTATAAGTTGTATCGTGTGAATTGGTAAAAGGGAAACCGGAGTCCGCTCCTTTCCACATTCTCAGTGTGTTGTAATAAACGAAGTCTTTCGTAGCATGAGCTCCCAGAGCGCCCTCATGAAAAGGCTCAGCAACATAAAATGCACAGTAATTCCCACTCATTCCTGTAATCCTTCTTTGTTAGAAAAATCCCAAGGAAATTATACACCTCCTTACAAGTTGAACCGCAACCAAAACATGAGCTTTAAGTGCCCTTTCTATCTTGCAGAAAGAGGTGACATTTTAAAACTGCATTGACATATAAATCAATGGGTTACGTTTTACTTCTTGGATTACGCACTGGCACGGGATTTGGGATTTGGGATTTCCATGATGATTTTCCTGTGGGCAACCTGCATTATCACCATCCAGGACATAGGACGGGCTTACCCCGTTCTTACCTAATCATTTTAGGTCCTTCGTTACTAGAAAAATTTTTTAAACTCATACAGATAGACCGCCATAGGTACCAGCGGAACTATCTGTACCATTACTGAACTAAAAATAGATGAAAAAACATGCAGCCAGTACCGTGACGCTAATAATTGAAAATAAGTTAACTACGATGGAAATAAAGCTTTTTTTCATCATGGTCAAGGTTTCGGCTGGTGTTTCATCGAGTGCTTTGCCAGATTTATGGTCATCATAAATACGCCTTGAAGTTACAAGCTTATCGTGATGTTTATTCACTTGCTTCATCAAGAGGTGAATGACTAAAATCATAAGGGCAATGTAGATATACTTATCTTTACTTAGTGCGTCAATTATTTGATGTGCCTGATTCTCGTGCATAAAAATATCTCCTTGTTTGATTAACTGTGAAGTAGATAAAATAGATACCCAAAAACAATAGTGGATAGTGCTAACACCACACAATTAGCAATGTACCAGATCAATGTTTGGAACTTAAGTCGCCGGATCATTTCAGGTTCTTCACCGCTTGAGAAAGATCCTCTACCTTCACTGACTAACTTATCAGCATTTTTAAAATGCTGATAAGTTGAACCAGCACGGAAAGTAAGCCATGCCATACCTAACATTATGAATCCAAATAAATAAAATGCTTTTTCTAAGTAAAAATCTACCGCTGATACAACATCCAGATTTTCCATTTGGTAATTCTCAATATTGTTGGTGAGTTAAAGATTTTTTTGTTGGCTAACTGTCTGAAAGCCCTAATTATGGTCATTACAATCCAACCAATTAACAGGTTCCCCAAGAAACCGTGTCAATGCTGCTTTAGCGTATTGTGGCTTAGTGTAATATCGAGGGAACCAGCCATCGAAATTTTGTGTTCCATTGCGGCGGTATTCAGGTTCGACAGACAGTCTACATCCCTGACCGTGAGGCGAAATGAAAAAGGTGAACCCGTCAATCGAATCAGAACTCAACCGGCTGCATGTCATTGGAAATCCTTCATGATTTAACTAACCAGGCATTGCACTGGTAATCTGATGCTCCACACTCCGCATTCGAGGATTTTGACGTACAAAGTCTCTGACGCCCGAGATGCAAGCTTTGATGATTATATCAAAGTGAGGCTGCGCCTCCGATACCAAATTTCCCGTATTATCCAGTAGCAATATGACCCCTAGCGATTTTACAAGCTGGTACTCAACTGTCGACCGGTCTAGGGCGATCTGGAGCATGTAAATAGTTTCCCCGGATACATTTCCGTCTATTCCAATCACGGTTGCCGTGCAAGCTGCCTGCTCCTCTGGGTAGTGAGGTGTATAATAGTCATACCAGTAATCGGACTTCACCGATTCTTTCCTCGATTGCAGGTTTTTAACAGGCCATTTCACCCAGACAGATGACATATTCTCTGAAACCAGTGAGTGCTGTAACGCGGTAAGGGGGTTATCAAATTCGCCCATGGACCATAAGGTCTCAAATTCTGCTTGAAAAGTAGATGGGTCTATTACAGCAATAAAATCGAACTGGTCCTTATTAATTTTAGACGCTCGCTCATCCATATAGAAAAGACCAAGTCTGTTCCCTTTATCACTTCTCCAGGTGGCCCCTGCTGGTTGATAGTCCGTATTTATAAATGGTCGAAGTTGCTGGTCTTTGTGCAGAAAGATAAACGATGGGGCCAGTGTTCTATTCGCGTTCTTAACTGGGTTAACATATAGGCGCTCACCTGCGCTGAGGAGTTCAATGATCGACTTTGAAATGACAACATCTACAGATGGCGTGCAGGGGTTAACGCCCTCCTCCACTTGATGTACTAAATCCCCATCCGGACCCGGAATAACGTCTCGCAGACACGTTGGGCAGCGCTGAGTTTGTCCGGGTAAAATTGGCCACGAAAGATGTCCATCGTTATTAAGCGCAATTTTCAATAAAGGATGTTGTCTTGTCATCGCGGTCACCCCCTGCTTTTCGTCTTTTGAGGTTTCTGGTTTTGCTGGCGCCACTCCCAGGGGGCAACGGGATTCGGATCTACCCAGAGGCCTTTAACTGCTTTCTGCGCTGAAGCTTCGAATTTCAGATAGTTTGGGACGATGGCATTACCGTCAAACCGGTATACCCATGCATAGCCACTGTCTACCATTGAGGCGTTTATGTCATAACCATCAAGCCAAATGGTTCCCAGCATCCTGCCGTAAATATCAGGTCCGTGGTCTATTACCGTAATATTCTGTGCAGCAATCGCGGAGCTCAACGCTTGTTTAGCCTTTTGTCCAAAGGCCTGCTTACTTTCGGGGGCATCAATACCGTACAAGCGGATTTTGATGTTTGTATTCTGACCATCGAGCGCGGTGATTGTGTCCCCGTCGATAATTTTTACCACTTTCGCTTCAAATGATGATTGGGTAGCAAGAGTTGCCACCGGGAAAAGGACGATTAATGTCGGCAAAAGTAACTTTTTCAAAAGAGTCATACGTTCTCCCTGAATTAGATGGTTCGTAGTAACAAATAAGTCGTGTGATTTGACGCGCTTATTGTACCAATTAGAAACTCGGCGATTTTCTGTTAACGGAGGCAATTTGAGTGGATAAAAATTTTAATACAGGAGATGAAAATAAAGGCCTTTAACAAAAAATTGAATTTTCACCGCGTGGTAGTCTGAGAACCTAAATTAATCACATTTCACGGAGTAAGGATGTACAACGATAGAACTGAGCCTGCAATAACAGCATTGCTTAATGATGAGACACCTTCCTCTATCCATAAATTACTGGTGCAGGTTGCAAGCATCTACGACGTGAAGGATTTGGCTGAGCAACTTAATGCTGCAACCGGCAGCGAATGGTCGAGGGGAACGCTTATTCGCCAGATTAAAGGTGCAGTTAATGAATGCCAAATCACCCAGGAAGGATATCGTTATCTTCGAACGTTGCTCCCCTCTCGGCCAGCGGACTATGACCAGAAGTTTTTCCGATTTATTGACTTGTTTGCTGGGATCGGTGGCCTCCGGAGTGGTTTTGACGCCATCGGCGGAAAATGTGTGTTCACCAGTGAGTGGAATCAGTTCTCCCGACGGACTTACAGTGCAAACTGGTACTGTGACGAGACTGAGCACCATTTCAACTCAGATATCCGGGACATTACACTCAGTAATCTTCCCGATGTTTCGGATGACCAGGCCTATGCTTCTATCGATGCATCCATCCCAGACCATGATGTTTTGCTCGCAGGTTTCCCATGCCAGCCGTTCAGTATTGCCGGTGTCAGCAAAAAGAACTCCCTTGGCCGAAAGCACGGCTTTGAATGCGACACCCAGGGGACCCTTTTTTTTGATGTTGCCCGGATCATCCGAGCCAAACAGCCTGCCATTTTCGTTCTGGAGAACGTAAAAAATCTGAAGAGTCACGATAAAGGCAATACGTTCCGCATCATCATGAATGCGCTTGATGAGCTCGGCTACGATGTTGCCGACTCCGATGCTCACGGAGCAAAGGACCCCAAAATAATTGACGGTAAGAACTTCAGAC
>NZ_CP026239.1:0-53632 GCF_002903305.1 Citrobacter freundii complex sp. CFNIH9 | reverse complement strand
TGGATTAATGGCTGTACAGGCAGAGGTTGGAGGGAAAAAAGCTATTGTCCCGACTAAATACGATGATGCTTATGCTATTTATTCTATGTCAGGTATCTATCCTAAATTTACTCTTACATTAGATGGTGTTGAGCTGGAAATTAAAAGAGCTGATAACGCCACCAATGGGGAATCCTAATTATGGAAGAACGTCAAACCCGCATTGATGAAAAGCCAGCGACCTATAAAAAGAAAGGTCAGCTTTATCTTATTGTTGCTGTCGGGACTATTACCTTATTTCTTTTTATTAATATGATTTACAATATTGTTAATCATAATAAGAAGGAAGACGTAAAGAAAGCAGAGCCAACAGCGCAACAAAAATCTGCTGCTGATAACGATCCTGATCGTTTTCAGAAGCTGCTTAATAATCGTGAGAAGTCTCTGGCACAGGGAGATAAATCCTCAGAACCCAAGAAAAGCCCGTTTGATGTATCGCTCCCTAAAACTTCATCGGCAAGCGCCAGCGGTGCTACTGGAGAAGGTAGTACCGGTACAGGCGATCGCAAGAAAGATTTAATTGGCGATGTAGAAGCCCGCTTTAAGGCGCAGGAAGTTGAACGTGCGCTTAAAGCAAGGCAGACACGATATGCCGACTCCGGTGAAGCTATCTCTCGTCCTGCCAGTTCTATGGGGACAAGCAGCACATCCTCTCTTTCTGGCGGGAAAAATAATAATGCCCAGCGAATTGCTGAATTAGACCAGCAACGCAGCGCCTTACAAAGCCGTATATCCATGATAGAGGCTCAGGGTGTTGATACTGGCGCTCAGGGGCTTGCCGCAGCGAAAGCTGATCTGGCTGCACAACAGAAGATTGCAGGGGAGGCAGTTGGCGGCGGCGGTGATTTTGGCGGTAGCAGCACTGCATCCAAAGTTCCGAGCGGGGTAGTTGGTTATCCGGCAGACAATGAATATCAGGCCAGTGTCGAAGGTAAAGAGAAATTACCGGTTGGCGCTGAAATTAACGCTATTACGACGTACACCGCTATTTCTGATTATACCGGTGGAACAATGAAAGCAATGATTACGCATGATGTTTATGACGCTACTAACTCCTATATTTTGGCTCCTAAGGGTAGCCAGTTAACCATTAAAGCAATCCGCGCATCCGGGGTTAATGAAGTTATCCAGAACCGCCTTGCTTTTACCGTTCAATGGTTAGTTCTGCCAGATGGAAACCGAATTGATTTTCGTAAGGCCAGCGTTCTTGATCGCATGGGAACCCCGGCAGTTGAGGGTGATGAGGTGGATCGCCATCTTGTCGCTCAAATAATGGGTGTTGCTGCGTATGCATTGGTTGGCACTAAAACCAGCTATGAAGGTTCCGGTGATGGTAACGAGAGTTTCGCCGGTAATTTTGGCGAAGGGGCGCGTAATCAGGCATCCGGTATCGCTCAAAAATATCTGCAAATTGTACCTACTGTAACGCTTCATGCCGGTGCGCCAATTCGCATCATTACCGAAGATGAAATGTTTATTAAACCGTGGAAAGTTCTCTATGAAAACTATGTCAATTAAAACCGCTGCCGTACTTTGCTTACTGGCGCTTCCACTGGTCACACAAGCCGCGCGTAATCCATTTTCTGGCAGCAGCACAACGACGAGCGGCTCATCAGCGGTAAAACCTTACACTGTTACGGAAGTGTCTACGACCTCAAGCCGCCCAATGTATGGCTATGACGTTAATGTGAACGGGTCATTTACTAATGGTGGCTCGATACCAGCTAACGCCAAAGACCCGCGTTACCAGTTTGTCGATCCACTGACTGTATATATGCGTACTGTCTGGCCGGAGGATGTAAAAACGGTACGTCAGGCTATTGATTATTTGCTTGAGCCTACGGGGTATCGCCTCGTTACAAGCTATCCAGCTCCGAGAGAGGCGGCATTGCTGGTTGATAAGCCTATTCCGCCGATTGCGTATGTTCACCGCACAATGCCGGTTTTAGATGCGCTGCAACTTCTGGTTGGCCTCGATAACTACGTTGTAGTTGATCATGCTCACCACCTCGTTTCATTCCAGAACAACAGGTAATAGCCATGAAAAAAATTATTCTTATTTTAACTACAGTTGCGCTGATATCAGGGTGTTCCACGACGATGAAGGGAGGAAGCGGCCAGCTATTCGAATTATCAGAACGGCACGTAATTTATCGCGATCTGACGGTTCCAGAAGGGCTTGGCAACGAGCCGCAACGTCAGAACGTCACAGCTCCAGGTATTGCTCCATGAAAAAACGTACCCTTTTGATGATGCTATTTGCTGTATGCGGTCAGACTCTGGCCGCCAGTGACGCGGAGTTATTATACGCTTCGCTTTATGGCGATTCGGCAGAACCGGCACAATCAGTTGTGCCGGTAAGCTACAACAGTGAGAGATATGGCGATGAACCCCGCGCATCAGCTCAGTGGACACAAGCGATGCAATCATCATGGGGTAAAACACGTTCTCTTGATCAACTGGCGACTATTCAGAAAGAAGTCGTAAAAGAAATTAAAGCGGTTGTATCTCATCCTGTAATTAATGGTGTTCGCCGTGACATTCCGGCAGATATAGCCGAGATAATTACACGGTACGCTGAAAAATATAATATCAGTGAGGAATTAATAAAGGCATTGATACAGCAAGAATCATCATTCAATCCTAACGCTATAAGCAAGGCAGGTGCTAAAGGGCTGATGCAATTAATGCCTGTTCATACGGATTCAAAGGGTATTGATCCTTTTGACCCAGAGCAAAATATAAAAACTGGAATGGGTTTTCTTTCACATTTATTAAATAAATATGGCGATTTACGCTTGGCTCTTGCTGCGTACAATGCCGGGGAAAAAGCAGTAGATAAATATGGTGATGTACCACCATATAAAGAAACTCAAGACTATGTTAAACGCATCATGGGGATGCTTGGGGGTTAAATGAAAAAGTTAATTATCAGTGCGTTACTTTGTATTTTCTTGCCGTTACAAGCGGCTTATGCCGATGAAAATTATGATGATGTTGATTTGGGTGATGTTGTTTCTGAACCTGTAAATAATAGTGATCCATGTACAGTGGTTTTATGTATGTATGGTAAGGCTACAGGTAACAGTAGTAGTGAATGCAGTGGTGCTGAACGGAAATTTTTCAGCATTATAAAGAAAAAACATGGGGCATTTAATCCAAGTCGTACTTTTAATGCCCGTAAGTCGTTCCTGAATGGGTGTCCTGCGGCTACTGCTGATGTTATTGATAAAATCATGAGCAAGTATGGGCGTATTCGCTGGTAGGATCGTAATGAAATAGGCTTCATACAAAAAAGGTGATTATCATGGCTTCAAGAGGTGTTAATAAAGTAATTCTGGTCGGCAATTTAGGCCAAGATCCTGAAGTGCGTTATATGCCGAACGGCGGCGCAGTTGCCAATATCACGTTAGCCACGTCAGAAAGCTGGCGTGACAAACAAACTGGTGAGATGAAAGAGCAGACTGAATGGCATCGCGTAGTATTATTCGGGAAGCTGGCCGAGGTCGCCGGTGAATATGGGGTCTGACGCTCAGTGGAACGAAAACTCACGTTAAGCAACGTTTTCTGCCTCTGACGCCTCTTTTAATGGTCTCAGATGTCCTTTGGTCACCAGTTCTGCCAGCGTGAAGGAATAATGGCCGAGCATATTGATATGTCCGTGGCAAAGCGGGGAGAGGCGTGCGATATCTTCATCATTCAGTGTTTCACCCTGCGCCCGGAGATGATCCAGGGCTGCCTGCATATAAATAGTGTTCCATAACACGACGGCGTTAGTGACCAGCCCCAGTGTGCCCAGTTGATCTTCCTGACCGTCGGTATATCGTTTTCTTATCTCACCTTTTTGACCGTGACAGATGGCTCTGGCAACGGCATGGCGACTTTCTCCCCGATTAAGCTGGGTCAGAATGCGCCGGCGGTAATCTTCATCATCAATATAATTAAGCAGATACAGCGTTTTGTTGATGCGCCCCACTTCAATGATTGCCTGAGTCAGTCCGGAAGGACGTTCACTTTTCAGCAATGAACGGACCAGCACTGAAACCTGTACTTTGCCCAGCTTCAGGGAGCCAGCGGTCCGGATCATTTCGTCCCACTGAAGGACTATTTTTCGGGGATCTGATTGCCCTCTGGCAATATCATTCAGCACGCCATAGTCGGCATCATGGTCCATTCGCCAGAAAACCGAAGCACCGGCATCAGCCAGGCGTGGAGAAAACTGGTATCCCAGCAGCCAGAAAAGGCCAAAGACAAGTTCGCTGGCACCTGCTGTATCGGTCATAATTTCGGTTGGATTCAGCCCGGTCTCCTGTTCCAGAAGACCTTCCAGCACAAAGATAGAGTCCCTCAGCGTCCCCGGTATAACGATGCCATGAAAGCCGGAATACTGATCGGACACAAAGTTGTACCAGGTGATCCCTCTGTTATTACCAAAGTATTTGCGGTTCGGTCCGGCATTGATTGTTCTGACTGGCGTAACAAAGCGCATTCCATCTGCAGATGCCACTTCTCCTCCACCCCATATCTGTGCCAGTGGCTGCGTTGCCTGAAAATCAACCAGTCTGGCATTAGCGCTGGTGATAGTTTCAGCCCGCAGATAGTTCGCTTTTGTCCAGTTCAGCCGGTGTCGGGTCAGTGCAGGAACATTTGATCTGATCAGTGGTTCCAGACCGATATTGCAGGCTTCAGCCATCAGCACGGCGCTGATGCTGACGGGCAGATCATCAACTCTGGCACTGGCTTCACTAGCATGGAAAAACTCATCAGCAAATCCGGTATGGGCGTTAATTTCGAGCAGCAACTCCGTTAAATCCACCGGAGGGAGTAGATCACTGATCATTTTGCTCAGTCGTTTCAGACTGTCCGGCTCATCAAGACTGGCGAGGGGAGAAATTGTCAACCGGGGCTTCGGGCCAGAAACATCGAGTTCGACAGCCTCATTTTCGCAAAGACGTGCAGCAACCTGTCTGTAACGACTATCAAGCTGATGACCCAGAGATTTTATTGCTTCCTGCGGGTCTGTCGGGTGCCCCAAAGAACGATAAACCTTAATCCGGTTTGCCTGCCAGTCAGCACCCTGTAGTAATCTTGCACGAGGATCTCCCCACCGGTTACTGCCGGTAACGTAGACATCCCTCCGCCTCAGACTATCCTGCAGTTTACTGAGAAAGCAGAGCGTGTATCCCCTGCGGGTGATATGTTTTTCCTTGTTAATCACCAGCCGTTTCCATGACCGACTGATAATTTCCGTTGGTGCGTCGTCAAAAAACTGCCGCCGTGAGCTGAACTCCCGGCTGAGGTAGTCACAGGCATTCAGAGTGGTAACCCCGGCAGGTGCGGATGAAAATTTAACGGTATTCAGCAGATGGGGCAGGAAACGACGAACGCGCCCGTACTGCTCCACCATTTCTTCATGAAAATTATCGTCTGAGGGCCGGGCAATTTCACGGACAAGCGTGATGATTTCAGCCAGCTTTTGCCTTGGGATGTAGCTGAACACCTCAGCACGAATCGATTCGTCCGGTGTTTCTTCTTTCAGCAGGTACGAACATGCGCTGGCGAGCGCCAATGCAGATTTATCCAGATCCTTCAGCGAGCGGAGCCGTTTTTTCTGCCCAATCTTTCTGGCGTCACGGATGATAACGGCCAGCATGGCGTCCAGAACGGGGGGGTAAGCGGGAACCCCAGAAAATTCCGCCATTCCGCATTGTGGAATTTTTTGGGGGGGTGGTCCGCGGCATGACGACCCGCCAAAGGCTACCGCATCTATCTGAGGCGCTGTGGCGCGACGCTGAAACCCCGGGGAATTCCGCTACTCCAGTTCCAGGTCCGCAATAGTTCGTCCAGGTCGGGTGGCGTACGCCGGAAACGCCGATTTTTCCGCAACCGTTTCTGCGTTGTCGGCAAGGTGGTCTCAGAGAGCGCTCAAGAAGCGGTTTTTCTCGTATGTTTAGCTACGGTGGCCTAGGAGCCTGCGCGGCAGAAGCCAAATCGGCGGAAGATCGAGGACGATACGGGGATGGCTGCCAGTTACCTTCCTTACCGACCCGACCAATCCTATCTGCTGCCCCCTTCTCTGGGAGAGTGGCTACCTGAAGGGCATCTTGCCTACTTCATCAGCGAGACTGTCGATACGCTGGACTTGAGCGCATTCCACGCCCGGTATGCCGGCGGTGGTCCGGGCAATCAGCCGTTTCATCCGGCGATGATGGTCAAAGTGCTGATCTATGGTTACGCGAGCGGCGTCTTCTCTTCGCGCAAACTAGCCAGGAAGCTGTACGAGGATGTCGCGTTGCGTGTGCTGGCCGCTGGAAACTTCCCGGCCCACCGCACGCTGAGTGACTTCCGTGCCCTACACCTGACCGAGCTTGAGAATTTGTTCGTTCAGGTGGTGCAACTGGCGCGCGAATGTGGGCTGGTGAAGCTTGGCACGATCGCGGTCGACGGCACCAAGGTAAAAGCCAACGCCAGCCGCCACAAGGCGATGAGCTATAAGCGCATGAAGCCGGCCGAGGACGAATTGCATTGCGAGATCAAGGCGCTGCTTGATCGCGCCAAGGCTACCGACGACCAGGAGCGTAACGAGCCGGAGCTGGACATTCCTGCCGAGATTTCTCGCCGCGAGAAGCGCCTGGAGGCGATCCAGGCGGCAAAGGCGCGCCTGGAAGCGCGCCAGCGTGAAGCGGACCAGGCCCGGGGGCGCAGCGAAGACGATGGCCGCCGGCCTCGCCATCCGGATGGCTCGGACAAGGGCGGTGGCTCGTACAAACGCGAGTTTGGTGTGCCGGATGACCGTGATCAGGAAAGCTTCACCGATCCGGACAGCCGGATCATGAAACACGCCGGTGGTGGCTCCGAGCAGAGCTACAACGGGTACACAGCGGTCGATGCCGAGCACCAGATCATCGTGGCGGCGGAGTTGACCAACTGCGCCGCGGACAGTCAGGCGCTGCTGGGCATGCTGGCAGCAGTTCAGGCCAACACCGGAGAAATGCCGGCCCAGACGCTGGCGGATGCGGGATTCCGTAGTGAGGCTGTTCTGGCAAAGGTCGCCGATCACCACGGCGATGTCATCGTTGCCCTCGGCCGCGAGGGACGTGAAGATGCCAAGGTCAATGCCAAGACCCATCCGCATACGGCGGCGATTGCGGCGAAATTGAAAACGGAGCAAGGCGATGCAGCTTACCGCCGGCGCAAGTCGATCGTGGAGGCTCCGAATGGTTGGATCAAGGCGGTGATGGGATTGCGTCAGTTCAGCATGAGGGGCCTGGACAAGGTGCAAGCCGAGTGGAAGCTCGTCTGCATGGCGCTAAATCTGAGGCGAATGGCGTATCTGTGAGGGCGAAGGTTAAATGGGGCGGCTCAAATGCACCCCAGTCGTCATAACACGCCGCGCGCCGCAAGATTGGTATCCTTGGCGCCGACGCCTTGCCAATTGCAGAGAGCGCCGCCGCCATCGTCAGTGCTCTACAGAAAACCGGTCACACGGCTCTGCCGCGCAGACTCCTAGCCTAAATGTGACAGTGGTTGGTAATCCATGCCGCCCGCAAGGGCGGCGGTGGTGGGCCAATAGATGATTTTCAGAGCCTTACTGCCCGTTGACGCCCAATCCCTCGAGCGCGAGTCTAGCCGCAGCGGCGATGACGGCCTCGCTGTGCTTGTCATCCTTGTTAGGCGCCCGGGTGTAGACGGCCAACACAATAGGTGCGCGCCCAGTGGGCCAGACGACGGCATAGTCATTTGCCGTGCCATACACTCCGCAGGTTCCGGTTTTGTCTCCGACTGCCCAGTCTGCCGGCACCGCCGCGCGGATGCGGTGGTTGCCGGTCGTGTTTCCCTTTAGCCAATCAACAAACTGCTGCCGCTGCGGCGCAGCCAGTGCAGAGCCCAGTGTCAGTTTTTGTAAGCTTTCCGTCACGGCGCGCGGCGATGAGGTATCGCGCGCATCGCCTGGGATGGCGGAGTTCAGCTCCAGCTCCCAGCGGTCCAGACGGAACGTGGTATCGCCGATAGAGCGCATGAAGGCCGTCAGCCCGGCCGGGCCGCCCAACTCCTTCAGCAACAAATTGGCGGCGGCGTTATCACTGTATTGCACGGCGGCCGCGGACAGCTCCGCCACCGTCATGCCTGTTGTCAGATATTTTTCCGAGATGGGTGACCACGGAACCAGCGCATTTTTGCCGTAACGGATGGGTGTGTCCAGCAAGCCGGCCTGCTGCTGGCTGCGAGCCAGCACAGCGGCAGCAAGAAAGCCCTTGAATGAGCTGCACAGTGGGAAGCGCTCCTCAGCGCGGTAACTTACAGTTGCGCCTGAGCCGGTATCCATCGCGTACACACCGATGGAGCCGCCAAAGTCCTGTTCGAGTTTAGCGAATGGTTCCGCGACGAGGTTGGTCAGCGCGGTGGCAGAAAAGCCAGCCAGCGGCCATGAGAGACAAGACAGCAGAACTAGACGGCGATACAGTGACATCAACGATATTCCTTGTTTGAAGGTGGAGCTAGGTGTAGCGGCCGGATGTAATCAGGCCGCTACAGCTGGGATTATCACCGAGCGGCAAGCCGCTCCCTCTCCAGAGGCTGTAACGGCTGTAACTGCCCCGGATGGGCACACATCGGGTTGGTAAGTCCCTGGCACCACAACGTCCAGCGCTATTGAAAAACGAATCAGGTCGGCGTTCATGGGTCGGCCACCTCGCCTGACCTCGGCATCCACGTTACGGACGGCCTCAGGAAGTCCTGGCCAAGCCCCGACTATTGGGGCGCGAAGATAGCACCGAGGGTACGCCGGTGTCAACACCAACTGAAAACTGACCCACTTTACCCCTGAATCACCAAAGTAATACTGACCCACCTGGATCATTCGGGTTTGGAATTTTTCCTGACCACTCCCGCCTTCCTCTTGTCCTTCAAGCGGTAGCTTTCGCCGCTCAGGGTCAGGATATGGGCATGGTGCAGCAGCCGATCCAGCATCGCGGCTGTCAGGGTGGTATCGCCGGCAAACGCGTCGGCCCACTGGCTGAACGGCAGGTTCGAGGTCAGGATCATCGCCCCTTTCTCATAGCGCTTCGCCACCACCTGAAAGAACAGGTTCGCTTCCTCGCGTCCGAAAGGCAGGTAGCCGATCTCATCGATCACCAGCAGCCGTGGACCGAGGATGGCGCGGTTGAAGTATTCCTTCAGCCGCCCTTGTCGCTGCGCCGTGCTCAGTTGCAGCATCAGGTCGGCTGCCGTGATGAAGCGTGTCTTGACCCCGGCTTGCGCGGCCTTGTAACCCAAGGCGATGGCGAGGTGGGTCTTGCCGATGCCAGAGGGTCCGATCAGCACCACGTTCTCGGCCCGTTCGACAAACGCCAGACTGCCCAGCTCCTGCACCAGTGCCTTGGGCACGCCGGGGTTGAAGCTGAAGTCATAGTCCTCCAGGGTCTTGATGCCCGGGAAGCAAGCCATCCGCGTCAGCAGTTCGCGGCTGCGCTGCTGGCGACACCCCGCTTCATGCCGCAACAGGTGTTCCAGGAAGTCGGTGAAGCTGAAGTCCTCGCGCACCGCCTGCTGCGCCAGGACGGGGTAATGCGTTGCCACCCGTTCGAGTTTGAGTTGCTGGCACAGGGCGTCGATCCGCTCATGCTGGAGGTTCATCGGCAGGCCTCCCCAATTGCGTCATAGACAGACAGTGGGTGCTGGAGAGATTCCAGTGGTACCGGGCGGAGACTGTTATCCAGCAGGGGGGCCTCGTCGCGCCGCACACGGGATGGCAAGGGTTGCAGGTGTTCCCGCTCCTGCCGCCAACGGTCGATGGGGCGCTCGTTCAGGGTGGCGTGGACCCGCACATTCGCCTCGTCTGCCAACCAGTCACGGACGCGTCGGTTGGCAGCAGCACAATCGAGCAGCAGCCCCGTGCCCTTCATCCGGGTCAGCAACGGGTTGTAGAAGCTCTCGCGGAAGTAGCGATTGAAGCGCTCGACCTTGCCTTTGGTCTGGGCCCGATACGGGCGACACAGCCGGATCCGGAACCCCAGGTCATCGGCCAGTTGAAGCAAGCCGGGGTGAAAACGGTGCTTGCCGTCACCGTAGGCATCGCGTTCCAGCACCACGGTCTTCATGTTGTCGAACAACACCTCGCGGGGCACACCGCCCAGATAGTCAAAAGCCAGCAACAGGGAGTCCCGCACGGACTCGAAGGATTCGTCCGGTACGAAGGTGACAAACGTCATGCGGCTGTATCCCAGCGTGGCGACGAAGGCCGACATGGGGGATCTGGCCCGGCGCAAGACCACGAAATCAGCCTGCAACTGCCGTCCGGGCTCGGTCTCGAAACGGACGGCCGGACCTGCTTCGCGGCGGGCGGGCTTGAGCGTGGCGAGGAAGGCGCGCAATAACGAGAGACCGCCGCCATACCCTTGAGCGCGGATTTCCCGATTCAGGACGGTGGCAGGCAGCCAGATGGGGTGGGCCTGCTCGACCCGTTGCCGCAGATAAGATTCAAATGGCCCCAGTTTGGTGGGGCGTGGTTCACGGGGCTGGTATCGCGCTACCGACGGATCGCGGAGGTAGCGGCGCACGGTATTGCGCGAGACCCCCAACGTGCGGGCGATGTGCCGGATGGAGTGGCCCTGTCGGGCAAGAACTCTGATTTCCACGGTTTGCTCCTGGGTCAACATCGACGGCCTCGAAAAGGCCGCCAAACTAGCCCAGGTGGATCAGTTTTACTTCGCTGGGGTGGGTCAGTTTTACACTGCTGCTAACACGGAACCGCTGAAAATTCCGTCACTCCAGTTCCAGGCCTGCGACGATCGCATCGAGATCGATCGTCTTGCCGCTGCTTTGAAAGGTGTAGTGCCCGTTGAGCAGGATGTGCCGCCATGCCGCAGGCGAAATTTTTGTGATGAGTGCCAGCGCCTTGCTGTTGCCGGCCGCCTCGTACTTGGTCACCAGCCGCGACAAGATTGCCGAGTTGTAGAAAATGATCGTGTTGGCGATCAGCCGTGCGCACTGGTTGCTGATCTCGATTTCAATGTCGGTGCGACCGGTCAGTTCCTTCTTACCGCCGACCTGGGCAATGGCCGAGCGTAGCTGATGGTAGGACTCGAGGCGATTTTGCGAGCGGTGCACGTTGCGTTCCAGTTGCGGATCGCGCAGGTAGCGAAGCGTGTAGATGCTGCGGATGAGCTTGTCGAACTCGAAGATCGCGCGCCGCGTCGGGTTCGTCGTGGTGTAGGTGCACAGCTTGCGGATCAGCGTGCCCTGCGTCATTTCCTTCAGCCCGAGTGTGGCGACGATCCGGTCGATGTTCGGCTTCTCGCGATGGATGAGATCGCAGTCGATTTTCCCGACTGGCCGAATCAGGCACGCCTGATACTGTGCTGGATCGTCAGCGCAGTAGAGTTCTTTCAATTGCGCGTTGAGGTCGGTGAAGCGCGGCTCGAACCGCCGGCCAAACCAATGCAGGATGGCGAAGTTGGCCTTGTTGACGCTGTGCATGTCGCCGGTGATCGCGGTCGGCATGATGTCCGACGTGTTGCGATACCAGATGTCGAACACGTGGTGGGCCTCGTAGTCGTGCGCGCCGATCAGGTAGCCGTTGAGCGGGATGTGGTTGCACAGCAGCGTGTAGGCGACCACGCCCTTGCCGCGCCCGAAGTACTTGCGCGAATAGCGCGCCTTCACGGTCGGCCGTTCGACGCTGAATTTCTGCCCGTCGACGGCACCGTACAGCGTTTCGAGGTCGAACGAGTAGTATGGGAAGATCGGTAGCGTGGCGATGGCGTTGCTGATGCAGTCGTTGGCCGCGTGCAGCGTTGCCTGGCGCAGGTACTGCTGGTAGCCGCTATCCAGCACGTGGTACGGGATGTCGCTGGTGCGCGCCATGACGTGGTTGCCGTGGTTCATCGCTTGCGCGATGATGACCGCCATCAGGCTGTCAGCGTCGGCGACCTTCTTCGCGTAGCGCGGCTGCATGGGCGTGAACGCCGACAGAAACTTGCACTCGTCGTTGACGAAGCGAAACACGTCGGCCACGTCGCAGAACGGAAGCTTCTCGTAGAATGCCTTTTCGCGCGCTTTCTCATTCTCGCTCTTGGGCTTGCGCCAGGTCAGTTTCTGCGTGTCCTTGTTGTATTCGAGGTGCGTCAGCTTGCCCTGTTTCAGCTCGCGGTTGAACGCCAGCCACTGCGTGCGCAGTTCGGCAGTCAGCGCATCGAGTTGGGCATGGACGGGTTGCTGCAGGAAGGGGATCTCCATTTTTGCGAGCACATCGATCTTCCTGTCCATCTCAACCAGTTCATCTGAGAAGTGCCGGTGTTGCAGGCTGTCGTCGAGGTAGAGTTCACCCGATTGGAGACGCTTCCTGATCTGGCGGTACAGCCAGAACTCGTAGCGGTCAGCGTGCAGGCCGGTTGGTTTACCGTCGGCGTCGAAGGTCAGCAGGTACGGCCGCAAGCGTTTCGGAAGTGTCGCCGCGGGCCACTCGTCGAGTGGCCGTTGCGACAGCCGCTGCTGCTTGGCAAAAACACCTTTGGCCCAGGCCAGCGCGGCAAGCCATGGACTGTCTGGATTGGAGCCGGAGAGGTCGAGCGCAACGTACAGTGGACGAAGATGGCGGCGCATGCGGTCGGCCAGCCCGTCCACCGCCTGCCACTGCAAGGCCAGCTTGCTCGCCGGCTTCACGCTCATACGCTGCGCCGTGGTTTGCAGCGTATCGCGAGGCATGATCTTGTAGGCGCGCTGCCGCACCTCGCCGAAGGGCGTGGGATCGGCCACGCTATCATCAACGTAGAGTGACAGCAGGCGGCCTACCCGCGGCGTTTCCTGCTGACGGCGCACCTGCTCGTCGGCAAAGGATTGTTTGGCACCAGCGCTGCTTTCGTCCTCCAACTGCTTCATGTGGTACGCCATCGCATCGACCAGGTTGTCGGAGAGCTGCCGGTAGCGTACCCAGGCATAGCACAGCAGGTAGAGTTGGGTCTGATCGGCCTTCAGATTGCGCAGGTCGTGGACGGTGTAGAAGTTTGCCAGGCTCGCGTAGTACAGCAGGTTCTGCTGCGAGACGTCGAGTTTAGGCAGCAGTGTCTTGGCGATTGCGTGCAGCGGCTCCAGCGTGGCGCGCTTTTCGCGCTCGCGGACCATCTGGCGCCAGCCGAAATTCTTGGCGTCCTGCTTGAGCGCCGCCAGTTGCGACAGGGTGTCATCACGGACCAGAAGCTGGCTCAGCGCGGCCTTGGCAGATTCGTCCAACGCTTGCTCCAGCAGATTGCCCAGGCGCCGGCGCTCGGCGGATAGCGTTTCGCTGACCAACTCTTGCAAGGTCGTATAGCCGGGCCGGATAATCTTGTGCTCATTGAGCCAGACGATCAGCTCGGCGGCGACGAACCCCGGCGTTACGTCACGCCGCACGGTCCGTGCGGCCTGCTGCTCGAGCTGCGGCAGGAAGGCGGCCGACCACGGCCAGTAGCCGAATAGTTTGGCGATCTGCTCGCGCTGGGTGTAGCGTTCATGCTTGGTGATCGCCTTGGGTTCGAACACCTCGCCGTGGAAATAGCGGCTCAGCACGAAAGCGCAATCGTCCTCGACTTCGTCCCAGTCGAAACTGAAGAAGGCATGCTTGGCCTTGAAGTAGCCGATCTGCAAGAGGCAATAGACCTTGGCATGAAGACTGGGCCGGCTGTTGGCAAGCGCCAACTCGGTTTCTGTCACAGCCAGATATTCCAGCTGCTGCGCATCATCGAACTCCGGCAGGCCATACAAGGCCTCCTGTTCGGCGTCGGATAGGACGCTGAGTAGCTTGTTCTTCTTGCTCATGGCCCGTTCTTGCTATCTTGAGGTTTCGTAGAAACATGGGGCATTTTCGATTCTACTGAAATAATCGTTATTATCGCGTTACTCGCTTTTCGAATCGCAACCTGTCCATATGAAAACGGGCCAGACTACGGCTTCGAGTTCTACCCCAGTCGGCTTTCCCGATGCGGATTCGCTGGCTGCCTTGCGCGGCTGGTACGCGGGACTCAGCTCTCGCGCGGCCGTTGAACACTACCTGGCGGCACGCAAGGCCGCCGGTCAATCAGCGCGAGGGATGCTGGGGCATATCCGCCGCCAGCTCATCGTTTTCGCCAACAGCCGCCACCGGCCGGATCTGGCCGACGTGTTCCAGCACGCCCCCGAAGAGCGACAGGGGCGCGCGGGTGCCGTCGAACGCGCGATCCGGCTCTTGCCCACGCTGCCGGCGCCGAAGCCCCAGATCAGCGACAGCATCGACCAGTGGCTGTCTCCGAGGACCGTCAGGGCACTGCAGGCGTACGGTATCCACACCCTCTCGGCGCTGACCGTGCGCATTCCCCGCCGGCGTGGCTGGTGGAAAGCCATCGAGGGACTCGGCATGACAGGCGCCCGGCAGGTCGAGGCTTTCTTTGCCGCACATCCGCAGCTCACCGAGCGCGCCCGGGCCCTGATCCCGATTATTCAGCCCAGCGGCATCGTGCCGTGGGAGCAGTTGCGTCTGCCGAACGAAGTCGACGGCTCGCAGGGCAATTTCCGGGCCCCGCGCAACGCTTGCACGCTGAATGCGACCAACGACTACGAGGCCGTGCAGGCCTGGCTGGCGCTGCACGAGACTGTCGCCACACAGCGCGCCTATCGCAAGGAGGCTGCGCGGCTAATCCTGTGGGCCATCGTCGAACGCGGACGGGCGCTATCATCCCTGACCACGGACGATGCAATCGCGTACCGGGCCTTTGTCCGGCACCCGACCCCGCGCGAGCGTTGGGTGGGGCCACCTCGACCACGCGATTCGGTGGAATGGCGCCCCTTCTCGGGCGGCTTGTCCGCACGCTCGGCAGCGTATGCGCTGACGGTGCTCTCGGCGCTGTTCCGGTGGCTCATCGAGCAGCGCTATGTGCTGGCCAACCCTTTCGCCGGCGTCAAGGTACGCGGTCACGCCTTGCGGCCCGCACTGGATACGGCGCGAGGCTTTACCGAGGGAGAATGGCTACTGCTGCGCGCCATTGCAGACGGCCTGGAATGGTCCTACGGCTGGTCCGAGCCGGCAGCACAACGCCTGCGCTTCATGCTCGACTTCGGCTATGCCACGGGCCTGCGCGCTAGCGAACTGGTCGGCGCCGTCCTGGGTAATGTCCGCCTCGACGAGCACGGTGACCACTGGCTGCATTTGGTTGGCAAAGGTGGCAAACCAGGTAAGGTGGCCTTGCCGCCGCTCGCGTATACGGCGCTGGACCAATACTTGGCACAGCGTCAACTGCCAGTCAGCCGGGAACGGTGGAATCCGAAAACGCCCCTGGTGGGCAGTCTTGGGGAAGACGGTAATGCCGGCATCACCGGCCCTCACCTTTGGTGCGTGTTGCGAAGATTCTTTACGCAAGCCGCTGAGGCCATTGAGGCCGATCATCCGGTCGCCGCCGAAAAGCTGCGCCGTGCCACGCCTCATTGGATGCGTCACAGTCATGCCAGCCATGCGTTGGCCCGGGGAGCTCAGCTCACCGCGGTGCGCGACAACCTACGCCATGCGTCGATCGCCACGACGTCGATGTATTTGCATGGCGATGAGCTCGAGCGCGCCAGGCAGATGCGGCAGGCTTTTGGCGCTCGTCACGTCAAGCGAGGAGTCGACTGAATTTTCATCATACGGAATGACGGAATTTTCTGGGATTCCCGCTTAGAACCCCTTCTTCTGGTTTACTGCGACAGCAGCCTGAATCCCAAGCATTCAGAACGGTATATCATCTTCAAACGGTGGCGGTTCATTTCCTGCTGCTGGCGCAGCTCCGGTACTCTGTGGTTGTGGTTGGTTCTTGTTATCAGGTTGAGCAGCGTTTTGTGGCCGCCCGCCTAACATCTGCATAGTGCCACCGACATTCACAACAACTTCTGTGGTGTATTTCTCCACGCCAGCTTGATCAGTCCATTTACGTGTTCTGAGCTGGCCTTCAATGTACACCTGAGAACCTTTACGGAGATATTGGGGTCTGACGCTCAGTGGAACGAAAACTCACGTTAAGGGATTTTGGTCATGAGATTATCAAAAAGGATCTTCACCTAGATCCTTTTAAATTAAAAATGAAGTTTTAAATCAATCTAAAGTATATATGAGTAAACTTGGTCTGACAGTTACCAATGCTTAATCAGTGAGGCACCTATCTCAGCGATCTGTCTATTTCGTTCATCCATAGTTGCCTGACTCCCCGTCGTGTAGATAACTACGATACGGGAGGGCTTACCATCTGGCCCCAGTGCTGCAATGATACCGCGAGACCCACGCTCACCGGCTCCAGATTTATCAGCAATAAACCAGCCAGCCGGAAGGGCCGAGCGCAGAAGTGGTCCTGCAACTTTATCCGCCTCCATCCAGTCTATTAATTGTTGCCGGGAAGCTAGAGTAAGTAGTTCGCCAGTTAATAGTTTGCGCAACGTTGTTGCCATTGCTGCAGGCATCGTGGTGTCACGCTCGTCGTTTGGTATGGCTTCATTCAGCTCCGGTTCCCAACGATCAAGGCGAGTTACATGATCCCCCATGTTGTGCAAAAAAGCGGTTAGCTCCTTCGGTCCTCCGATCGTTGTCAGAAGTAAGTTGGCAGCAGTGTTATCACTCATGGTTATGGCAGCACTGCATAATTCTCTTACTGTCATGCCATCCGTAAGATGCTTTTCTGTGACTGGTGAGTACTCAACCAAGTCATTCTGAGAATAGTGTATGCGGCGACCGAGTTGCTCTTGCCCGGCGTCAACACGGGATAATACCGCACCACATAGCAGAACTTTAAAAGTGCTCATCATTGGAAAACGTTCTTCGGGGCGAAAACTCTCAAGGATCTTACCGCTGTTGAGATCCAGTTCGATGTAACCCACTCGTGCACCCAACTGATCTTCAGCATCTTTTACTTTCACCAGCGTTTCTGGGTGAGCAAAAACAGGAAGGCAAAATGCCGCAAAAAAGGGAATAAGGGCGACACGAAAATGTTGAATACTCATACTCTTCCTTTTTCAATATTATTGAAGCATTTACCAGGGTTATTGTCTCATGAGCGGATACATATTTGAATGTATTTAGAAAAATAAACAAATAGGGGTTCCGCGCACATTTCCCCGAAAAGTGCCACCTGACGTCTAAGAAACCATTATTATCATGACATTAACCTATAAAAATAGGCGTATCACGAGGCCCTTTCGTCTTCAAGAATTTTATAAACCGTGGAGCGGGCAATACTGAGCTGATGAGCAATTTCCGTTGCACCAGTGCCCTTCTGATGAAGCGTCAGCACGACGTTCCTGTCCACGGTACGCCTGCGGCCAAATTTGATTCCTTTCAGCTTTGCTTCCTGTCGGCCCTCATTCGTGCGTTCTAGGATCCTCCGGCGTTCAGCCTGTGCCACAGCCGACAGGATGGTGACCACCATTTGCCCCATATCACCGTCGGTACTGATCCCGTCATCAATGAACCGGACTGCCACGCCCTGAGCGTCAAATTCCTTTATCAGTTGGATCATATCGGCAGTGTCGCGGCCAAGACGGTCGAGCTTCTTAACCAGAATGACATCACCTTCCTCCACCTTCATCCTCAGCAAATCCAGCCCTTCCCGATCTGTTGAACTGCCGGATGCCTTGTCGGTAAAGATGCGGTTAGCTTTTACCCCTGCATCTTTGAGCGCTCTGATCTGAATATCGAGGGACTGCTGGCTGGTTGAGACCCGCGCATAACCAAAAATTCGCATAAAATGTACCTTAAATCGAATATCAGACACGATGTGTCTATTATGCCAAAATGACGATTTAAT
This sequence comes from Citrobacter freundii complex sp. CFNIH9, assembly GCF_002903305.1. Classification (NCBI taxonomy): domain Bacteria; kingdom Pseudomonadati; phylum Pseudomonadota; class Gammaproteobacteria; order Enterobacterales; family Enterobacteriaceae; genus Citrobacter; species Citrobacter freundii complex sp. CFNIH9. The sequence goes on along the minus strand of NZ_CP026239.1, from coordinate 35,816 downwards.
GGACACTCAAACGAAGCCGTTTTACTATGTCTGATAATTTATAACATTTCGTACGGTTGGAAAAATGTTACTAAATGCCCGTCAGGCAGGGAGGCCGATATGCCCGTTGACTTTCTGACCACTGAGCAGACTGAAAGCTATGGCAGATTCACCGGTGAACCGGATGAGCTTCAGCTGGCACGATATTTTCACCTTGATGAAGCAGACAAGGAATTTATCGGAAAAAGCAGAGGTGATCACAACCGTCTGGGCATTGCCCTGCAAATTGGATGTGTCCGTTTTCTGGGCACCTTCCTCACCGATATGAATCATATTCCTTCCGGCGTCCGGCATTTTACCGCCAGACAGCTCGGGATTCGTGATATCACCGTTCTTGCAGAATACGGTCAGAGGGAAAATACCCGCCGTGAGCATGCAGCGCTGATACGTCAGCACTATCAGTATCGTGAATTTGCCTGGCCCTGGACATTTCGCCTTACCCGTCTTTTATATACCCGGAGCTGGATAAGCAACGAACGTCCTGGCCTGCTTTTCGATCTGGCGACAGGGTGGCTTATGCAACATCGTATTATTCTCCCCGGAGCCACTACGCTGACCCGGTTGATTTCAGAGGTAAGGGAAAAGGCGACGTTGCGCCTGTGGAACAAACTGGCACTGATACCGTCAGCCGAACAGCGTTCACAGCTGGAGATGCTGCTGGGGCCAACTGATTGCAGCCGCCTGTCTTTACTGGAATCACTGAAAAAGGGCCCTGTGACCATCAGTGGTCCGGCGTTTAATGAAGCAATTGAACGCTGGAAAACTCTGAACGATTTTGGCCTGCATGCTGAAAACCTGAGTACACTCCCGGCTGTGCGCCTGAAAAATCTCGCACGTTATGCTGGTATGACTTCGGTGTTCAATATTGCCAGGATGTCACCGCAGAAAAGGATGGCGGTTCTGGTTGCCTTTGTCCTTGCATGGGAAACGCTGGCGCTGGATGATGCATTGGACGTTCTGGGGTTCTAAGCGGGAATCCCAGAAAATTCCGTCATTCCGTATGATGAAAATTCAGTCGACTCCTCGCTTGACGTGACGAGCGCCAAAAGCCTGCCGCATCTGCCTGGCGCGCTCGAGCTCATCGCCATGCAAATACATCGACGTCGTGGCGATCGACGCATGGCGTAGGTTGTCGCGCACCGCGGTGAGCTGAGCTCCCCGGGCCAACGCATGGCTGGCATGACTGTGACGCATCCAATGAGGCGTGGCACGGCGCAGCTTTTCGGCGGCGACCGGATGATCGGCCTCAATGGCCTCAGCGGCTTGCGTAAAGAATCTTCGCAACACGCACCAAAGGTGAGGGCCGGTGATGCCGGCATTACCGTCTTCCCCAAGACTGCCCACCAGGGGCGTTTTCGGATTCCACCGTTCCCGGCTGACTGGCAGTTGACGCTGTGCCAAGTATTGGTCCAGCGCCGTATACGCGAGCGGCGGCAAGGCCACCTTACCTGGTTTGCCACCTTTGCCAACCAAATGCAGCCAGTGGTCACCGTGCTCGTCGAGGCGGACATTACCCAGGACGGCGCCGACCAGTTCGCTAGCGCGCAGGCCCGTGGCATAGCCGAAGTCGAGCATGAAGCGCAGGCGTTGTGCTGCCGGCTCGGACCAGCCGTAGGACCATTCCAGGCCGTCTGCAATGGCGCGCAGCAGTAGCCATTCTCCCTCGGTAAAGCCTCGCGCCGTATCCAGTGCGGGCCGCAAGGCGTGACCGCGTACCTTGACGCCGGCGAAAGGGTTGGCCAGCACATAGCGCTGCTCGATGAGCCACCGGAACAGCGCCGAGAGCACCGTCAGCGCATACGCTGCCGAGCGTGCGGACAAGCCGCCCGAGAAGGGGCGCCATTCCACCGAATCGCGTGGTCGAGGTGGCCCCACCCAACGCTCGCGCGGGGTCGGGTGCCGGACAAAGGCCCGGTACGCGATTGCATCGTCCGTGGTCAGGGATGATAGCGCCCGTCCGCGTTCGACGATGGCCCACAGGATTAGCCGCGCAGCCTCCTTGCGATAGGCGCGCTGTGTGGCGACAGTCTCGTGCAGCGCCAGCCAGGCCTGCACGGCCTCGTAGTCGTTGGTCGCATTCAGCGTGCAAGCGTTGCGCGGGGCCCGGAAATTGCCCTGCGAGCCGTCGACTTCGTTCGGCAGACGCAACTGCTCCCACGGCACGATGCCGCTGGGCTGAATAATCGGGATCAGGGCCCGGGCGCGCTCGGTGAGCTGCGGATGTGCGGCAAAGAAAGCCTCGACCTGCCGGGCGCCTGTCATGCCGAGTCCCTCGATGGCTTTCCACCAGCCACGCCGGCGGGGAATGCGCACGGTCAGCGCCGAGAGGGTGTGGATACCGTACGCCTGCAGTGCCCTGACGGTCCTCGGAGACAGCCACTGGTCGATGCTGTCGCTGATCTGGGGCTTCGGCGCCGGCAGCGTGGGCAAGAGCCGGATCGCGCGTTCGACGGCACCCGCGCGCCCCTGTCGCTCTTCGGGGGCGTGCTGGAACACGTCGGCCAGATCCGGCCGGTGGCGGCTGTTGGCGAAAACGATGAGCTGGCGGCGGATATGCCCCAGCATCCCTCGCGCTGATTGACCGGCGGCCTTGCGTGCCGCCAGGTAGTGTTCAACGGCCGCGCGAGAGCTGAGTCCCGCGTACCAGCCGCGCAAGGCAGCCAGCGAATCCGCATCGGGAAAGCCGACTGGGGTAGAACTCGAAGCCGTAGTCTGGCCCGTTTTCATATGGACAGGTTGCGATTCGAAAAGCGAGTAACGCGATAATAACGATTATTTCAGTAGAATCGAAAATGCCCCATGTTTCTACGAAACCTCAAGATAGCAAGAACGGGCCATGAGCAAGAAGAACAAGCTACTCAGCGTCCTATCCGACGCCGAACAGGAGGCCTTGTATGGCCTGCCGGAGTTCGATGATGCGCAGCAGCTGGAATATCTGGCTGTGACAGAAACCGAGTTGGCGCTTGCCAACAGCCGGCCCAGTCTTCATGCCAAGGTCTATTGCCTCTTGCAGATCGGCTACTTCAAGGCCAAGCATGCCTTCTTCAGTTTCGACTGGGACGAAGTCGAGGACGATTGCGCTTTCGTGCTGAGCCGCTATTTCCACGGCGAGGTGTTCGAACCCAAGGCGATCACCAAGCATGAACGCTACACCCAGCGCGAGCAGATCGCCAAACTATTCGGCTACTGGCCGTGGTCGGCCGCCTTCCTGCCGCAGCTCGAGCAGCAGGCCGCACGGACCGTGCGGCGTGACGTAACGCCGGGGTTCGTCGCCGCCGAGCTGATCGTCTGGCTCAATGAGCACAAGATTATCCGGCCCGGCTATACGACCTTGCAAGAGTTGGTCAGCGAAACGCTATCCGCCGAGCGCCGGCGCCTGGGCAATCTGCTGGAGCAAGCGTTGGACGAATCTGCCAAGGCCGCGCTGAGCCAGCTTCTGGTCCGTGATGACACCCTGTCGCAACTGGCGGCGCTCAAGCAGGACGCCAAGAATTTCGGCTGGCGCCAGATGGTCCGCGAGCGCGAAAAGCGCGCCACGCTGGAGCCGCTGCACGCAATCGCCAAGACACTGCTGCCTAAACTCGACGTCTCGCAGCAGAACCTGCTGTACTACGCGAGCCTGGCAAACTTCTACACCGTCCACGACCTGCGCAATCTGAAGGCCGATCAGACCCAACTCTACCTGCTGTGCTATGCCTGGGTACGCTACCGGCAGCTCTCCGACAACCTGGTCGATGCGATGGCGTACCACATGAAGCAGTTGGAGGACGAAAGCAGCGCTGGTGCCAAACAATCCTTTGCCGACGAGCAGGTGCGCCGTCAGCAGGAAACGCCGCGGGTAGGCCGCCTGCTGTCACTCTACGTTGATGATAGCGTGGCCGATCCCACGCCCTTCGGCGAGGTGCGGCAGCGCGCCTACAAGATCATGCCTCGCGATACGCTGCAAACCACGGCGCAGCGTATGAGCGTGAAGCCGGCGAGCAAGCTGGCCTTGCAGTGGCAGGCGGTGGACGGGCTGGCCGACCGCATGCGCCGCCATCTTCGTCCACTGTACGTTGCGCTCGACCTCTCCGGCTCCAATCCAGACAGTCCATGGCTTGCCGCGCTGGCCTGGGCCAAAGGTGTTTTTGCCAAGCAGCAGCGGCTGTCGCAACGGCCACTCGACGAGTGGCCCGCGGCGACACTTCCGAAACGCTTGCGGCCGTACCTGCTGACCTTCGACGCCGACGGTAAACCAACCGGCCTGCACGCTGACCGCTACGAGTTCTGGCTGTACCGCCAGATCAGGAAGCGTCTCCAATCGGGTGAACTCTACCTCGACGACAGCCTGCAACACCGGCACTTCTCAGATGAACTGGTTGAGATGGACAGGAAGATCGATGTGCTCGCAAAAATGGAGATCCCCTTCCTGCAGCAACCCGTCCATGCCCAACTCGATGCGCTGACTGCCGAACTGCGCACGCAGTGGCTGGCGTTCAACCGCGAGCTGAAACAGGGCAAGCTGACGCACCTCGAATACAACAAGGACACGCAGAAACTGACCTGGCGCAAGCCCAAGAGCGAGAATGAGAAAGCGCGCGAAAAGGCATTCTACGAGAAGCTTCCGTTCTGCGACGTGGCCGACGTGTTTCGCTTCGTCAACGACGAGTGCAAGTTTCTGTCGGCGTTCACGCCCATGCAGCCGCGCTACGCGAAGAAGGTCGCCGACGCTGACAGCCTGATGGCGGTCATCATCGCGCAAGCGATGAACCACGGCAACCACGTCATGGCGCGCACCAGCGACATCCCGTACCACGTGCTGGATAGCGGCTACCAGCAGTACCTGCGCCAGGCAACGCTGCACGCGGCCAACGACTGCATCAGCAACGCCATCGCCACGCTACCGATCTTCCCATACTACTCGTTCGACCTCGAAACGCTGTACGGTGCCGTCGACGGGCAGAAATTCAGCGTCGAACGGCCGACCGTGAAGGCGCGCTATTCGCGCAAGTACTTCGGGCGCGGCAAGGGCGTGGTCGCCTACACGCTGCTGTGCAACCACATCCCGCTCAACGGCTACCTGATCGGCGCGCACGACTACGAGGCCCACCACGTGTTCGACATCTGGTATCGCAACACGTCGGACATCATGCCGACCGCGATCACCGGCGACATGCACAGCGTCAACAAGGCCAACTTCGCCATCCTGCATTGGTTTGGCCGGCGGTTCGAGCCGCGCTTCACCGACCTCAACGCGCAATTGAAAGAACTCTACTGCGCTGACGATCCAGCACAGTATCAGGCGTGCCTGATTCGGCCAGTCGGGAAAATCGACTGCGATCTCATCCATCGCGAGAAGCCGAACATCGACCGGATCGTCGCCACACTCGGGCTGAAGGAAATGACGCAGGGCACGCTGATCCGCAAGCTGTGCACCTACACCACGACGAACCCGACGCGGCGCGCGATCTTCGAGTTCGACAAGCTCATCCGCAGCATCTACACGCTTCGCTACCTGCGCGATCCGCAACTGGAACGCAACGTGCACCGCTCGCAAAATCGCCTCGAGTCCTACCATCAGCTACGCTCGGCCATTGCCCAGGTCGGCGGTAAGAAGGAACTGACCGGTCGCACCGACATTGAAATCGAGATCAGCAACCAGTGCGCACGGCTGATCGCCAACACGATCATTTTCTACAACTCGGCAATCTTGTCGCGGCTGGTGACCAAGTACGAGGCGGCCGGCAACAGCAAGGCGCTGGCACTCATCACAAAAATTTCGCCTGCGGCATGGCGGCACATCCTGCTCAACGGGCACTACACCTTTCAAAGCAGCGGCAAGACGATCGATCTCGATGCGATCGTCGCAGGCCTGGAACTGGAGTGACGGAATTTTCAGCGGTTCCGTGTTAGCAGCAGTGTAAAACTGACCCACCCCAGCGAAGTAAAACTGATCCACCTGGGCTAGTTTGGCGGCCTTTTCGAGGCCGTCGATGTTGACCCAGGAGCAAACCGTGGAAATCAGAGTTCTTGCCCGACAGGGCCACTCCATCCGGCACATCGCCCGCACGTTGGGGGTCTCGCGCAATACCGTGCGCCGCTACCTCCGCGATCCGTCGGTAGCGCGATACCAGCCCCGTGAACCACGCCCCACCAAACTGGGGCCATTTGAATCTTATCTGCGGCAACGGGTCGAGCAGGCCCACCCCATCTGGCTGCCTGCCACCGTCCTGAATCGGGAAATCCGCGCTCAAGGGTATGGCGGCGGTCTCTCGTTATTGCGCGCCTTCCTCGCCACGCTCAAGCCCGCCCGCCGCGAAGCAGGTCCGGCCGTCCGTTTCGAGACCGAGCCCGGACGGCAGTTGCAGGCTGATTTCGTGGTCTTGCGCCGGGCCAGATCCCCCATGTCGGCCTTCGTCGCCACGCTGGGATACAGCCGCATGACGTTTGTCACCTTCGTACCGGACGAATCCTTCGAGTCCGTGCGGGACTCCCTGTTGCTGGCTTTTGACTATCTGGGCGGTGTGCCCCGCGAGGTGTTGTTCGACAACATGAAGACCGTGGTGCTGGAACGCGATGCCTACGGTGACGGCAAGCACCGTTTTCACCCCGGCTTGCTTCAACTGGCCGATGACCTGGGGTTCCGGATCCGGCTGTGTCGCCCGTATCGGGCCCAGACCAAAGGCAAGGTCGAGCGCTTCAATCGCTACTTCCGCGAGAGCTTCTACAACCCGTTGCTGACCCGGATGAAGGGCACGGGGCTGCTGCTCGATTGTGCTGCTGCCAACCGACGCGTCCGTGACTGGTTGGCAGACGAGGCGAATGTGCGGGTCCACGCCACCCTGAACGAGCGCCCCATCGACCGTTGGCGGCAGGAGCGGGAACACCTGCAACCCTTGCCATCCCGTGTGCGGCGCGACGAGGCCCCCCTGCTGGATAACAGTCTCCGCCCGGTACCACTGGAATCTCTCCAGCACCCACTGTCTGTCTATGACGCAATTGGGGAGGCCTGCCGATGAACCTCCAGCATGAGCGGATCGACGCCCTGTGCCAGCAACTCAAACTCGAACGGGTGGCAACGCATTACCCCGTCCTGGCGCAGCAGGCGGTGCGCGAGGACTTCAGCTTCACCGACTTCCTGGAACACCTGTTGCGGCATGAAGCGGGGTGTCGCCAGCAGCGCAGCCGCGAACTGCTGACGCGGATGGCTTGCTTCCCGGGCATCAAGACCCTGGAGGACTATGACTTCAGCTTCAACCCCGGCGTGCCCAAGGCACTGGTGCAGGAGCTGGGCAGTCTGGCGTTTGTCGAACGGGCCGAGAACGTGGTGCTGATCGGACCCTCTGGCATCGGCAAGACCCACCTCGCCATCGCCTTGGGTTACAAGGCCGCGCAAGCCGGGGTCAAGACACGCTTCATCACGGCAGCCGACCTGATGCTGCAACTGAGCACGGCGCAGCGACAAGGGCGGCTGAAGGAATACTTCAACCGCGCCATCCTCGGTCCACGGCTGCTGGTGATCGATGAGATCGGCTACCTGCCTTTCGGACGCGAGGAAGCGAACCTGTTCTTTCAGGTGGTGGCGAAGCGCTATGAGAAAGGGGCGATGATCCTGACCTCGAACCTGCCGTTCAGCCAGTGGGCCGACGCGTTTGCCGGCGATACCACCCTGACAGCCGCGATGCTGGATCGGCTGCTGCACCATGCCCATATCCTGACCCTGAGCGGCGAAAGCTACCGCTTGAAGGACAAGAGGAAGGCGGGAGTGGTCAGGAAAAATTCCAAACCCGAATGATCCAGGTGGGTCAGTATTACTTTGGTGATTCAGGGGTAAAGTGGGTCAGTTTTCAGTTGGTGTTGACACCGGCGTACCCTCGGTGCTATCTTCGCGCCCCAATAGTCGGGGCTTGGCCAGGACTTCCTGAGGCCGTCCGTAACGTGGATGCCGAGGTCAGGCGAGGTGGCCGACCCATGAACGCCGACCTGATTCGTTTTTCAATAGCGCTGGACGTTGTGGTGCCAGGGACTTACCAACCCGATGTGTGCCCATCCGGGGCAGTTACAGCCGTTACAGCCTCTGGAGAGGGAGCGGCTTGCCGCTCGGTGATAATCCCAGCTGTAGCGGCCTGATTACATCCGGCCGCTACACCTAGCTCCACCTTCAAACAAGGAATATCGTTGATGTCACTGTATCGCCGTCTAGTTCTGCTGTCTTGTCTCTCATGGCCGCTGGCTGGCTTTTCTGCCACCGCGCTGACCAACCTCGTCGCGGAACCATTCGCTAAACTCGAACAGGACTTTGGCGGCTCCATCGGTGTGTACGCGATGGATACCGGCTCAGGCGCAACTGTAAGTTACCGCGCTGAGGAGCGCTTCCCACTGTGCAGCTCATTCAAGGGCTTTCTTGCTGCCGCTGTGCTGGCTCGCAGCCAGCAGCAGGCCGGCTTGCTGGACACACCCATCCGTTACGGCAAAAATGCGCTGGTTCCGTGGTCACCCATCTCGGAAAAATATCTGACAACAGGCATGACGGTGGCGGAGCTGTCCGCGGCCGCCGTGCAATACAGTGATAACGCCGCCGCCAATTTGTTGCTGAAGGAGTTGGGCGGCCCGGCCGGGCTGACGGCCTTCATGCGCTCTATCGGCGATACCACGTTCCGTCTGGACCGCTGGGAGCTGGAGCTGAACTCCGCCATCCCAGGCGATGCGCGCGATACCTCATCGCCGCGCGCCGTGACGGAAAGCTTACAAAAACTGACACTGGGCTCTGCACTGGCTGCGCCGCAGCGGCAGCAGTTTGTTGATTGGCTAAAGGGAAACACGACCGGCAACCACCGCATCCGCGCGGCGGTGCCGGCAGACTGGGCAGTCGGAGACAAAACCGGAACCTGCGGAGTGTATGGCACGGCAAATGACTATGCCGTCGTCTGGCCCACTGGGCGCGCACCTATTGTGTTGGCCGTCTACACCCGGGCGCCTAACAAGGATGACAAGCACAGCGAGGCCGTCATCGCCGCTGCGGCTAGACTCGCGCTCGAGGGATTGGGCGTCAACGGGCAGTAAGGCTCTGAAAATCATCTATTGGCCCACCACCGCCGCCCTTGCGGGCGGCATGGATTACCAACCACTGTCACATTTAGGCTAGGAGTCTGCGCGGCAGAGCCGTGTGACCGGTTTTCTGTAGAGCACTGACGATGGCGGCGGCGCTCTCTGCAATTGGCAAGGCGTCGGCGCCAAGGATACCAATCTTGCGGCGCGCGGCGTGTTATGACGACTGGGGTGCATTTGAGCCGCCCCATTTAACCTTCGCCCTCACAGATACGCCATTCGCCTCAGATTTAGCGCCATGCAGACGAGCTTCCACTCGGCTTGCACCTTGTCCAGGCCCCTCATGCTGAACTGACGCAATCCCATCACCGCCTTGATCCAACCATTCGGAGCCTCCACGATCGACTTGCGCCGGCGGTAAGCTGCATCGCCTTGCTCCGTTTTCAATTTCGCCGCAATCGCCGCCGTATGCGGATGGGTCTTGGCATTGACCTTGGCATCTTCACGTCCCTCGCGGCCGAGGGCAACGATGACATCGCCGTGGTGATCGGCGACCTTTGCCAGAACAGCCTCACTACGGAATCCCGCATCCGCCAGCGTCTGGGCCGGCATTTCTCCGGTGTTGGCCTGAACTGCTGCCAGCATGCCCAGCAGCGCCTGACTGTCCGCGGCGCAGTTGGTCAACTCCGCCGCCACGATGATCTGGTGCTCGGCATCGACCGCTGTGTACCCGTTGTAGCTCTGCTCGGAGCCACCACCGGCGTGTTTCATGATCCGGCTGTCCGGATCGGTGAAGCTTTCCTGATCACGGTCATCCGGCACACCAAACTCGCGTTTGTACGAGCCACCGCCCTTGTCCGAGCCATCCGGATGGCGAGGCCGGCGGCCATCGTCTTCGCTGCGCCCCCGGGCCTGGTCCGCTTCACGCTGGCGCGCTTCCAGGCGCGCCTTTGCCGCCTGGATCGCCTCCAGGCGCTTCTCGCGGCGAGAAATCTCGGCAGGAATGTCCAGCTCCGGCTCGTTACGCTCCTGGTCGTCGGTAGCCTTGGCGCGATCAAGCAGCGCCTTGATCTCGCAATGCAATTCGTCCTCGGCCGGCTTCATGCGCTTATAGCTCATCGCCTTGTGGCGGCTGGCGTTGGCTTTTACCTTGGTGCCGTCGACCGCGATCGTGCCAAGCTTCACCAGCCCACATTCGCGCGCCAGTTGCACCACCTGAACGAACAAATTCTCAAGCTCGGTCAGGTGTAGGGCACGGAAGTCACTCAGCGTGCGGTGGGCCGGGAAGTTTCCAGCGGCCAGCACACGCAACGCGACATCCTCGTACAGCTTCCTGGCTAGTTTGCGCGAAGAGAAGACGCCGCTCGCGTAACCATAGATCAGCACTTTGACCATCATCGCCGGATGAAACGGCTGATTGCCCGGACCACCGCCGGCATACCGGGCGTGGAATGCGCTCAAGTCCAGCGTATCGACAGTCTCGCTGATGAAGTAGGCAAGATGCCCTTCAGGTAGCCACTCTCCCAGAGAAGGGGGCAGCAGATAGGATTGGTCGGGTCGGTAAGGAAGGTAACTGGCAGCCATCCCCGTATCGTCCTCGATCTTCCGCCGATTTGGCTTCTGCCGCGCAGGCTCCTAGGCCACCGTAGCTAAACATACGAGAAAAACCGCTTCTTGAGCGCTCTCTGAGACCACCTTGCCGACAACGCAGAAACGGTTGCGGAAAAATCGGCGTTTCCGGCGTACGCCACCCGACCTGGACGAACTATTGCGGACCTGGAACTGGAGTAGCGGAATTCCCCGGGGTTTCAGCGTCGCGCCACAGCGCCTCAGATAGATGCGGTAGCCTTTGGCGGGTCGTCATGCCGCGGACCACCCCCCCAAAAAATTCCACAATGCGGAATGGCGGAATTTTCTGGGGTTCCCGCTTACCCCCCCAAGAACGGGAAGGGCTACCCCTTCCCTGTTTGCTATCACTTTATCTTTCTGCAGCGCATCGAGCTGCGGATTTTTGCTATCACTTTTTCAATCCGGAAGCGACCGGCCAAACAAAAAATGATAGCAAAAATAGTAAAAGGTGATCAGCTGGCCAAAAATATCTGCTATCATTTTTGTGTTGGCCAGCTCGCCGGCGCCATTCAAAATGATAGCATTCCGGCGTGAAAGCAAGACTGGCCTCAATGTTTAGCCATTTGAGGGGTATGTATGGGGACATTAACAGTCAGGCCACAGCCGGAACATGAAGATGCACTGGAGGCCGTAGGCGTGTTGTTGCAGGAAAAACGCGCTTCACAGACGTTACTCAAATCACTGATGGCCTACGAGCAACACTGTAATGAGATCGCCCGATTGAAAGCAGCCTTGTACAAGGCCGAGAAAGAGCGTGATGAGTACAAAGGTAAAATAGAGCGCTTTAAAGCTGCCCAGCTCGCGTTATTTGAATAGAGCAATGAAGCTAACGCCCTTTGGTTGTTGAATCTCGCTACGTTCCACAGGGAGCCTGTAGAACGTAACAGGATTGTCGGTAAAGTGATCCGGGATCGTTTTTGGATCTTCATTCTGGATCAATGTAAATAATTTAGTTATGATTAGTCCGTTCTGCTTACCGAACCTCGACCTTGTAGAAAGGTGCTGGTAGTGATAGATTTCATCGCTAAGTTTGCAAGACGTAAAGAATTTCAGGTAGACCACGCCAAAAGGTGGTGAAGGAAGGGTTGAAAAGCCCAAAAAACAAAGCCCCGATTATCTTCCAGTTTGGCGACGGGTAAAGATAATCAGGGCTAGGTACGAAACCTAAGAAGGATTATAACCTATGTATTCCTCAAAGCAACCCCTGTTCGCCATAAGTGCGGGCGGCGGTGTCTGAACAAAACACATCCCCTACTCCGTTAGTTCGTGATTGCTATGTACTCAACGCTAATCCTGCGTTTCAGATACCGGCACACCATAAACACGAATTGCCAGCGTTCAATAAGCGTCTGATCAATGTTGTATCCAAGCGCGACGTATCGCGTTGGGAGGGCTTCTACTTCCTTCCCGCCTACCATCATAAGACGCATCAACGCATAGAACGGCAGCGACATTTCAATAAACATCGTGCTCGGGCTATCTGCGCTCTTACTCATGCAATGTGTTATCACCTTCATATTGCCTCAGGCACGATTCCGGCTTGTTTTACAACCTTAGCGAATGAAGCAGGACTGGCGACGGTTTCAAAAGCCGGTAATCTCTCAATCACTCGTGCTACCCGAGCGGCACACACGCTGGCCGCGTGGGGATTGATCCAGTACAAGCTCATTTGGGATAAAGTAACCAAGCAGTATTTCCCTGCTGAAATAGAAGTCACGGAACTGTTTTTCGATTTTATAGGTGTAGGCGCGGATGCGTTTAAAAGAGCACAAAATCAACAGTTAGCATGGATAAATCGCGGACTGTTAAAGAAGGGGGAAGCCGCGATCAGCCTTACAGAAGCACGTAGACGCCAGAAACAGCAGTATATCGAAACTACGTGGAAGCGCCGTAAAGCCTCTCAGGAAATGAAGAAAATTCAGAAAGCGGCCAAGGTTGCTGTAGCTAAAAAAGATGAAGAGCTGCGGCATATGGTTGCCAAACAGATTCAAAGTGAAATCCGGCAGGGATTGCATGAAGGTATCGATTTAGCTTCGGTGAAACACCTTCTGAATAAGCGCATCATGTATTACCGTACCGTCGCCAGTTCTGACGACCCTAACACCGCCTGACCTACCTTTTTCAGCTTATCCGTACCAACGGAGGCTTTGCTACGCCTCTAACATGGCTCTGGTCAATAAGTAGTCACCAACACGCTATTCCCCCCTACTTACCACGCTAAAAAAACAGATTTGAGACCCGTTTAAATGAGTTATGAACATATAGATGCAAATGGCTTTTTTTATTGTATGCAATCAGAAGGTTAGATGCGTGGAGACAGACCTTTTCTTTTAGAGAACAAGATATATAAATATAAGAGCCTTACAGCTCTGGATAAGTGACCGCCCTTGCAGCGACGTAAACGTCGCGCCGGTTCGGTTTGTCGCTACGCTCCTAAGTAGCACCCGCAAGCGGGCAAATCGCTGAACATTCCTTTTGTCTCCGACCATCAACCAACAGCACCGCTTTACGTTCCGTGGCTTCGCAAAACCCGGTCTTACAGGAAGGGGGGCAAATTGCGCTCCTAACGCTCGCAGAAACGTTTTTGTCGTCAGGGTATATATCAGGATGGAAAAACAACTGATCGCCTCAGGAATGGCGTTTACGTGCCTATTTTAAGTTAAAAACCGGCAACGCTCGCCGCAGACTCATGACCGAGCAGCGCGAGCGAATGAGCGAGGAAGCGTAAGATCGTCAGGACTAACAGAGAAAGGAGGACGCGCGGAGGTTCATTGGTGGCCGTTTTTAGGTGTCATGTCGAAGATACCTAATACCGGAATAATTTCTTGGCTCGCACGGCCAGTTAGCACCAAAAAATGTCGCCAGATTCCATATGGAATAGGCATTTCGCCGCTTTTGAAAGCGCGTATACGGCGTCCGCCTTGTTTACCGTGTAAACCAAATAATGCGGCCAGCTTATCTTCACTGTCGTACTCAGTGAACACTGTCTGAAATTGCCCGAACCACGCACGGATAAGTTCCGGTGCCGGTGCTTGCCATCCCTCGTTCTCCCTCAGTAAATGTTTCTCACCGTATATGGCCGCGTCAAAATCGGGCACAGATCCATAGTGCGGAGCATTGAGGTTATTTAGCAGTGCTTTGCACCCACGTTCGACGCCATCACGAAGCAAAATCAGGCGTTGTTCATTGGTATCTGGTAACTCGATTGTTATCGTCATTAAAAGCCCCTCACAACGATTTAAAAGAAAGGGCAGTTGTTACCTGCCCTGTTTTAGTAGCGTGCTTACGCGTTAGGTTTAGAGCGGTTTTAGCGCGATATGCTTAATATCAGAAACACGGATGTTTACCAGCTCCAGCGTACCCGTGGCTAAGGATTTCCATTTGCCCGATGAGTGAATGTGCATCAGGCAGTAGTAAAGGTATCTAGGCAGAACAATATCTGTCCTGAAAACCTTTATTCCTATATGCTCTGGATTGAACGTATAGGTTGGTTCCCCCACGGATTTTAAAGAGCCTCTACGCACTACCCAAAAGTCTGCATCAGGGAAGCGGGTAGCAATAACAGCAACATCTTGCAGTCTCATCGTTACCTTAGTGAATACTAGCCTTCCAGAACTGGCGGCTTTCTGTTGATCCACAGGTAAACTATATCAGGCACATCACATAAATTCTTTAAGGTATCTTACGTAAATCCTATGGGTTTTCTTGGGAAATCCGTAGGATTTATGTAAGGACTCTTTGAGTTATTTGTTTGCAACTCGGTCTGATTGCAGTAGCTCATAAAGGCCGGATTCATGGCCGGGTGACAAGTTGATATTCTTTATCCCGAATCGCTCAAGCACCTTCTGAAAGTGTGCCAAATCAAGTGACTCCGGGTGCTGTTCGTAGAGGTTGGAATACAGAGGTTCGTCGCTTTCTGGCTCGATCACCAAAAAAAACCATGACATTGGACTGTCCCAACCTAGCAGAACGTCAACTTTCCCACCGGGAGTTAATCCGGTTAGTCTATGCTGACTCATATGATACCTCTTTTATACATCCAAAAGGAATCCTAAGGATTCCCCAAGGGAATACAAAGGAAATTTAATGAAATCCTAGATCCCCCCTTCCCTTTCCAACTTTTCGCGTAATGCTTCCATAATGTAATTGGAGAAATCCAGATTTGTTTTGTTCGTATCTCGCAGCTTCTGATGGGCGTCAAAATATGTTGTTGGGATCGCTTTCAGTGTTTTTGTACGCACTGTACGTTGTGCCGGTGCTGCATTATTCTTTTCAGTATTAACCTGTAGAGGCGCTTCATTTCCAATATTGAGAGCGGCATCGAAGATAGATTGTTTATTTTTCATTTGGAAACCTCTTGGGATTCTTAAAGGTATCTATAGGAAACCTAAAATACATCCTATAGATTTCCTACGGATTCCCATTATACATCAAATTCAGCTTTCAGCTAAAGCCCGTAACTCTTTTACCAGTTCGATAACTTCTCGCCCTGCTTGTGAGCTACGGCCATGCTTAATTTGTGTCACTCCCATTCCTTTTCGTAGTGAGTCTGTAAACCCATAGCGGCCTTTGCGGTATGACAGTCTCCCGTTCAGTAACGTCATGTGCTGAACTTTTTTCATGGTGTCGTCCATGTCCGGGAAGTGTTTCTGGTTAGGTTGCGTTTTACACATCAAAACGTGAGCCTGTATATCTCTGCCCGTCTGCTTTGAGATTTCAGCAAGAACGGTATCGAAGGTAGCCAAACCGATCTGCTCAGTAACATCGTCATTGGCCGGAACGATTATCACGTCAGCAACGGCTATCGCAACGCGGTTAATATCAGCATCAAACCCGCCGCAGTCGATAACAGCCGTTTTCCCTTCCTCATCTACTTTCTTAAGATGTGCCAATAATTCCGCTTTATCTGAAACGGTCACTATCGGCCATTTTTTATCGTCCGGGCGCAGCCTGTTGATTACGCTCAGGCTGTTATGTAAATCCAGATCGAACACTACATCTGGATTAATTTCATCAATGATATGTACACCTGATGTAGTTTTTCCAACCCCACCTTTTGAGATCGAAATTGCATATATCGCCATTTTTACGCACCCCTGTTTAGTGATTCCTTTGGCTATATTACATAAATCCCTTGGGTATGCAAAGTAAATCTTTAGTGTTTCCTCGGGAAATCCCCAGGGTATCCCAAAGCCAAAAAAAACCGGACTGTTAAACAGTCCGGCGATCTGGCTTAAACCAGTGATTAGAGAGAGTGAGAGAGTTTAGCGTAGGTATACGCGCCCTCTAGCGTATCGGCATGAGAGAGGATGTATTCCCTCAGCTCCTTGTATGCCTGATAGATTGCTGGCTCACTTGATTCACCCGCAACGAGCGACAAAACGTCGAGTGTTACGCCTAGCCCCAGTTGCTGATTATCCAGCGAGATAGAGAAGTTATCGAATCTGACCAGATAGACTTTCTTTATCAAAGGGTACAGGTAGAAGCCTTTGTCTGTTACATGCTGTAACCCCCATTCCTGACTTTCGGGAATTTTAGTACCAGTAATTCGCATTTCATAGAACGTTTCAATAAGAAATTGGAGCATGACAACTTTACTGCGATGCTCGGTATCCTCTAACAGTTCTGCCATGAGATTACGAGTAAAGACTTCGCCCTGAGTGGTTGGGGTGTTTGAGGTATGTTTCATAATGGCTCCTTGTGGGAACCATATCGCCACTGGCGATATGGTTCGCCGTGGCATGAAGGGATTAAGTGTGCGTTTCAACCGGGTATAGCGCACGTTAGCCGGTGTCCTATGATAGCAAGGTGACGTAAAAACGTCCAATATTAAGAGGGAAGTACATTGGGAATCCATTATAAATCTATAAGAAATCTAAAGGAAATCTTATGAGGTTCTAAAAGGTTTCTTTCCGGTTCTGTTGTTAAGGTGTCAACATTGAAAGCATTGCGGGATCTGGCGGGAATGTAAACTGTATTCCCCGGTTCCGGCCTATCCCCACATCGAGGGCAAACACCCTCAGGTAGTGTTGTGTGCTCTTAAAATCCCGGTGTCCCATATATGCCTGTAATGTAGCGGGAAGCGCACCATGCATCGCCAGATGCATAGCAAAGCTATGTCTCAGTGTTTTGGGGGTGATCCCCGGAATGGAGAAGCGTATTCCGTGCTGCTGGCATTCATCCAGTGCGATATTCATCCAGTTCCGGGCTGTGTCGTCCGTTATCCCCCATACCGGTTTAGTCCGGTGGCGTGTAAATGTCGCCAGATGGTCACGCAGCCTTACCGTAAAGGCTTCATCCAGCAGTGGTACAGCCCGTTTTACCGGTTGATTTTTGCGTGGCCGTCCGGGACGCGGCTGCTGGCGTTGTTTGAGGGTGTGCAGCACCACGAACGGCCTCGCGGCATCGAGAACAATATCTTCCGGGGTGACGGCCAGCGCTTCATTGATCCGTGCGCCGGTGTTCCAGATAAGGTCAAACAACATGCGCTGGCGCAGGTCTGCAACGGCATCGAGTAGAACGGCCACTTCCGGGGCAAGCAGATAGCGCGGGTATCCTGTCGTGGCGGCTGCGAGCTGGCGCAGGGCATAAGCCAGCGTGTAATCCATCCCCACCGGCACGGCAGGGGGGGTGTTATGCACCGAAACGACGCTACGTGAATTCTGCAAGATTTCGCGGGGTAATATGGTCAATTTTTTAATCTCCGCTCAATGCCGGTTACGTGGCTGTTACGTATCTATTCTGACGTAAACCGGAAAACCGGGCGCGGGTAAAAACTCCGCTGGCCGTAAATCGTTGACGGTTAAATCATCCCATTACGGAGTTTAACCGAATAGCCGGAGCGGGGCAGACACAAACACACCCCCACGGTTGAAAGAAACCCGCCCCGCCCGACACAACATATAGTATGTCCGTCAGCTGCGACCGATACAACATATAGCGTTATCCACAGAAACGGTGGATAAGTGCGGCGGTTCGGTGGAATGGGCGTTTTACCGAACAGGGCTAAACAGAATGAATTGCTGATGTCAGCGTGTTAACTGCGAAATAGGCCACAGTGATTGCCAGCGCGAGGCTGAATCCTATTGTCATCACAAACACGGCTAGTTTACGCAGAGCACGGTTTGGTTTTGGGATTATGGATAACGCTAAAAAACCGCCAGACAACATAAAAAGACCTGTAAGGAACGGAAGCAGCATATTCACCTTCACTCTTTCAAAATTTATTCTGATTATATACGTTAGTAATCATATGAATCATGGTTAAATGAGTGCCAGTGCATACTTAAAATAGAGGAGTAGGCTATGTTCGATCAGATTACCGATGGAGTGCATTTTGTAACGGCACTGATCTTATCAGTAATTATTTGGGGATTATGTCTTGCCGTTGCGTGGTATTACCATTTCAGTGAGGCGCGGCGTTACTCATGGCATAATAACTCGTTGGCTGATTTTATGGATCTGATACCAAATTGGTTGATGAACACAGTTCTTGTTGCATGGTTTATTGTGGGGACGTTTCCCATGCTGAACTATGTTGCCGATAAAGCGCAGTTCGGTGGTGTTGTAGGCCGCGCTCGCGAGCTAAACATGTTCGATGATCGACCGTGGTATGGTGTTGGCGGTTATCAGTTCCTGATTGTTGTGGTGATCCTGATAGTGGGATACCTGATTAACTGGTATCGAAACAAGTGACGTTAACTCATTTAAAAGTTATCCAGTAAGCAGAACGGGAAAGGGGATTCCCCGTTCTGCTATCACTTTCTCTCTCCGCAGCGCATCAAGTAGGGAATTTTCGCTATCATTTTTGCGGCGGCCAACCGACCGGCACCATTCAGAATGATAGCATTTCAATCAGATCTATTTTCTGGCTTACCAGCGCCGCGATGCGGCTCGGTCAACCCCTCGACCGCACGAAAACAAGTTTCGTGTCAGTCTCGCGGTTTTAGTTATCGTTCTTCTCGTCCTTGTTTGTGGGCGGAACGCCGTGCTTCAGCAGTAAATCGCTTATGGCCTCGTCCAGTAGTCGGCTTTTAGGGATGCGAGTCTTGGCGGCCAGCTCGTCGAACAGCGGTACGAGATGATTGTCGAGCGAGGACGTGAAGCGGCGGCGGTTTTTCAGAAAGGGTTCAGCCATAACGTTAAGGTTCCATTGTGAAATGAAACTAGTGTAAAGGGCTGCTAGATAGATTAAACTGGTTGCAAATAGTGCCTATATAGTGTCAAAATGCAAAAAAATAACAACATCAGGGAAGGTTTGGTTTAGTCGCCGTTACTGGCGACTTTTTTTATGCGGGATCAGGTGTTCGTAACAATGGCATCAAGAGCAGAAATGATTTCATTTCTGGATGAGGCTATATTGCATATAAAATCTTTATTATTTATTTTCTTCGCTTCTAAAAATGTAATTGCAGGTATGAATACGTAGAAATCAGATTTGTTAATTTTAACAATTGGGTTTATTCTTTTCTTATTTAAGTCAATATCATTTTTCGATACCAGAGGAACGACAATCCTTGTCGTTAAATCGTCAAAGTAATCATTCTGGAGAATAAGGTAGAGCGGCCAAAGTTTATTCGTTTTGGCCGATGGATTGCGGTATACATCAAATTGCTTTGGCATTACAGACTCCCAAAGAAATCGTCATCTGTTAGCATTCCAGCCTTTGCCATAAATTTATTCATAGCTTGCATATCCTCTTTTTCTTCTTCCCGCTCAACATTTTTGGCCTCGATTGCTTGAGCGAGAAGGGTATCCAGTGTTGCCGACAGGTTCATGTCCATACTCCGGGCTTTATCAACCAGTGAGGCCGTCAGGTAAACGTTAGTGCTTCTTTTGGTGCTGTTACGGGTGGAAGCGGCAGTATTCATGGTACTTACTCCTATGCGCAATAGTATGCGCATAAGTATGAGGGATGATTGGAGAACAATCAAGCATCCTGCTTTAATTGATTTTTATAGTATGAAATTATTTATTATCTCTTCGCCATTTCCAAGGTTCAACAGCATTAGGATCAGACCAAATCCCTTTTTTTTCAGAGCGAGCTTTATTCTCTAATGTTACATATTTTTCGTTAGTTGGCTTGCCATGATAACGGTACGCCCAAGCCATGCCGGTAGTAATCATCTTTTCATTAATACTATCGGGAGAGTATACTTCCCCAAGAATACGACTATAACGATCACTGCCATGTGATTTTACATTTACCCATTTATTAGCAGTCAGCATGGTTAACATTTGTCGTGAGCGTTGACCATAAGGTTGTGATTTTTCAGGTGCATCTATACCTTCAAGTCGTATTCTACTTATTTTATTACCTTCTTGAAGGACGTCTAAGGTATCACCATCGAGAATCCTAACGACTTTCCCTTCAATATCAGCGAGTACGCTTAACGGTAATGCTATTAATAAAATCATGAACTTAAATTTCATTATTTATTTCCTTCATTTTTAAATCTGCTAATATATTTAAATCCCGTTTGGATAAGATAAGTTATTACACTGGCAATAAATAATGTAAGTAACGAATCGTAATATTGCTTTGTTAAAACATGAAAGGAAGCAGTAATCATTGATACAATTATTATTGATATAGTTAGTGGCTTCATTTTTAACCCCTTCTTATGTAATACTAAACAATTTACAAACTAACACCATTTTTAGATAAATGCCAGCTTGTATAACTTGTTGAACAAACGTAAGTTTGCTATGATCATCTTACCGGACAACGTGCGCTATACCCGGTTGAAACGCACTTTCTAAACACATCGACCAAAGGCAATCATTACGCTGCCTTTGGCTGCGTGATGATTTGCCCTATGAGGTAACATCATGTTCGATAATCTCGAAAAACCTATCTATGACTTTCAAACTCGTCTTAATTGTGAATGTGTAGAAGCAGAAATTGATAGTTCTGTTATTACTTTGCAATACACCGGGCGCGATTCATACCAGAACCTCGATGCTTATCTAAGCGAACGCAGATCCGTTCTGCAAAAACTAAACTTGGATGATTTTACCGATCCGAAAGTTTACAAGCGTGCTTGGCTTTTTGATCGCGTTGTTATCCATGCTTGCCTGTATCCTGATACACGCACTGCTGATGTAACATTCTTCATGCTCAAACGTGAAGCTCTTGTTCATTTAGACGTGGAACACGTTGTATTAAAATACAGAAAACACTTAGCTGATAAAGCATAAGTGATCGTAGGGATTGAGTTTATACTCAATCCCTTTTTTTTATTTTGAATCAGTCTTACACTGTAAAAGCCAGAACGGGGTTTCACTGGCTTCTAACCCCACATTAATTCTTTCCCAAAGGCTACTGCGTGGCCTTTGGCTGCGCAGAACGCCCTATAAAGAGGGTATCTGTATGAATACTTCCGATAGCATCATCCCTGTAATTGAATCTGTTGTGGCCTCACACAGAGAGCGTATGCGTTTTCTTCCTTCATATCTGAAAACGCCGCGTAATGTCATGCTGTTTGAGGGGCTGCTTTACACCATGATGGATAAACTATCAGATGAGTATTGCGGAGGGCATTGGGAAATGCATCACGTAACCAATGGTGCTTTCTTTATGTCCCCAACGGATCAGGAAACATATCATTGCTCATGGTCAGGTAATTACTATGAAGGTGATATGAGTGCGGAGGCCGCTGGAATTACGGCAACATTGTTTGCCTTATGGTATCTGGTTGCTAAGACTCAGGATCAAGGTCTTTATCAGTTGTATGTAAAGCTTAAGGATTTTGCATATGAGCATAAAGATAGCGGCCATATATTAGCTGCTATTGACTAATACTGGCCGAACGGTCAGATCACCGGGGAAATTATTCCCCGGTTTTTTTCTCTGTCAGGGAACGAGCCAGTTTACCCGCTTCGCTAACGCTACTGGCGAACTCTGAACGAAAGCGGTTGATAGGTCTGAACAACTCCCGCCTTTGCCTGAAATATTCACTCTTTGTTATATTTCCGCACTGATATAATTTTCGGAGTTCACCATGAGCTTCATCGCACAGAATATTGACGCGAACGAACATCAGAACCGGGGGGCAGGGCATAACGCCAACGGTTATTTTCGTTGGGTTAATGAAAGCTGATAAATCAAGAGAAGCGCTTATTGGATTGTTCTTTAGGGATTTTTTTAATGATTTTATTTGGCCTAGATAGAAATCCTGTAACTCCTTTAACGTAGCCTCTGTATTGGGTAAAGATTCCTTGTAATACACTGCCAATGCGTACTGACTTTTATCAGCGTATTTTTTTATATTGGATAATGTAAATGCTCGGGCTAACCAATAAGAGATTTTCTTGCCACAAGGAACACGGCTAGTTACATTATCTTTATTAAACTCATCATCCCACATTAACACATTAACTATATCGTGAAATGTAATCGGGATTTTAACTATCTTTTCCATAATCAGCTCTGCTTTTGACAATGTTTATTAGGTCATGTTTGGTTGTCAGCCTGTTTTGCATCCCGGTGAAAAAAATAGCGATATCCAAATGAAGTGGATAATTTTCGCGCTCTTTGGTTATAAATTCTAATGCAATTCTTTTATATTCATCAGAATTAGGCGCTTGTAGTAATCTCAAAACAAACTGACATTGAGTAGGCGATCCATGCTGCGCCGCCCATTGAAGTACAGCCTCAAAATCAAATCGCTGTACGTTCTTGTTGGTGTTGTCCAATGCTGCTACAAACTTTAATCTACCTTGATTGTACTCGTATGCCCCATCAACAGGATCGTTACAGCGAACGCCCTTCACAGGGCGTTTGTCGAAAGCGAGTTCCCATAGGCCAATATCCTGATTAAAAGCGTAATCGGCAGGGGTTGCGAGTCGAATCAATTTGCTCATTGTCCGTCAGTTCCTTCGGTGTCGGACAATTCTTCTAAGCGGTTTCGTAGTAACTCAGCAATATCTTCTTCCGGGTTGTCAATATCCTCAGGATTGAGATCCAACAGTGACAAAATGGCTGAATACTGCGAGCGGGATAATGCCAAGCGATATTGAGGCTCTTTCTCTTGTTTAGGCTTGCTTCTGTTAAGCAGCTCGTTAATCACTTTTTTAGCCGTTTCACCACCTTCAAGCCGCTGCCGTAGCTCCTTCATATCATCTTCGGCCACCTTATCTAATTTTCCGATAAGGTTAAGATCGCCAATAAATGACTCTTGGACTAATTTCTGCTTAGGCTTGGCGAGTCGAAAAACGCTCATATATTTACTGACCACTGTTTTATTAGATAAACCATGAGCTGCAATTATCTGGTCAGTGGTCAGTCCATTATCTTTATCTGTCTTAATAGATAAAGCACGTTCGAAGATATTTAAATCCCGGCGTAGAGAGTTTTCGGTAGCGTGATCAAGGTGTTCAATAACCTTATCATCATATGATTTTATTTCGCACTCTATCTCTATTTCTTCTCCTATTTCTTTTTCTAACTCACTGCCAGCGCGCCAGCGTGATTCACCTTTAAGTATGACAAATTCATTTTCACTAGCTCCCGGCTTAACAACGATACGTTCACGAATGCCATATAGCGAGCCATCTGGCATTCTCATACCGATAGATTTTTTCAATTTTTCAATATGTTCACGCGCTACAGGGCTTTCCCAATCGCGGCGATCCTGCTTCTTATTGGGAGTCAGTTGAGACAGTTTTAATACTCTAATTTCTGACATTTTTAGTCCTCTTTTTTGCCAATACTAGAAATAAGGTCACTACTTGAAACGGGATTTTTAACAGGTTTCTCAGGTTTTACGCCCTTAACTTTTTCAGAAAGCATCCTCACAAATTCTGGATCTTCCTCAGGGTTAAAGTGTACCTTCTCTACAGTTTCAATATCAATATTATCAATATCGTTCTGTTTTTTACCAGAAAGAATTTCTTCGTTTACCTGTTTTTCTGTAACCTCTTGATTTAAGATCTTTTCTTCTTTTGCAATAGTCTCATTACGTTCAGGTAACGATACTTTTTCTTTTACATTTATCCAGCTTGTAAAAAGATATTGCGCTAAACCTTCATTATTCATGAATACACCAACACGTTTATTTAGGCTAAGTATCGAGTTTGTGTTGATAAGGTTTTCTTCTTCTGATCCTATCATTCTATTACCAGTCCATTTTTCGGCACCGAAGCCATCAGTATCAACCTGCTCCATGCGTGTTGTGCTCTTTAGAATAGTACCAGTATTATTTGCAACCCATTCAGCGGTATCAAATGAACATTTATACGAGAGGGTTATTAGAGTGTTAGTCTCAACCTGATTTTTAAGGGCTTCTTTATCTACTGTTTGGTCTGGAACGTTTTTAATATCATCACGCTCCTGATATGCAAGAGACATGTTTGCATCTTTAGAAAGGATAGTTGCTAATGCGCTTGCAACAGTTGCAGATATACAAAACTTAGCTTCATCAAGAGCAGCATAAATATGTTTCGTGTGCTTTTTCCTAATGATGCAATCTTTCCATTCAATTAACAAAGCCGTACAAACTTCACGTATTAAATCATCGTCCTGACGACCTTTTATATAAACAATAGAAGCATTTTCTAATTCCTTTTGAATATTGAAACCTTCACCTTTTTTAGGAAATAAATGGGGTAGAAGTTTCCACTCATCTAGTTTAGTTCTTATATTTAATGTGTTTTCAAATATCCATTCTTTTTTTGCATCAGGAACAGCGTTGTCTTTTCCATTAAGAAGTTTATCTAGATGTTGTAAAGTACCGTCCCAATAGTTAGTCAAAAATGTCATTATCTGGCGGTTGATTTGCTTATAATGATCTGCTGTAGTTCCTGTATTGGATAAACCAAAAACTTTATTAAATCTCTGTAAGCGTTCTCTTAACAATCCATGTTCGAATGGCGCATATGAACCAATGCTTTCACCAGTCAAATCTAAAATAACTGGCAGTGGTTTATTCCAGTCCTTACAAGATTGCACCATTACTGAATAAATAAAATCATCTGGTTTCTGGTCAAAAAACCAAACACCCCAGCCTTTCCATATTGCTTGGTCAATAAGAACTTGTTGAATTACACCTTTTCCTGTTTGAGTTGCACCGAGTATTTTTAAATTTTTCGATTTAAACTCATCATCGGATACATATATAGGTTCATCATTTGAATTGAGTCCCATAAATACAAAATCATCTTTATAGTATTTTCGATTGTCAAAGTTCTTACTTGCGTATTTATCTTTTTCAACGCGAATATCGCTAAGGCTATCTCCAGTTTGCGATACCCTATATTTACGTTTCCAAGCGGAAATTCTAGGTGTTATAAATCTCCTATAAACTAGATGAATTAAATATGGAACTAAGAATACAGTGATTAATGATATGACGGAACTGACGTTTAATACTTGGTTTAACACATTTCCGTATATCAATCCTAAGTACTCTAAACCATCGTCTTTACCGAAAACGTTCAGCGAAACAAGAAGTACAAAGCCATTGAACATTAGAACAATCAAAACATAAAAGACGAGTAACTTTACGCGCAGATAACTAATGATGTGATCCATTACACTTAGATCTGATTTCTTAGTTACATGACCGCTGAATGTGAACTGTATTAGCACGGCCAGTATCAAAAGAAACAGATAAGTAAGCCCCGGATAGGCATGATCGTACACCCACCTTAAGAAACCCACTCCGTCAAAATTCATAGTCATTCCTTCCTTACTGTCATCAACACACAACCTACACCGTATCACTAAAAGTTTACTCCGCGTAAACTTCCGTGACTTCAAGGTCAAGCCCCATGAGTTTACTCCGCGTAAACTTCCGTGACTTCAAGGTCAAGCCCCATGAGTTTACTCTGCGTAAACTCTGGTTATTATTTAATCACTTTTGGCGATTAAATGATAACCAAACCCCCTATTTTTGTCCCTATTTTACCCTATTATTATTCATAGGGTGTAAAATATAATCAAAAATAGAAGGTCAAGGGCATGTTTCGAGCGTCTTATCAAAAACGCTTAAGCGTTTTTGAAGCGACTTACGAAACACATTGCGGGGATGTTTTCTGGACGAAAACAACCCCTTAGGGATTCCGCTCGCCGCTCCACCCCCTTTCATTTCTGGTCGGCTGGACGCCTCCCGACAATGAAATTCCCCCGCGCGGCGTCAGCCGTCTTCGACGACTGACCACCCCCCTAAGGGCGCTGCGCATACGCGGCACTTTCGCTTTGCTCAAGCACCGTGTATGCTTGCCCTTAGTGTCGTGTCGCCCCGCACCGGGCGAAAAGGCGCGAATCGGCGTATACGCCTCAAGCGCGCTTTTCTTGGTGCGTGACTCACTCCACTTTCGGGTTGCGGCGGTTCCCCCTAGCGGGGAACCTTGCACCACCCTAAGGGGGGTGGTCAGTCGTCTCGCCTTTGGCTCGCGCCCTGACGCCGCGCGGATGACGCGGATTGAACGCTTCGCGTCCTGCCATTCCCCCTGAACGGGGGATGACAGGATAGACCGGAACTTTTTGCGTGGGCGCAAAAACTTCCTTTGTCCCCGCGTGGGCGCGGGAACAATCTATTCAATTTCTTTTAAGGGCTTTACCCGCCCCCTAAGGGGGCTTATTGGTGCTCTATGTATGAACGTTGTTATACACATATGCACAATCGCTATGCGCCGTCTTACGTCGTCGCACCACTCCCGCTTAACCTTGCAACGTTATCCGTTGTAAGGTTTCGCTGGTTTACGCTCAGGTGTATATGTGCATAACGAATTTTTTTGACAGGAGCTAGCTTTGAACACATTTGATATTAACGCTCAGAAGCGTGAGAAAATTGTCATATGGCTTGCCAAGTTTGGTTTCTCTACTCGCGATCTGTTATCAAAAATGTTGGGTGTTAACGTTGACGGGCAGGGAGCCTTTTTTAAAAAGTTAGTTGAGAGTGGGATTACGAAAGAGGAGTACGTACCCGGAACACGTAAGCGAGTTATAACTCTGACGCCTGACGGCGTTCAACAAGCAAGAATTTATCAACCCGATCTTGAAGTAAAAGCTCTGCGTAAGTTTCCATTACACACACTCATTCATAGTTATAGTATCCAGTCATTTTTAACTACTCAGAAAGGTGTTAAGGATTTTTTTAGTGAAACCGAATTAGCCAAAAGAAAATTTATTCGCAGACCTGATCTTCTAATCGTCAATGATGCTGGCGTTAAGATAGCGATTGAAGTTGAGTTAACACAGAAGGACGTTAACCGGGTTTACTTCAACTTTTATGGTCACGTTCAGGATTGGCAGCAGGAAAGAATAGACCATGTGATTTATTTGTTTTCTTCTCCAACGGTTTTAGCCAGATATGAAGAACTCTATCGAAAGAATCCTTGGCCTAAATTTATTACAACTGATGGGAACGTTCGACACATGAGCAGATCAGGATCTGTTGATCCCTCACACGCTCACACTCATGGGCTGATGTATTTTCATAAGTTTGAACCTTACGCCTTGTAGGAAGGAGTTTTGATATGCAGTACCCGTTTGGTTACATCCCTGATGAAGATAAAACTGGTATCAAGCGTTGGAATCTAATTCACGATGAAATGATGCCAATCCTTGGCTTGTATAAGCAGTCCGACATTACCGATATTTTTGTTGACCGGTACGACAAAATTAATGTTATGCGTCGTGGAGTCCTTGAGAAAACTGACTGCGCATTTAATTCAGAAGAAGCGTTAGTATCGTTGATTGAACAACTCCGTAAAACACTAAATCAGGATTTTGGCTTAAACGCCCCTATCCTTGATGCACGTCTACCTGATGGTAGCCGTTTAAACTGCACTCATGTATCAGTGACGCCGCAAGGCTCGTCAATGTCGCTGCGTAAAGTTCCAGTAATTGCTTTATCGAAAAGTAACTTCATTGATTCGGGGATGCTGACAGAAGAGATGTTAGCTTACCTCGTCGAGATGATTGAGCAGAAAGATATATTCCTGATCTCTGGTAACATGGGTTCTGGTAAAACATCGCTGCTGCGTTTTCTATCAGAGTACATTGATAAACGTGAACGACTCATCACAGCCGAAGATACTCAAGAATTACATATCAATGAACGCTTTCCGTTTGGTCTTGCAATGGAAGCTGCAAAGCGTAAAGACAGCCCTATAGATCTCCCGGCTCTTATACACGCAACGTTGCGTCAACAACCAGATCGTGTTTGGGTAGGTGAATTTCGTGTTGCCGAAGCCGTAGATGCTTTTATGCAGATTATCTACACGGGCGTTCGGGGATGTGCAGGGACTATTCACGGTAGCAGTTGCCTGAATGCAATCATTCGTATGCAGTATCTTTTAGCGTCCTCAGGTAAGGTTGATTATCATCTTACGGGTGAGCTGATTCGCGGAGCTATCAACGTCATTATACAGACTCACCGTGATCCAAAATGGGGAAGACGTGTAACGGAAATTGGCCGTTTGGTTGATGGCGAAGTTAAGTTGATTTTTAAGTTCAATACCAAAACTGGCGAGCATGAGCGGGTTGAAGGTAATTAGATTTGATGCGGTTTTGTTTGTGGGAGATATTTGTTGAACTGCTGACAACTATCAGCTTTATAGCTTCCTGCAATGGGTTGAGGGTGTATAGGAAATTTCCTATTGCATCCCTCTACCTCAGGAAATATGGCAGTTTACAAAACTTGCTATTGATAGAAGTATGTAAAGAATGTAAAGTTCGTGACATACAAATCAAGATTTTTTACTTTTTGGTACTACTTGATTTGTTTCTCCTGCGAGGCGAGCCATCTGGCCTGAACTCAGGCGGGGGATTGATTGGAGTACGGTTCTGTTCCGCAAGGGCTAACCACTGCTCTTTTTCGTCTAGGGATTGACTCTTTTCTGCGTTTATCGTCATTACGATTTCCGTTGCGTCAATCCCCAAGGCGTTTGCGATATCTAAGCATTTTTCTCGGCTTAACCAAACCTTCCCATACCTTAGCGTCGTTATGAACTGACGGCTAACACCTAGATACTCAGCTATCTTCCAGTTGGCATTTAGTCTCGTGTGGCGCTTCAAGGCTTCAATGTAATCGTAAAGTTTTTTCATCTCTTTGTTGAACCTAGTCCTGTTCAGTGCTATAAGAGCCTTATGTAATACTGATTGGTTTTACTTAACAATGCAAGATAAACAGACTACTGCTAACGAGCAGGGAAATCCGAACCTCACGAACGCGAAGGTTTTCAATGCCAGGAACATGAAAGCTGGCATTCCACAGCAGATGTACATCCTTCTGCTGTTCCTGAACATCTTTGCGCTCGTACTTGCGATTAAGTTTTTCAGCATTCTGTCGGTGCTGGCATTCATTGTTTTCGTTTTGCTGACGGTGATCCCTATGTACATCATCCACAGCGAAGATCCTGATGCTCATATCGTTTGGCGTCGTGTGATCTTCAGCTCAGGGAATCTCAATAACAGCAAAACAACACAGCGAAAAGTTGTCTTTATCAAACTCTCTAGCCATAAAGGATAATGTTACATGAAACAGAAAGTTATGGGTAAATTTTCACAGGTAAAACACAAGGGGATGAAGTGGGCGTCCCTTGTCGGTGCCTCGTTGTTTTCTACGGCGGCACTCGCTGTAAACAATGATGTTTCTCTGCCTAGTGCTGATAGTAGCTATATGCAGAAAATTATCAATTGGATGCAGGAGGTTATGGACGTTATCGGCGGTGCAGGTACATTGTTTGTTGCCTTTTTATCCGCTTGCGTAGCAATCCTTATGTGGATCGCTATTCCGAAACAAAGTGGCGGGGCGCTCGCTTGGGTTCTGCGTGTTTGTATCGGTGCTATTGCCGTGTTTAACCTTGCCTTGCTGTTCGCTTGGTTGCAGAAGTAAGGGGGTAACACCATGCCTTCTAGTCAATATAACGAACAATTGAATCTGGCCGGTCACGATGAAGGGGCGGTGTATACATACACTGGCACCGTTGTTGGTGGTTTGGCGTTAACCGGCGTAGACCCTTCATCTATCACAGAGCCGGTACGCAAGTCTCTTAGCGTGATTTTACGTAACATTATTCAGTTACTTCCGGCCAACGTGTCATTATCGGAATATTATCTGCACTATGAAGGCGCTAAGGTTAAGCTGGCAGAACGTGAGAACCCACGTAGCCAGCTCCTTTCAAAACGCCGTCAGGCATTCTTAAATAAAGTACGTGATCTCAATGATTCCAAGTTGTTTTGGACTATAGAGATTATGCCGGATGAAAATCTGAACAGCATTTTCTCGACTACCTTTGCGAAGAATCTATTTAACAGCATTTTTGATCCCGATGCACGTAAACGTGTCGGGCTTGTATTCAAAAATAAAGATGCCTACATGATAGAGGTTGAAGAGTATCAGAAGCAGTGCCGTAAGTTACACGATACGTTAAAAGATCTCGATGGCCGTTTATCGTTCTTCTCTCCTGATAATGTGGAAATGGGCGTTGAAGGTATCTGGCGGCTACAAAAATTTCTGGCGAACTTCAATCCTCGTTATCTGACTAATAAGCCTTGCCCCGTTCCTACAGAAAATTGGGATCAGTACACGCTTGACGCCGAAGATGTTAAGAACGTCATGGTTGATGGTGTGCCGATGCTGAAAATCGAGTCTGTAGAACCGGTATACGTCCGTATAGCAAGTATCGTTCAGCAAGGGCAGAAAGCAGTTCCCGAGGGCGTTTGGGCTAGCGATGTAAGCGGAAAACGTCCCACTTTATTACGTGGGAACTATGTATTCTTCAACCGTTTCAGTACGGTTTCAGCTTTAAAACGCTCATTGATTCTCACTGCTAAAGAGAACGAAATTTACCGTAATCAAATTAGTTTCGCTGAATTAATGAATAACCGTGTAGATAGTGAACGCCTTGAGAATAAGGTTAAACAAAATCCGCACCTTAAAAAGATGCAAGAAGAACTAATGGATGCGTCAAACTCGCCAGATCGTATTGGTGAGTATGTTTCGTCTATAGCGGTTTTTAATACTGACCCCTATAAGCTAATCGAGGCGGCAAAAGAAGTTGATCGTGTTATTTCTGACTCCATGACTTTAATTTGGGAAGGGGTTGGGCTTGAAGATGCGTATTTCAATATGCAGGTCTGTAGCCCTAAAAAATCCTACAGAACCATGCTTTATAATTCCTCTCAAGTCGGTGCGGCAGCGCTGTTTTATCGTTCGCATCAGGGTATTAAAACATGGGATAAAGGTTTTGAAAAAGAGGAGGCTTGGTACGTCTTTGAGTCAGATGATGGTACGCCTTTCTTCTTTACTCCCAATGTCGGTGAAAAATGCCTTATTAATGGTGTTGGCCCGACTCGTTCAGGGAAATCGTTCTTAAAAAATGTCATAGCGTCACATTTTACTAAGTTAGGTGGAATGTATTCTGCTCTGGATATTGATCAAGGTACATTGCCGCTGGCGAACTTCTTTAAAGAAGATGGAGCCGCATTTACGTTATCCGATGATATGCAATCGGGATTTAGTACATTCGCTACACCTGAAAGTGAAAATGATACCGATTTTATTGTTCACGTTATTGAGCAAATAAAAATGATGGTTAAGTTCAATGAACGTGAAGAAGATAAATATCTTACTCCAGATGAATCTAATGAGCTTGCCGATGCAATTAAAAGTTTGCTGCGTCAGCAATTCGGTAATCAGGAAGGGCGTTTGTCAGTTAATACCCTTTCTACATTGATGGCTAAATGTGGAAACAGTATTCGTAATAAAATGGCTGCGTTCTTTGATAATGGCTATTATGCACGGCTTTTTGATAATGAAGTAGATGCTATCGGTGTTCTGGATAAGCCAGTGGCCGCCTATAACCTTGCAGCAGTAAAAGATAAGCCGCAAACAGCACAGCTTGTGCAGCATGAAATATTTTTCCGTATTGTTCGCCTCTTTGAGTCTGCAAAATATCGTAACCTACCAAAAATGCTCGATATTGATGAGGCTCAGTACACACTCTCTGTTCCCGGTGCGGCTAATTGGGCGATAACCAAAGCTCGTACTTGGTTTAAGCACGGTGGCGGTATGAGTTTCTGGACACAGAACCCACAGCATTACTCAAATTTGGATGAGTGGGAAACTCTGCGTTCTGCTGCTTCTGTCTTTATCTTTATGAGTGATCCAAAAGCAAACACGGAACACTATGTTAAAGCGTTCGGTATTTCTCCTGACGAAGTAGATATTATAAGGAAATTAAAACGAGCGCAGCAGGCTTATATCGTTATCCCGGAGGCTCAAATAGCGAAAGTTATTAATTTGATTGTAGAGTCAGAACAATACGCTATATGTACGTCTACTGCACATGAGGCAGCTCTGGCGCAAAGTATTTATGCTGAAACGGATGATATAGATGAAGCAATAGGCCGGATTGTTGAGGGGCTTAAACTGCCAAAAACACCGGTTGAGACAGAACGTGATATGGAGACTATGTACCTATGAAACGTACATTATTAGCTGTAATCATGGCTGGTATCCTTTCCTCTCCTGTTTATGCAGGTGTGCCTGTTGATGACTTTACACAAATTGCAGGTCAGCTACGTGAGCTTTCACAGGGTATCCGTGATTATGAGGAATACATTAAACAAACCGCTTTAAGTAATACGCAGTTGCTTGAAGCGTATAAGCGTTATGATCAGATGCTGGCAGATTATCAGCAGGTTTTGCGTGAAGCAGAACGACTAAAAACGACTTTACAGGGGGTTGATTTACAGAACTTCCTTAATAACCTGAAAAATATTGACCTTTATGACCCTCGTTATGCGTCTGGTGACGATCCAAACGTTGGTAGTAAGCCTTGGGATGATGCGGTAGAGCGTAATAAGCTCCTGAACGGTTGGGGTATGTCAGATCAAGAATGGTCAGAAATGAATGCGGCTATTCCTTATACTGGCGATGATCGCGAACGTGCAAAAGCAATATTCCAATATCGGAAACGTAAAGCCGAAGCGTCTGTTAGACAGGATTTAGCGTCTAAAAACTTTGACGCTAATATTGTCAGCCAAACAGAACAAGCGCAACAAACAAAAGAAGCACTTGATGCTTTAGGTGACAATGATTCGCTTGCAACTCAACAATTAATTGCGCGTCAGAATCAATTAATGATTGAGCAAAATCTTAACCAGCAAGCGCAGACTAATACCGACTTTAGTATGTCTAATCAAATTGCTAATGATTATTTTAATAAGATGGCAAGAGCAAGAGCGCTTAAAGAAAAGTCTATGGCTGATTCATATAAAGGGGATAAATAATGAATAAGTTAAATATATTTATTTCAATCGTTGCATTAAATATTGTCTCTTTAAGTGCTAATGCGGCTGATAAATATGTTGATCCAATTCAAAAGAAAATTGATGAGCAGCATAAGCCACTGATTGAAAAATTCAAAAAAAGCTGTCAATCAAAAAACACGATAGGATGTCAGATAGAGGCCGCTAATCGCGCTGATGAAGCGATTCCTAATCGTGGAACCCCTCGTTATTGTAAGCAAGCCTATGCTGGTTACTCTAATACACAGAGTAAACAAAAGCTAAGTGAGTTAGTTAAGCTATATGACTCTCTTGATGGACAGTCTACAGCAATAAGATGGCCGGGGAAAATAACACAAGCAAATGTTGATTTTGAGGCATCTTGCTTGCTCGAAAAACTTGGCGAACGTAGAGACGGTATTGTAGGCGCAAAATTATATCTTGGGTTATCCCCTAGGTAAATAATTAGGCGTTTTTTTATTACGGTTAGTCCGTAAGGAGATTACTTTGTCTAAAAACAGGCTTTTGATATTTCTGTTTGGCATGTTTGCTATATTTCCTGCGTTTGCTATTGATAATGCGCTTACTCAGAAAATAGACGCAAATATTAATGAATATATAAATGCCGTGCTTTCAAGTTCGGGTAGTGACATTTATGTGTTCGTTATGGCGGTGGCGACATTTCTTATGTTCGTCTGCGCCGTTGGTGAAATTTTGAAGTTCATCGCTGGCCGTGCTGATTGGGTAGCAATGCTGACACTCGTCATTCTATGGTTTGTAACTATGGCGTTTATTACATCATATGGCATGGTTACAGATACCGTTAAATATGCGTTTAACGAGATGGCTGACACCTTCCAGTATCTGACAATTGGTTCCCGAGACAGAATGTTCCTTTCTAACTTCATCGATAGGGTTATTAACCAAGCTGTACAGGCTCCTGATGTTGGCTTCACTGATACTATCTATATGTGGGCTATTACTATCATTTGGGCGGTAATTTCGCTGTTCCTGCAAGTAGCTTTCTACCTTTCAGATGTATACGTAACGTTAGGTGTTGGACTGGCTCAAATGATTGGTGTGCTTTTTATTCCTTTCCTCATTGCACCGTGGACGAGAAGCATTTTCGATGGTTGGGTTCGATTCATGATTGGTTGGGGGATCTGCGGAATTATTTTG
Organism: Citrobacter freundii complex sp. CFNIH9; assembly: GCF_002903305.1. Taxonomy (NCBI): domain Bacteria; kingdom Pseudomonadati; phylum Pseudomonadota; class Gammaproteobacteria; order Enterobacterales; family Enterobacteriaceae; genus Citrobacter; species Citrobacter freundii complex sp. CFNIH9. The sequence goes on along the minus strand of NZ_CP026239.1, from coordinate 1,699 downwards.
CGCCTAACCTGCTTATTAACCATGTTGGTGATGAAAGCGACAATCAATGCTGCGGGTGATTTTCAAAACCCCGGTACAGCGCTGATTAATAGTAATTATGATATTTCAGCCCCATTAGTGGTTACTGATGAAAACTTAGGATTGCTTATAGCAATCATCGTATTCGGATTTATTTCTTGCGTAATGATATTCAGCTCTTTCACTTTTGCGAAAATGTTGAGTTCAGGTGTTGGTTCAGCAAGTAACGCTGCTACTAATACAGCTAAGAAACTGGCCGTCCAAGCAGTTAAAGCACTCGTTTAGGTGATAAATTATGCCATTAGATAAAAAAGATGTTGATAAGAGTAATCGGGTAGCTAGCAAAACTAAATTTGCTGTTCTGCGCTCGGATAGAAGTATTTTATTAGCGGCTGTTTTTGGGCTGGCTTTAATTAATATTTACTCGGTGGTTAAAGCTAATAATGCTGTTGAGGCATCTAAACGAACTCATGAAGTCGTTTGGGTGAAAATGTACCCTGATGGCACAACGGCGATTGATGAATTTAAGCCCGAAGATGAGCAACCGGTTTATGTCAGAACGGTAAACTCTGGCCTGTCAAAATATGTAGAGTCCCGTTTTCAGGTTCATGCGGAAACTATTAAGCGTGATTATGCAGAGGCCGGAGTATTTTTGGGTGAGACGTTATTTAATCAGTTCACTGAAAAAACAGGGTTTAACGCTGCGGATAAAGCTACAAAAATTGCGGCTAATCCTTCTGCTCAGTCTCGGATTGATGTGTCTAATGTCAGACTTGACCATTACGATCAGATTGAGGGGGATTTCTCTGGTCAGAAGAAACCTGTAATAAGAACGACGATTACATGGGATGAAACTACTTATAACAGTGAAGGGAAAGTTAACGGCGAACCTAAGCCTCACATGATTCGTATTACATGGACTTTATTGTCTCGCGATCAGGTCAGCGAGAAATCTGTTGGTTGGTTAAAAATAAATCCGCTCGGCATCGTTATTTTGTCTCAAGAAGAACTTGATAGGTAATCACATGAAACTGAAAAAAACATTTTCCCTTTTAGCTGTTACCGCTGTTTTTGCCTATTCGAGCGCAGAAGCCGCACAATGCCGTATTGTTAGCTGGAAAGAAAATATGGTGCTGAAAGTCAATTCAGCCTTGTACCTCGGTACACGTGTCCAGTTACCAGAAGGTACGCAGATTGTTACCTCTGAACCCAAGAACTCTAACCTTCTTTGGGATGTTGACGGGGCAGCAAATCAGGTTCTGATCCGTCCCACATCGGCAGAAAATGGCGGTGAAAAGACAATGGCAACCGTCTTTCTCACGAACGGGCAGGCACTGGACATAGAAGCGACTCGCGTTCCCGCCTCTCAGAATATGGCATGTGTCGTTATAAAAGGCGGTAGCGGCGGCATATTGAGCCGTACTGACCGTAGCGCTATTAACTCTTATTCTGCGGCGGGTATGGCTGATGCTGGCGCAATAAGAAGTCAACTTAATGAAATGCGCCTGAATGCAGAATCCAGCAAGCGTACTGCTGTAATGGATGCTTTACGTAAATACCGTTATCACATTTTTACTCGCTATAACTGGAGCACTGGCTCAGGCTTTGCAGGGAAAAATATCATTTCTGATGTTTATGATGACGGGCGCTTTACGTATATCAGACTGTCTAACCCTAATCG
>NZ_CP026240.1:0-61837 GCF_002903305.1 Citrobacter freundii complex sp. CFNIH9 | reverse complement strand
TTGTACGCTTAATAACAATACCCTGGATGATTACCAGAACGGCCTGATTTCAGATGCAGTTGAGCGTTTAATGGCAAGGGAAGATCGTTCATTCCCTGTCAGTAAACTTATTCCGCTTATTCTTGAACCAGATGATGCAGAAACTAAGCGTCATGGTATCAAGGCTCGTCTTAAAGCGTGGAAACAGGGAGGTGAATACGGCTGGGTCATTGATAATCGCACAGATACTTTTGACGTATCCAATCTGGATGTTTTTGGTGTTGATGGTACGGAATTTCTGGATGATAAAGTTGTTGCCCCGGTAGCTTCGTTTTATCTGATTTATCGCGTAACAATGCTGGCCGACGGCCGACGACTCATTATTTATATGGATGAGTTCTGGCAGTGGCTGAACAACGATGCTTTCAGGGATTTCGTTTATAACAAACTCAAGACTGGACGTAAGCTGGATATGGTGCTCGTTGTCGCTACGCAGTCGCCGGATGAGCTGATTAAAACGCCGATAGCAGCTGCTGTTCGTGAACAGTGTGCCACACATATCTATCTTGCAAATCCTAAAGCCAAGCGTGGGGAATATGTCGACGGCCTACAGGTAAAAGAGCTTTATTTTGACAAAATTAAAGCTATTGACCCGCTTTCGCGTCAGTTCATGGTGGTCAAAAACCCACAGCGGCAGGGCGAACGCGATGACTTTGCAGCCTTTGCAAAGTTAGATCTGGGTAAAGCCGCTTATTATCTCCCGATTTTAAGTGCTTCTACGGAGCAGCTGGAGCTGTTCGATGAAATCTGGAAAGAAGGGATGAAACCGGAAGACTGGATTGATATCTATCTTGAACGTGCCAATCGTGGAATTAATTAAGGTGAATATGATGAAAAAACAATTTCTGGCCGCAACGCTCATCTGTTGCTCGGCAAGCGCCTTTGCTATAGGTAGCGGGGTGATTGTGCATGATGCAAAGTCAGCGTTAGATACGGCGGCGCAGTGGGTAAAAGAGGCCAAACAGTGGGAGAACGAGCTTACGGCCTATAAGGACGAGCTGTTAACGAAAACAGGTATCCGTGACGTTCAGGGGCTGGTTCAGGACGCACAGTCTGTCAGTAAGGAACTAACACAGATTTACGACCAGGGTAATGCATTTATCGATGACTACATTAAAAACCCTGATGCTGTGCTCTCTGCGCAGGCTAAATCGCTGCTTTCCGACTACAAGGTAACGGATACCTGTAAAGGGCTGGGGTACACAGGTAACCAGGTTCGGGGCTGTGAAGCGACGTTCCTGTCCCAGCTGGCAGGGGTTGAGTACGGTAATCAGCTTGAAGAAAAGCTGCGTAGCGACAACCAGTCGATGAAAGACCTTATCGACCAGGTTAAAAACGCGAAGGACACAAAAGCTACGCAGGACGCGACTAATGCTGTCTCTCTGGAGAACCTGAAGTTCGAGAAGCTCAAATTTCAGTATGAAATGTATCGCGATAAGCAGCGCGATCTTGCAGAATACAAGGAGAACATGCTACAGGCTGCTTTTCGAGAAAAGCAGTTAAATGCAGAAGAGCCATCTTTTAAAGGAGCGTTTTCTGCAAACGATTATCAGATGAAATAAGGAAAAACATGAAACAGATGAAAATTGCATTTTTGACTGGTGCTGTTCTTATTCTTGCTGGATGTGAGGATGTTAAATCTGCTGATTGGTGGCAAGAACATCATCTTGAGGCCGAAAAGAAGGTGGCTGAATGCAAGGCTTCTGGCAGTGATAGTGACAATTGTCAAAATGCTAAAGATGGATTGTTTAGATATAAGCAATTACATGCAGCAGAACCTTCCTTTAAAGATGCATTTAAGGGGATTGTTAAAGATAAAAATTAACGGGAGCTGTTATGGCAACCTCTGATTATTTTGAAACAGCCCGTGATGTTATTGTAAGTGTTCTTGACCAGTCTTTGGCTGGTCAGTTAGATAGCTTTTCATCAATAGCATACACGCTGGGAAAGTATGGGATATCGATATATGTTTTGTGGTATGCCTATACAGTAGTCGTAGGGAAGCAGAAATCTCATGTTCAGGATTTTATCTGGAATTTATTTCGTTTTTGGCTGATTCTTGTTTTTGTCAGAAATATGGGGGGTTGGTTAGATAGTGCAAATCAGGCTATAGATGGATTGAAAACAACATTTGCCGGAGGAGATCCTTGGAAGTGGCTTGATCAGTTATGGACAAAAGTTCTTGAAGTTGCAAAATATCTTATGTCAAAAGACACTTCTAAATACGTAAAAACTGATGGTTCTATTGCTGCTTTGTTGACGTATGCAGGAGGGATATTAGCTATGCTACTTACCTCGATTGTTTACCTTGCAGCAGAGGTTACGCTAAAAGTACTTTCTGTTACAGCGCCTCTTTTTATTCTTTGCCTGTCATTCGGTTTTTTACGTCAGATGTTTAATAGCTGGCTTCAATTAATATTCAGCTCATGCTTTATATTTCTATTTGGAGGTCTGGCGATTAAAGCTGGTATGACTTTCCTTAACGGAGTGCTATCAGTCTCAATAACTAATGTAAATGAATTGAATCTGATATCTACAGGTGCTCAGGCTGGGGTTGCAGGGTTATTTATGGCATGGATTATCTGGCAGGCCAAAACCTATGCTTCACAGCTCGCTGGTGTTGGCGTTGAGGGGGCATTGCAGGGAGCTGCTGCTATGGGGATAGGTGCTGGCGTATTTGGTGCTTCCCGCATGGCGCGTGGTGCTCTTGGCATGGGGAGAAACGCAGGTATTGGCGCATGGAAGGGCATTAGTCGTCAGAAAGGGGGGCTTGGTCAGTCTCCGGGAATGTCCGGTAAGCTGGGTAATCTGACCGGGCAGGGGTTAAACATTGGTGCAAAAAAACTGCGTAGTGCCGCAATCGAAATGGCTAAGAAGAAATATGGAGGATAGGTGAATAATTTATTATATATGTTTATTTTCATCTTTTTTATTACTGCCTAGTTGATAATGTCTTTTTTTTACCAGTTAATCCCACTCTATTTTCTCACTCATCTTTAATCTCAGGTTTTACTATGAAACTAATTATCACGTTTTTCGTGACGCTTTGTCTGTTTGGTTGTCAGGCGTCGCACAAACAACCTCCGGTTTCCGGGAAAAGCGAACCTGTTAATTCAGCAGAGGTAATGCGCAATGGGGTTTAAAATTCTAGAATTAAAACTACCCGGTTTTAATAAGAAAAAAGAAGTAACGGACTCTTCAACCACATTTGAAGAGAAAAATGTAGTGTTACAGGAGAAAATGAACCGCATATATAAATTTGGTGGTATTGCCGGGATGGCCGTTGGTGTGTTGTCGTTGCTTGCCCTGAATGGTGCGCTTCCGTTAAAGAGTACGGTTGTCGAGGCTTATCTTATTAATGGTGTCACTGGCGTTGCTGAAAGACTGACTTCTGTTAAAAAAGAAAATCTCTCTGAAAATGAAGCGCTGGCAAAATACTTTATCACTCAGTACGTTAAACGTCGCGAAGGTTATAACTATTTTAGTCTTCAGCATGACTATGATTATGTATTGCTCTATAGCGCTGAAAATGTGGCAACTGAATATAATGCTCTAATCAATAGCAGTAATTCACCTAAAGTCATTTACAGAAAAGCTGAAAGAACGGCTACCGTGCAAGATAAGCCGTCTGTCATTATCAGCCCGTCATCCCGTCCTGATGATAAGGATATGGGGGCATATGTTCGCTTTAAACTAACCGTCAGGGATGTGGCGACAGGCCAAAATAATGATGAATACTGGAATATCCGGCTAACTTACCGGATTGAGCCACAGGTCGAAATGGCATCGGGTGAACGTAATAATAATCCGCTCAAATTCGTTGTAACCAGCTACGTTCGCGATAAAGAAGTTAAAGGGTGAAAATATGAAAATAAGAAAAGGAGCGTTAGTAATTGCGCTTCTGATGGCTGCGCACATTTGTAATGCGGCAGTACAGCCATCGGGAAGCCGCTTCGATCCACGAAACCAGATTGTCAGTTATAACCCTCAAAATACGACTGTTATTAACAGTGCAGTCGGCTATACAACCACACTGGTATTTGATGACGACGAAACTGTTATCAGTGCCAGAACAGGCTTCCCCCAAGGATGGTCGGTGAATAAAGAAGATAATCTTGTTTATGTCGAAGTGAAGCCAGTTAAACAGACGGTGCAGAACAACAACACGGACGAGAACGGAAAGCAGTCATCTGAAGTCGTTAACGTGGCTCTTGACCCTGAAACCGATCTGGAACGCTGGCGAACAAACCTGTTTGTCCGTACCACAAAACGCAATTACAGCATGGAGCTGAACGCCCGGACGTTTCGCCAGCCGGATAAAATTGCTTTTGTTGTGAATTACCAGTACCCGCAGGAAAGGCGTAAAGAGCAGGCCGAGATCGAGAAAAAAAGGATTGAGGCTTACAACAAGCGGCAGGAAGAAAAAACCATCAACAACGCGCTTGAAAATGCCAAATCTCCGCGCAACTGGCAGTACTGGAAGCGAGTTGCTGAAGGTAGCCAGGATATCAGCCCGGATTATGCATATGACGATGGCCGTTATACCTGGTTTGGATTCAGCCCACTGAAGAAAATCCCGAGTATTTTTGTCATGAGCGGCGATCAGGAAACCCTGACTAATCCGGTAGTGAAGAAAAGCAGCAGTTTTACCGTTGTGGGTGTGCCTGTAGACCAGCGTTTTGTGTTGCGTATCGGAAATCAGGTTGTCGGGGTTGAAAATCGGGGCTTTGGCAAAGTCCGGCTTCCGGCAGGAGACACCGTATCTCCGAAAGTTGAAAAAGAGGTGATCCAGTGAGCGAACAGGAAAATAAAACTCTCACCGCCGTTGAAATTGAGCGGGAACTGCGCGAACGGCGACAGAAAGAGCTTGAGCAGGCCGACAAAACAGATAAAGAGGAGGATTCAGGACGGCCAGCTAACAGCCTGGGCATCGAGAAGCTTAAAAAATCACGTAAGGGGCTAATCATCATTGTGGCCGCCTTTGTTCTGCTGGCTGCTGGGGTATCCGTCTATTATGTCCCTTCCATCATCCGTTCAATGTCCAGTAATGACGAAAAACCAGCCAGTAGTGATGTGGCTACGGGGTCGGTGAAGCGTCAGACCGGGTTAAGCGATGACGTTGACCCTTTTAATTCTGACCAAAAGACGCAGGGCGGGCAGGAAGAGAAAAAAGGGGATAACAACAGCGGGAAAGCTGAAGCAGCGCCAGAAAGCGTACAGCATAACTTCAGCCGTGCGCTTGATGTGTCTTATGGTGGCAGTAGCTCTGCGGCATCGGGAGGTTCCGGCAGCGCCTCAACACAAACAGCCAGTGAAACCAAAGGTGGAGGTAATACCAGCACGACACAGGAGGTCGAGCCTGTTAATGCCGGAGCGCCCGTATCGCTGTCGAAAATTACCAGGGTTCCCTATGATCCCAATCTATTTATTCCAGAAAATACGGGCATACCCTGTTCACTGGACAGAAAGTTTATCTCTGATCTCGCAGGAAAACTGGTCTGCACGGTTAATTCTGACATTTACAGTGCCAACGGTAATGTAAAACTCATCGAAAAAGGAACTGCCGCCCATGTGATTTATAAAGCCGGTTCCCTTCAGCACGGTCAGGGCGCTGTATTCCTTATGGCGACCAAACTGAGAACACGCACTGCACCGTTTATCGATATTCCGCTGATTGATACACAGGCGGCTGGGCCATTAGGTGAGGCCGGAGCGTCAGGCTGGATTGATACGCATTTTTGGGAGCGTTTTTCCGGGGCTATGATGGTTGGCATGATCCCCGATGTGGCTCAGTGGGCGAGTGGAGCCGCTAAAAACAATAAGGATAACCAGACGGACTATACCGCAAACAGCCGACAGGCTTTTGCTGATATCGCCCGTGAAGCCTTTTCTAACAGTGTGAATATTCCACCAACGCTTTATAAAAATCAGGGGGAGATTATTACTCTGATTGTCGGTCAGGATCTGGATTTCTCAGGTATCTATAAACTGAAAATGCGATAAGAGGTCAGGTAATGCAGGGTGATATTAATACTGAAAATCGCCATATTGTTTACGATATCGTGAATGATTATTTTCATCAGTGGCTAAATAGTGTGGAGGGTTTAACCGAGATTGCCGTAAATCGTCCCGGTGAACTGTTTGTTAAAGTCAGGGGTAAATGGCAGCAACACCAAACGAATATGACTTTTGGTGACTGTATGTCATTTGCTGGGGCAATTTCTGATTATCATGATGGGGGTTCTGTTACGCCAGAATATCCATTGCGCTCTGCCACGCTCCCCCTTGGGGAGCGCGTACAGATTGTCATCCCCCCGGCAACGGAACGTGAAACGGTATCAATCACAATTCGTAAGCCGTCCAGTGTTTTTATTGACCATGAAACATTCGTTAAACAGGGTTTCTACTCGAAGCTAAATCAGGGCGCTGATTTCAGGAATAAAGAGGACGAATTATCTTTAATGTTTAAAGATAATCGTTTTGAACGGTTTATTCCTGAATGTCTGGTTAAAGGTAAAACGATGGTGTTCTGTGCCGGAACCGGAGCCGGGAAAACCACGTTTGCAAATGCCTGTCTGCAATACATCCCTCATCATCTGCGATGTGTTTCAATAGAAGATACTGATGAGGCAAAATTCCGTTTTCATAAAAACCATGTGAAGCTGTATTACCCGTCAGAGGGTGAAAGTATCGTTGTTAACTCGGCCTCTCTACTACGTTCTGGTTTTCGTATGAATCCAGACAGGATACTGATGACAGAAGTTCGTGGCGCGGAAGCCTGGGATTTTCTTAAAGGTTCAAGTTCCGGCCACGCAGGAAACATAACCACGGTACATGAAAGCACGCCTGAAGATGCTGTGCTTGGCCTTGTTCAGCGGTGTTATATGAACCCGGAATGCCAGAATCTGCCCTATAACATTATACTGCGAAGGGTTTTGAGCAACGTCGATGTAATCATGAGTATTAAGTACATTGATGACGAAGATCTACGCTTTGCATCGGGTATTTACTATCGCGATATTCACTTTCAGGAATACTTTGAAAAGCTGAAGGAGTGATCATGTCTCTTAAACTCCCTGATAAAGGGCAGTGGCTCTTTATCGGTTTTGTTATGTGTCTTTTTACGTATTATGCAGGTTCTGTTGCTGTCTACTTTTTTAATGGTAAAACGCCACTGTTCATATGGAAGAACTTCGACTCTATGTTACTCTGGCGACTCATGACAGAAAGTAATATACGGTCAGATATCAGAATTACGGCAATGCCCGCTCTTCTTTCTGGTTTAGCTGCCTCAGTTATCGTTCCCGTTTTTATTATCTGGCAATTGAATAAAAAAGATTTTTCTCTCTATGGTGATGCGAAATTTGCCAGCGATGATGATTTAAAAAAATCAAAGCTGCTAAAATGGGAGAAAGAGAATGACGACGATATACTTGTCGGCGCTTACAAGGGAAAATATCTCTGGTATACGGCTCCTGATTTTGTTTCGCTGGGTGCAGGTACACGCGCGGGTAAAGGTGCTGCAATAGGAATTCCTAATCTTCTGGTAAGAAAGCACTCTCTTATTGCTTTAGACCCAAAACAGGAACTGTGGAAAATCACCAGTAAAGTTCGCGAGGTGATTCTCCAGAATAAAGTTTTTTTGTTAGACCCCTTTAACAGTAAAACGCATAAGTTTAACCCGCTTTTCTATATTGATTTAAAAGCTGAGAGTGGCGCTAAAGACTTACTGAAGCTGATAGAAATTCTGTTCCCGTCTTATGGTATGACGGGAGCCGAAGCCCACTTTAACAACCTTGCCGGGCAATACTGGACTGGCCTTGCAAAACTGCTTCACTTTTTTATCAATTACGCTCCTGACTGGCTTAACGAATTCAATCTTAAACCCATTTTCTCAATCGGTTCTGTTGTTGACCTTTACAGCAATATTGATCGGGAAAACGTACTGGCTAACCGTGAAGACTTTGAGGGGATAGCGGGATTAGATGAAACGGCATTGTTTCACTTACGGGATGCATTGACGAAAATCCGTGAGTACCACGAAACTGAAGACGAACAGCGTTCAAGTATCGATGGTTCATTCCGTAAAAAAATGAGTCTGTTTTACCTCCCTACCGTCAGAAAATGTACTGACGGTAATGATTTTGACCTTCGCCAGCTGCGCCGGGAAGATATCTCTATTTATGTTGGCGTGAATGCGGAGGATATGTCCCTTGCCTATGACTTCCTGAACCTGTTCTTTAACTTTGTCGTTGAAGTCACATTGAGGGAAAACCCGGATTTTGACCCAACGCTTAAGCATGACTGTTTAATGTTTCTAGATGAGTTCCCTTCAATTGGTTATATGCCGATTATTAAAAAAGGTTCGGGGTACATTGCAGGCTTTAAACTCAAGCTTTTGACGATTTATCAGAATATCAGCCAGCTTAATGAAATCTACGGTATAGAGGGAGCTAAGACTCTGATGAGTGCGCACCCTTGCCGGATTATCTATGCTGTCAGTGAAGAGGATGATGCTAAAAAGATTTCAGAGAAGCTTGGTTATACAACCGCTAAGTCTACTGGTTCCAGTAAAACGAGCGGTCGTTCGACATCAAAAAGCAATTCCGAAAGTGACGCTCAACGCGCTCTGGTACTTCCACAGGAGCTGGGAACGCTGGAGTTTTCAGAGGAGTTTATCATCCTGAAGGGTGAGAACCCTGTTAAAGCCAAAAAAGCCCTTTACTACCTTGATTCGTATTTTATGGACAGGCTTATGCTGGTAAGTCCGAAGCTGGCTGCTTTAACGTCCAGTCTTAACAAGACAAAAAATATCTTTGGTGTTAAGGGGCTTAAATACCCTTCAAAAGAAAAAATGCTTTCCGTAGGTGAGCTTGAATCTGAGGTTTTATTATGAAAAGAATAGTGCTGGCTGGTTTTGTCTTTCTTTCTGCCTGTTCATCACCTCCTGAACCCCCACAGGTTGACTGGAAGAAAAACCCGGAAACAATGAATTCACAGTTAATGGACTGGCAACCTACTTTTACGGTAATTAAATCTGACCGTGTTAATTCATCCTGGATAAAGGTTATAAAAAACTTTACTCCTGAGAACCGTCTTTACGATGATGCGGTTTTCTATGCTGTTGCTCATTCAGACTCAATTATTATTGAAAGTAGCCGGGGTGAAGACTTCTTTACTGCAAAAAACTGGCTTAGGTCTAACGGTGCATATGGATTAATCCAGTACCGATATAAGCGTGATGAATTTGGTGTTAAATCCATCAATATCTATCTTCAGAAAGGATGACATTATGAATGTTCGCAATGTGCTTATAGTTCCGCTCGTTCTTGCTGTGTTGACAACGCCTGCTTTAGCCAAAAAGCATAACCACACTGACGGGTTAAACCAGACGGGTGATCCATGTGAATTGTTAACCTGCATGGCCGGAAAATTACAGGGGGATACACAGCCAGCCTGTCAGACAGTTAATCAGCGCTTTTTCAATGTCCGGGTTTTTACCCCCTACTATAATCCTGAAGCCACAGCAAGGCTTAGGCAAAGTATCTTAAATACCTGTGACGGCGCTGTAATCAATAAAGACAATCTGGAAATGATTATTCAGCGCTATGGTCGCTCATTCCAGGAATAACGATAACCCCGCAAATTTCAGATTTTAATCTGAGATTTGCGGGGTTGAACAACCGAAGGACGTTAGTTATGGATAAAATGATTTTAAAAATGTCACGTCATAATATTCAAACAGTAACGGTTACTCAGAATCTAAGTGATTTGAAAAATACAGGTAATGAGACAGTAAATGCGATTATCGAAAACTGTACCGCTTACATCTCTCTGGTTAATTGCAATGATAAAATTTTTCTGGATGAATGTGACGTTGAGAAACAGGATAAAGAGGATTAAAGATTATGGCGAAGATTATTATGGGATCAGCAGCAGGAAGAGTCAGTGATATTCTGTTTATTTTCATAGGATACTCTAAAACGGTTGCCTCAGTGTTTACTCGGCTACTCTTTTTTATGGCTTGGTTCCCTGTATTGGTTTATGGGTTTTATCGTATCGCCGTTATCTTATGGGGAAGTACATCTGAATCTGAATACTATTACTTTGAGCGTTTTTTTAATTATACAATTAATTTGTATAGCTTGATTATTCCTATGTTGGTAGTTGTTGGTGTTTCAATCATCGTGATTTTCTCACTGTTTAAGATAGGAACTATCATGTGGGAGGAAAAGAAACGATGAAGTGTTTTCTTTATGCTTTTTCTCTTTTTGTAGTCGTGCTTCCAGCTACGTTGTGTGCAGCAGAAATTCAGGGAAAAGTTATCCGTGTGCTCGATGGTGACACCATCGAAGTATTGCAGGATAAAAAGCCCGTCAGGATTCGCCTGGCAAACATCGATGCACCGGAAAAGAAACAGGCTTTCGGGCGCTGGTCAACCAATCAGCTTAAAGGCCTGGTTGCAGCGCTGCCCGTCACGGTGACGTATACGCAGACAGATCGCTACGGGCGTATTATCGGGCGTGTGTTCACGGCGAACGGCACAGAGGCCAACCGCTTTATGGTGCAATCTGGTGCAGCATGGGTTTACGACAAGTACAACAGCGATAATTCATTACCGGCTCTGCAAAGGGCAGCACAGGAACAAAAGCGCGGCCTGTGGGCTGACAGTCAACCAGTGCCGCCGTGGGAATGGCGGCATAGTAAATAAAGAGGAATGAAACGATGATGACTGAATCCGATAAAGAACGTTTCAATAACCGCTTATGTGTTGGTAACTTGCTTGTAAGTGCAGATGTTTATGTTACACCAGGCATGACAGAAAGCGCGGCTGAGGTAAAGTTAATCGTCCCTAACGATGATTATCAAAAGGCAATGGATTTGTATGATCGTATTTGCCAGTTTGCTTTGCTTCATGGTGAAGATTTACAAGGGTTGTTCCAGACAGACAGATATTACTATATGTCATGTTTCGTGCGTGATATTGAAGCATTTAAGAAAGAATTTGAAAATGAGGAGGAGTTAAACCCTTTATTCAATCATGATAAGGGTGAAACGGCTGAGTTTCTTATCAGTTTCCCGGAGAAAGCTAACTATGATGATAAGGAACCAGTTAAACAATCCTTTCTGGAAATCACACAAAAACATGTCGATTCATTAGATGAACTTACATGGGGTAATTTTGAACACAGAGCATTCACTGGCGGAACGGTAGGTTTTGGCATCAATCCCCATACAATGGAACGCATTAACTTTGATGATGAGCGTGACAAAATAACAAAACTATCTCGTAAGGATTTCGTAGCGTCTAATCTCACTGATTCTTTCGAAGATGATTTTTATGTCAATCCTTTGTTCAATAAAGCAGAACAAATTGGTGAGATTGACGGTTATTCCGTTTTCTTCAATCCCAGGGGTTTTTATTTTTACTGGAACAAAGAAACCGAATACCTGCTTGAAAGCTGGCTGACGTTTCCTGCTTATCCGTATGGCTGGTAAAGGAGCCAATAATGAAAGTGAGTTCAATAAAGACGGTTTATGATTTTATGCGTTACTGCCGTATGCCGCTCTGGTTTCAGCGTTCAATCAGGGATATGAAAGTCGGTGACACCTTCATTCTTGGAAAATACACGCAGCCTGTTTCTCACGACAGTGATTCGTTTTGTGTACCTCCGCGCTATTCAGCTTGTCTGGATGGTAGCGAAGCTTGCTTCGTTGCGGAGGCGTGGATAGAAAAAGAGCGCGGGGTATACTCTTTTTACGCTACATGGACATTCCCGACAAAACCAGAACGTGCGCATGTTATGACATTTGGGGAATTCAGAATCCACAAAGGCGGCATTATAGAGTTCGATAATAAAAACGTTGAACCTGACGATAAGAACCATACGGTAAGAAGTTTCGCGCTTGTATCTCGTTATCTCGCGCATATGCTCAACTGCATGTCTGATGAAGATAAAAAAGTCTATTTTAAGAATAACAGTTCTCCTTTATTCAATGGTGTATGGCTGGATAGTGATTGTAATGAAAGGAGACAGCGTGCCGTAGAAGTGGATGGGAAAATTAAACGAGTATGGATTAATTACAAAGATTATATGCCAACGCATCAACTTTCCGCAATTGTTGAAGCTGCCTTTGCTACTGGCGCACTTCAGCTGGAGGATTAAAAATGGAACATGATAAGAAAACAGCACAAGACGCCCTGAAAAAATCGCAAGGGCATGTTCTGGTTCATGGGAGGACGGGGACAGGAAAAAGTAAACTACTCGAAGAAGCAACTATCCCCGATTCGCGTTACTTTGACTTTTCAAAAATGTGCGGTGCAACATGTTATCCAGACTTGCATTTCCTTTGCCGTACTAATGAAGATATTTACTTGGATCATATTCTGGATGCGAAGGAATCCACTGTCATTCTCGATAGTGTAGAATTTTCACAGAACATAAATGATTCATTTCTGTATGATTTTTTAAAAATCATGAGCGCCAGAGGGAAGCGAGTTATTGCTGTTGCATTTACTTCTAACACTCTGGAAAACTTTAAGCCAGTGTTTGAGTATGAAATAGAAACCCGGCGATTAGAAGATGGTTCTTTCACCTGCACAACAACGAGTAAAACAGGCAGCGTGGAGTCATTATTGAAAAACCGATATGTCTGGGAGGATGATGACAATGAAGATACTTTTTCATTAGCAAGGGATGTCAGTGACCAGCTATCAATAATAGTTAACGCCTTTGACAAAGATAATGCACAAGAAATTATCGTTGCGGCAGTGGGCGAAATTCAGTCCTTAGTACAAAAAGATTGTATTGACAGGAGCCATTAATATGAGACTTTTTATTGCTGAAAAACCATCATTAGCAAAAGCGATTTTCGAAGGATTAGGTGGCAACCCTAATACGGAGAAGAAAAACGGTTATTTTGAACACGGCGCTGATGCTGTTACCTGGTGTTATGGTCATATGCTTGAGCTTTATGACCCGCAGGATTATGACGAAAAATATGCTAACTGGCGATTCAGCGATTTACCGATTAAAGCCGTTTATCCACCCACGTACAAACTAAAACCTGAATCTGAAGCACAGACCCGCATTATTCTGTCGCTGATAGAAAAAGCCGATAGCATTGTTCATGCTGGCGACCCCGACGATGAAGGGTGTTTACTGGTTGATGAGATTTTAGGTTATGCCGGAAACAAGAAGCCCGTCCAGCGGCTGCTGGTTGCCGATCTCAACCTTGCGCCAGTGCAAAAATCGCTGGCAAACATGCAGCCTAACGAAAAATTTCGCGGCATGACAGATAGCGCTTTGGCACGTTCTCTGTGCGATCAGGACTTTGGTTATAATATGACGCGAGGCTGTACGCTCAAAGGCCGTGAGAAGGGATATGACGGTGTTCTGAACGTTGGTCGTGTACAGAGTGCGGTTCTCGGACTGGTGAACATGCGCACGCTGGCAAACCAGAATCACACTGAAAGCTTTTACTACGATGTTTTCGCCAGTCTGAAGATGAACGGGAATCATATTAAGGCGAAATATCAGACAACGGACGGCGATCAGATCGACGATAAAAAACGCCTGATTTCAGAAGCACAGGCCGCGCATATTGCCGAACGGGTAGCGGGTAAGGACGCTATCGTGACGATCGCGACAACTAAACCGGAAAATACCAAACCGCCGCTGCCCTTGAACTTGTCCACGCTTCAGCAACTTTGTGCAAAACGATACGGTTATACGGCTAAGGAAACGCTGGATGTGATGCAGGGGCTGTATGAAACACACAAGCTGCTGACCTATCCCCGCTCTGACAACCGCTATCTTTCAGATGAGCATTTTTATCAGGCCGGGGATATTGCAGTCGCTATCGCGGCCACAATGCCGGAACTGGCGTCGGCAACCGCAGATATGGAGAAGGAACAAAAGCATAAAGCCTTTAACGCCAGTAAGATCGAGGCACACCATGCCATTATTCCGACGACGAAAAGCGGAGCCGGTATTCAGCTCAGTGAGAAAGAGCGGAACGTCTATAACCTGGTGGCCGTCTATTTCATTGGTCTGTTTTACCCGGATGCCATCCGTGACAAAACAAAAATTCACTTCGATATTAAAGGTGATACCTTCACGGCCACACAAAGCGTTCTGATACAAAAGGGCTGGGAAGCGCTGGGTAAAGACAATGATGAAGAGGACGATGCCGAAGATGCCGGAACGGGCGGTTTTGATTTATCGACTCTGAAATTTAATGACAGCGGCCTGTGTGAGTCGGCTGACGTGGACAAGAAAAAGACAACTCCAGCCCGCTATTTTACGGAGTCAACGTTACTGGCCGCGATGACCAGTGCGGCAAAATTTATCGATGATCCGGCTCTGAGAAAAGCGCTTGAAGCCAAAGACGAGGGGAGCAGTGACCGGGGCAGTATCGGCACAGAAGCTACCCGTGCGGGTATCCTTGAAAAACTGGCTGCCAATACCGGGCTTATCTCGATAGAGAAAGAAAAGGGCTACTCTGAGTTGGTATGGAAAACAACAAAACAGGGGCAGGAGTTCTGCGCTGCTCTTCCGCCTGAAGTGATTAAACCCAACATATCGGCAATATGGGCTGAAAAACAGGCGCAAATCAAATCCGGCGAACTGACCGTTGAGGATTTTATCAGAGACAACGACGATTATATTCGCGGTTTAATCGACGATCTGGATAAAAACGGGATTAACATTTCGTCTAATGCCACGCCCTGCCCTGTCTGTAGCAAAGGTTTTCTGCGCAAACGTAAGGGGCAGAATGGCTTTTTCTGGGGATGCTCATGTTATCCTGAGTGTAAAACATCATTCCCGGATAAAGATGGAAAACCTGTTACAGAGAAACAGGCTTCTGAGGGGGCAAGCGCCCGTCTTGGTGTCCCCTGCCCTTCCTGTAACAAAGAGATTTTAATCAGGCCAAAAGGCTTTTTCTGTACGGGGTGTGAGTTTAAAATCTGGTCTGAGTTTTCCGGCAAGAAACTGACACAAAATCAGGTTGAAACGGTGATAAAAAAAGGTAAAACCAGCGAGATTAAAGGGTTTACCAGCAAAGCCGGGAAAAAATTTGACGCTGTAGTTACCTTGCAGGATAAATCTACAGGCAAACTTGGTTTTGAGTTCAGGAAAAAATAATGGTGAAAACCAGACAAGACTGGCTTTTCCAGTTAAGAAAGTGCCAACACCGGGAAACCTTAGAGAAAGTTATAGAAAAAAATGAACGCAGCCTTACCGCTGGAGAGCTGGTAACATTTTATTCTGCTGCTGATCACCGATTGGCTGAGATAATCATGAATAAACTGTTTGATAAAATCCCCGCATCAGTCTGGCAACACGTCAGATAACCCATAAAGAGAGGAACTATGAGCGATAATGAAACGTTTGATGCAGCCCGAAGACTTCTGACGAATATTCGTTCTGTCCGTGTCTTTGCGCGTGAAACGAGCTTTGAGCAACTGCTGGAAATGCAGGAAAAGTTGAACGCTGTTATCGAAGAGCGGCGAGAAGATGCTGAACGTGAAGCCGCAGAACGTCAGGAACGTGAGAAAAAACGTCAGGAATTGCTTCAGCTCATCGCTGGGGAAGGTTTTTCTCCTGAAGAGTTGCTTGGTCTGACCGACGATGCGCCAAATGCACGTAAGAGTAAATTGCCGAAAGCACCGCCAAAGTATCAGTTTGAAGAAAATGGCGAAGTTAAATTCTGGTCTGGCCGTGGACGTTCGCCAAAACCGATTGATGAAGCGTTAAAGGCTGGCCGTTCTCTGGACGATTTTCTTATCAAGAAAGAGCCGTCTGGTTCTGCTGACGATAAACAGTAACTTTATAAGCCCTCCAGGTTGTGCGGAGGGTTTTAAGGAGATTAAAACGTGAGTGACTTATCACCCTACAAACAAATCATCCCGGCAACAGACTGGTATTTCAGGCATGATAATGTCCCCGGTGAGCATGGCGAATCGACCGTATACCAGCTTGCTGCATGGGCGCTAAAAGAAAATGGGGATATTGTCGGACTGGTGACTGTTCGCGATATCGATACAGGGCATCCTAAGCTGGTAACGCCGCCTCCAGTTCCCGGAGATTACTTGCATAAAGAACAGCTCACCGATGATGAAAAAACGTGGGCGAAAAAGCGTTGAGTCGTTTCCCCCCTCAAGCCTCTGTACCGGAGGCTTCCTTAATCCTGCCAGCAAAGATACCTTCTGCAGCTGATGCGGCCGCGCAATAATGCCAGCATAATTCCTTTCTCGATGCCAGTCGGCGACCCAAAATGCCAGCAAAAATGATTGCATTCGGTTTCGGGCTACTATATTTTATCTGTATCGTACAATACAGATAAGGGTGAGCATATGGATCATGTCGGAATAGCAAAGGTATGGCGTCAGCGGAATCAGGAACATGCTGATTCCTGTGTTGTGCTTATATGGGATGGCGAGGCGTATGGCTGGAAAAACGTTCTCCGCGATCCACAGCATGAACGCCCAGGAGCAATTGCCGTCGATGCCGAAGGTAATATGTTTATTGCCGAGGGCGGGAATGACTATGACGGCGCTAAATGCTGGGTAGTCTTTCAGGAGTCCTGATAATGACCAGAGCCACAGAACGCGCTTACAACGAGCTACAGCAGGCGTTTGATTTCTACAATCAGAGGCTGTTTAACGGCGAACTTCCCGACTGCCTGATCACCTTCCAGCGCGGTAAAAACACGATGGGCTATTTCAGCTTCAGACGTTTTGTTGCTGCTGATGGCAGCGGCAAAATGATTGATGAGATTGCCCTGAATCCTGAGTATTTTCCGGCATATCCGCTTATTGAAGTTATGCAGACTCTGGTTCATGAACAGTGTCATATGTGGCAATTTCACTTTGGTAACCCTTCCCGCAAGACGTACCACAATGCGCAGTGGGCGGCCAAAATGGAAAGCATCGGACTAATGCCCTCTTCCACCGGGAGACCTGGTGGCGCGAAAGTCGGCCAGAAAATTAACGACTATCCGATCCCCGGCGGTCGCTTCCAGCTTGTCACACTGGAACTGTTTCAGGGGCAATTTGCGTTGAGCTGGTTTGACCGCTTCCCCGTTCAGGTTGAACAACAGAAAGACATGACCGCCGTTATCGAACAATGGCGGGAAACGCTGGCTCAGGCGCATCAGAATGCAGGCTCCGGCATTGATATTGAAGCGGTGCTGTCAATGGCTCTGTTACCGTCAGTGACGCCACAGAACGGGAACGCAGATTCAGAAGTTATAGCCGGGAGCAATACGTCCTTTGTTGCGGCGTTTGAGGACAAGCCTAAACGGAACAAGGCAAAATATCAGTGTCCGGGGTGCGGTGCTGCTGTGTGGGGTAAGGCCGGGTTGAATATCCATTGCGGAGATTGTGAACAAGCTTTCAGAGAAAGCTAAGTGCCAGCAAAATTCTACGACCGCAGCAGTTGGCCATCGATTTTTTGCCAGCAAATCTTTCTTCCGGATTCGTGCCGGCGTGATAAAAATGACAGCAAAAGAGGTTTTCTATGGGGCATTACACCATCAGAACAAATGACGATGAAGATCAGGTTATCAGAAAGGCGCAGGAGGCTACCGGAATGGCGTCAGCCAGTAAAGCCTTTATGACGGCCATCCTTGAGCTTCAGCGTAACAGAGACGAGATAACGCAGCTCAGGCGCTCACTAGCGCAAGAAAAAGCGCGGAGTCAGGAGCTAGTATCATCGGTGAATCAATTCCGTTCCAGCCTGAATACTATGTTCGGGCTGGCCGACAACGGCAAAAGTTAATATCATCAGTTTTGTCAGGGCGTAGTTGGGGGCTTTCTTTCACGGGGGATGGCGACGCTTCAGTTTAAAAAATCGGGATTACCTCCCTTCACTCGAACTCAGATTTCACGTAGCGCACGCTGTTTCAGACGCAAAAAAGCCCGACTGGTGAGATCGGGCTTTTTTGTTTTCCGGTTCGGAGTTGGTGCTCTGGCCGGGGAAGTCACTCTACATCTAACACCCATAATATTATGGCACTTGACACAGGCTGTCCAGTGGCAGTTGACACAAGTTGTCAACTGACTGAATTACAGCATGAGTTTCGCCAGCAGATCGGTATAATTGCGGGGTTAGCTCTGTAAGTGGCCTCCCTGCCCTTCCCCGTTCCGGCGGGTATGAATAGTTTCAAAAGTCCTGGCTGAACAAACAGGTGGTGCTGTGTTTGGTGCTCTGGCAGGAGGAAGTCACTCTACATCTAACAATGCGAGAGAACCGTTGTGACAGGCAGTGTATGAGTAAGCAACGGTGATTTCCTCCAGCTTATCTGGAGAACCGGATGATTAATCTGTTAATCATCGTTCTTAGAGCGGTAGCGGCGCTGGCAAACGCGCTGATTGCTATTCTGGAACTGATCCGCCAGTTCATCGATTGATGAATACGGAAACGTAACTAAGGCTGGGGGCTAACCACCTCCGGCCTTTAATAAAAACATCGTTTAGTTACAACATTCATCTGATGCACATAAACTCCCCCCCACCTAACCTTTTAGCTCGCATCATTTCTATAGTGTGCTGGGGCGCTCACCGAAGCTTCATAAAACCACATTGAATGTTGTAACTACACATACCATCCGCCGTCATACTCATTCCAGCTCTTGCCTGTTTTCTCGTTTGTCAGCGTCATATCATCCACGACACAATTCCTCATGTCAGCGAACATATTGATTTCACGGAATAAATCATCAATCTGTTCTTTTAAATCCTCATCGTTTTCATACGTAAGGAACAGACGGTATTCATTATTATCAAGGTCTTCCCCCTCAAAATCCGCCTCAACCAACCATGCTATTTCTTCCTTCACCTTTTTCTTCCCTCTGGTGAACTTACTGCCATTAGCTACCGGAACCCACAGAATGGCCGCAAGGCGCTTTTCAGGCTCAGGAACTGGCGGCTGGTTACGCGACTTGGGGTCAGTTTGGAGATCGGAAATTTTTGTACTATAAGGGCTTCCCCGGCATGTCAACGCCGGTGTTTACGGTTTCTGTCTGCACTATAGTAAAAAAATAAAGGGGAGAGACTGCGGTACTATAAACGGTCATGATGAATCGTCATCGATTCGGACCCTGATGAAAGACGCTCGTGAGGCTCTAGTTCGTTAGTCGGGTACACTTGCCCTGTACAATAAGCAGATATACCTCACGGGGTCTAACCCTTTATCATCAACGAGTTGCAGAACAGATGGTCATACAGCTTTGTACTTTAGCTAGCTGAGTACAACCTGAAATCATCACCGTAATGCAATGATGCCCAGCACAGTCTTGCATTTTTGGCAGCGATGGCAACAACAGCGCGCCAGTATCCTCTGCGTTCGACCAGTGAGCAGACCCAACGACTGAATAAATCAGTCCTTTTCTCCGCCCCGATCAGTACCGAGCGGGCACCCTGAACCAGAAGTGTTCTCAGATACGAATCGCCAGCTTTCGTTATCCTGCCAAGCTTCGACTTTCCGCCGCTGCTGTACTGCGATGGTGTCAGTCCCAGCCAGGCTGCCAGCTGGCGCCCATTCTTAAAATCATGTGCATTACCGATACTGGCGACCAGCGCACAGGCCGTTGTGGGGCCAACGCCCTTCAATTCCATCAGCCGCTGACTGCGATGATCTGTTTTGGCCATGCGGGACAAAATTCGGTCATATTCAGCGATGTTATCTTCAATGCGAGCAACGTGCTCCAGCAAATCATCAACACATTGCTGAACCTGAAGTGGTAAAGAATTCTTCTGCTCAAAAACTATGTGGCGCAGGGCATCTGTACTTTGTGGGGCGATAACGCCGAATTCAGATATCAACCCCCGGAGACGATTATATGTTGCTGTTTTCTCTTCGATAAAACCCTGTCGGGTACGATGCAGACACTGCATTGCCTGCTGGCTCTCATCCTTAACCGGCACAAACCGCATATGTGGGCGACGAACCGCCTCGCAGATAGCCTGAGCATCAGCTGCATCATTTTTCCCTGATTTACCAGCCATGCGGTAAGGCGATACAAATTTAGCGGCCATCAGACGCGGCTCATGACCATACTGCCGAAACAGTCTTGCCCAGTAATGAGCCCCGGAGCACGCCTCCATCCCGATAACACAGGGCGGCAAACCAGCAATCAGCCCGGGAAGAGCTGCGCGGGTTACTCTGGATTTAACCAGAACGGTTTTGCCATTCTGGTCAACGCAATGAACAGCGAACACATTTTTAGCAAGATCGATACCGACAGTAGTAATGGTCATAACGAATCCCTCCGGGGTTGTGTTTACCCCATGATTGCACAAGAGTTAATCAGGCGCATAATCAGGGGAAGTCCCTTCCATTCGTTAAGCGCATTATTTAACCAATCTTGGTTCGTAAGGGGTTGATTTTGCGTCAGTGGCTATCGCTTTTAAGTTGTCGCTCTTGCAGTATCGCATTTAGGTTATCCGATTAAGGTCAAACCTCTGAAAATGCCGTATAGCGCGGGAGTACACCCTATTGCTACAGGTAAGCCTGTTCAAAAAACAGGCTTACCGTACAATAATTCTCTATATCCAAACTGACCCCATATACACCACCTAACCCCCCAACAGTTCGAAAAAATGGTCTGGACTCAACTTTACCAGCTTGAGCTGGTAAACATGCAGCAACCAGGTACTGCCCCACCTCACTAAAGAACCTGCTTATTAAAATCCGTTTCATTGCGGAGGTATCCCCGCGTCCGTCGGTTAGTATTGCTGAATAATTAACCTGCACCTGCACCTGCACCTGCACCGAAACTATCAACTTTCATCCATAACACTCGTGATAATAGGTACGTCATATCTTTTATACACAATTATCTGCAAACAGGTTCATGGGGTTATCTGCAATCAACCAATAATTATCTGCAAAACAATCAGGTCTTCGACCTACTTAGTTTCATTAAAGATCTATTTATTCGCTGGATAAGTTCTGTGGATTACGGGGATAAACCAATAATGACCGCCGCTTGCAGCGGCCTAACAGCCGCGCCGGTACGGTACGGTACGGTCACTATGCTCCCCTACAAACTTTAAGTAGCACCTCCGGTCTTTGCCCGGAGGCAGGGAGTCAACTGAATGCACTACAGCGAAAAGGCACTTTTCGCCCTTACCTATCTCTCCGCTAAAAGTCAGCTAAAAACTTGGTCTGGCAGGGAGGGGGGCAAAATCTGGTTAGGTGTGCTCGTTGACACCAGGAGCAAGTATTCCTATTATTGTGTTGATAGTTAACACAGGGGGCGTTATGGCCAGAACAACAAGCGTTACGATTGGCGAACAACTCGATTCGTTTATCAGTCGATTAATAGACAGTGGCCGTTATGGCTCTGCGAGTGAAGTTATGCGTTCTGCTCTGCGATTACTGGAGCAACAGGAAACAAATGATGAAGTTGTTCGCCAGGCAGTAATTACCGGGCTGGAAAGCGGTGAAAGCTCGCTATCACTGCGGGATATTGCAGAAAAAAGAAAGCTGAGACATCGTGTATAAACTCACCGAACGGGCAGCAGACGACTTCGCCGGGATTTATGACTATACGCTCTTGAAATTTGGTGAAGCTCAGGCAGATCATTATACAGACGCACTTGAGGCATTTTTCGAGACACTTGCCGGAATGCCAGATATGGGACGTGACTACCATGCCGTTTCTGGTGTGATGCGCATTGAATTTCAGCGACACGCCATTTTTTATACGGTTCGTGATACGGATATTCTGATTGCACGTATTTTGCACCAACAGATGAACCATAAACGCCATTTACTGTAAATCTAAACACGCTGCCGCGCTTTGCTTGGCCAACACCGATCTGGCACATAAAAAATTTATGCACCAGATCAGTGTTCTCTGAAAGGACTGATGTGTTTTTGAGTTAATGTGTTTTTACTCATTTGAGTTTTTTAACTGTCATTTTCTTTCAGCCAATTATCGACCAAATCCTTTATCACATCAGTAATAGATGTGCCTTGTTTTGCACACGCAGCTTTGAAGCGGATATGTATTTCTTCATCAAAGTTAACATTGACTCTCTTTTGCTTTCCCGTGGGTGTGCTATTGACGACTTTTTCAAGATCCCGATGCTCACCGAAACTCATTGTTTTTGATGTCTGTTGTTTAGTCAGTGCCATACAAACCTCTGAATATGCTAAAATGAGTATATGAGTTTTTACTCAAATGATTCAAGTATTTCTCGTGTCAAAATGGCTATCTCGCCCTTAGCTGCTCCATCGTTGGTATCGAAAACGCTCTCACCCTCCATGACAGATTTAACGTAACTTTGCCGTTGTGTGATCGCAGTTTTAAACGGCTTAATACCCGTCTGAGCAATGCTATCTTTCAGGACGTTAAGCATGGTGGCTTGCTCGATTTTCCGTGTGATGAGGAATCGAGCTTCTACCGGACGATTATAAACCTGGGCTTCCAGCACAGTGACTACAGAACCAGCAGCGGAAAAATCCAGAGGGCTGGGTGTTACTGGGATGATAATCAGGTCGCTGACCATCACCGCTGCGGAAGTAATAACTGACAGAGAACCGGCTCCATCAATAATCACAAAGTCATATTCAGCCAGATCCTTTCTTACCTGGTAAACGTCTTTCTCTGATGCTGCGGTATAAACATCGAATGCTGCTTTCTCTGCTTTGTTCCAGTTAGTCAGGCTCATTTGTGGGTCTGTATCTACAACTGCAATTTTCTTACCCGAACTGGCAAGGCAGCTACTGACGTTGATTGTTGCCGTCGTTTTACCGGAGCCACCTTTAGGGTTGAGGAACGCGATAATTTTCATGTCTAAACCTCATTTATGTGTTTACTCATTTGAGTTTTATTATACACAAAAACACAAATGAGTAAATGTGTTTTTGTGTGTAAATGAGTATATGAGTGTTTTTAGGGTTAGATCTTGCGGGGGATGTTGGTTCTAACTGCTACTAGTGACTTATTGCCAACCTCCATCGTATTCCTTCCAGCTTCGATTAGTCGCATCATTGGTTAGCGTCATGTCATCGATCACGCAGTTACGTATCTCAGCAGTGCGGTAAATCTCGTCAAAAAGTTCGTCAATCTGCTCTTTCAAATCGGCCTCATCTCTATACGTAAAAATCAGGCTGTACTCATTAATGTCCAACACCTTTCCGTCATAGTCGCACTCAACCAGCCAGGCAATATCTTCTCTGACCTTTTTCTTCCCACGGGTAAATTTGCTGCCGTTCTGCACCGGCACCCACAGTGTGGTTGTCACGGAAAATGCGGTAGCACTCTCAGACTGCCCGGAAAGAGAGGGGAGGGCTGTAACTGGGGGACACTGTTTAATCGCCCGGCGGTTCTGTCGCATTAAGATCTCGTCAGGTAACATGCTGTTTTTTTTTGTAATGTTGCCTGACGATGTCTCTGATCCGAAAAGCCTTCAAACGCCTGCATTATCCTGCCGATGTTATCGCCCAGTGCGTCCGCTGGTATCTGGTTTATTCCCTGAGTCTGCGCGATCTCGAAGAAATGATGACTGAGCGCGGTATCCCCGTTGATCATTCCACGCTTCATCGCTGGGTTATTCGCCTGGTGCCGTTACTGGACAAAGCGTTTCGTCGACATAAACGTTCCGTGGGCCGCCAGTGGCGAATGGATGAAACGTACATCAAAGTCAAAGGTCAGTGGAAGTATTTGTATCGTGCAGTCGATACGACGGGTCAGACCATCGACTTCCTGCTGACCGCCAAACGAAATGCTGCAGCGGCGCTACGTTTCTTTCGCAAGGCCATCCGGCGCCAGGGCGAACCGGAGGTTGTCACCATTGATAAAAGCGGTGCCAACACGGCCGCGTTGGCCACACTCAATGCTGATCAACCTGATGAAGAAGCCATCACCATCAGGCAGAGTAAGTACCTGAATAACCTTGTTGAACAAGATCATCGGAATATCAAACGGCGAATACGGTTGATGCTGGGATTCAAATCATTCCGACGGGCACAGACGCTTCTGGCCGGCATCGAATTGCTTCACATGATACGCAAAGGGCAATATCAACATCCGCAAAGTGATGGATTGTCACCTGCGGAACAATTCTATCTGCTGGCCGCTTAAATAACCGGCAACGCCTCTTTTGCTGATCTGCCGCCGTTAATGCGACAGAACCGTCTGAACGTCCAGGGGAATTCACCAAAATCATGATAATCATAATAGAGCTTGATAAGCCCCTGATGCTCCCAACGGGTATTTTCTCTTTCAGCATATCGGGAAAGGATCTCTGGTCGGTTGATGTTCAACTGTGCCGCAATGTAAAAACGGATGCATGAGGGAATTTGAAGGGGATCAGGAAGAAAGGTTCCCAGGAAACGCGCCGTAGTCAGCTGAAGTGCAATCCCCAGCCGGTTATGTTTCCCCCGTCGCAGATTAATGAAAGCAAGGTCACGTTCATCCAGATGAAAATACCGGGCTAACTGAACCTCATTTGGCTCGGCCACATAGCGACCGTAGTTTTCTGTCTGCTCACTGGTCAGAAAGTCATCACTCATTGCGCATCCTTTCGTAAATGGTGTACGGTTCTATTTTTTACAGTCTCAGATATTAAGATATATGATACCTCTCTAAAACAGCATAAAAGCAGGTTTCAAAAATCGTATTTCGTGCATTATGATACCATGGGGTATCAGAAACGATAAGTGAGACTAAAAATGGCGTTACTGGGGTACGCGCGGGTATCAACCAGCCATCAAAAGCTGACGCATCAAATTTCGGAGCTAAAAAATGCCGGGGTGCGGGAAGATCGTATTTTTACAGACATGATGACAGGCGCAACTGATGATCGGGAAGGATTACAGCGGCTTCTGGCCCGGGCAGAGAAAGACGACGTAATCATCTGCACAAAAATGGACCGACTGGGGCGTAACACTGCTGACATGATCCGTGTAGTTGACGGCTGTTACAAAAAGGGGATTGCCATCCGGTTCCTGGAGAACGGCCTCAGTACAGAGGGGACGATGGGCAAAATGGTTATCCAAATCCTTGCGGCCGTTGCTGAAGCGGAGCGTGAGCGTATCCTGGAGAGGACGAATGACGGCAGAATAGCGGCACTTGCTGCGGGAGTAAAATTTGGCAGGAAGAGCCATCCACGAACGCCAGCGGCACTGACGCTTATCTTACAGGGAGAAGCTCTGAGCAGTGTGACAGAAAAAACAGGGATCTCCCGGGCGACGTACTTTCGGTTAAAAAGAAAAATAAAAAGCGATGCTAAAAATGTACCTATTTATCAATGAAATTCAATTGGTTATATAAAAAGGTGGGACTTTTGGAGGAAATGGGCGCGGAACCCCAGTCTGTACGACAACCGTTGGGACGCCCGTCATCACGCACCTTCCAAAGCGTGATGCAGACAAAAACGCTGCCGGGCACGCCGGCGGGTGACTATCAGATCATTCAGTTCCAGACGCGTTTCGCTAACAAACCCAACGCGGTTGAAACCGTCGTACTTTCTCGTGAACAGGCATATTGGGCGTCGCTCCAGAAAACGGAATCTATGGTCACTCCCGTTTTTGCAACACCGATTTTGACGACAAGTTGGCTTGCTTGAATCTATCCGGCGTCTGAATGGGATTTTATTCCCGCGCCTTGATGAGTTCCGCGCCTGATGAACCTCCAGAAAATATACGGCTTCAATGAGCCTTTCCGTTTTACAGGTTCCTCAACAGGCCGGTGGGCCGTTAGTATCATCAATATCAGTATTCGCAAAACCAGATCAGTAATTCTTTAAACCGGTGTATTTCTGCCGTTATGCTACATAAGTTTGCTGTCGTGCCGTTAGGGCCCAGGCTATTCTGGCCAGCTTGTTTGCCAGAGCACAAGTGACGACAAAGTTGCTTTTCCGGCACAGTAAATCCCTGACCCAATCGGCCAATTTTCCAGACTGGTGTTCCAGTTTTTGTATGAATACCCTGGCACATTGAACCAACAAAGTTCGGATCTTTTTATTACCTCGCTTACTAATTCCCAGCAAT
This sequence comes from Citrobacter freundii complex sp. CFNIH9, assembly GCF_002903305.1. Lineage (NCBI taxonomy): Bacteria > Pseudomonadati > Pseudomonadota > Gammaproteobacteria > Enterobacterales > Enterobacteriaceae > Citrobacter > Citrobacter freundii complex sp. CFNIH9. The sequence continues at coordinate 35,786 of NZ_CP026240.1, read as the reverse complement.
GTCGTCCTACCTCCCGTGCTGTACTGCCGAGGTACAAGCCCTGTTGCCGCCGCAAAGTCACGGCTGCTGGCGTACTGCTTCCCGTCGCCAATCTCAGTTGAAATAGTACTCGCTGTCAGTGTTCCGACGCAGGGAATGCTCAGCAAGCGCTGTCCAACCTCATCTTCGTCCAACTTTCGTTTCAACTGGGATTCCAAATCTTTAATCTGCTCAACAAGATAGTGATAATGCTGTTGTAATTTCAGCAATAACTGGCTGAGGTAAAGAGGCAAACTATTGTCCTCAAGAATGGTACTCAGTCGGCTAATAACGGCAGCTCCTCGGGGAACGCTAATGCCAAATTCCAGCAGAAAAGCATGCATTTGATTGGTTGTTTTTACCTTATCCTGAACCAGGGATTCACGGACACGATGCAGAGCCCGCATTGCCTGCTGAGATTCCGTTCTGGGCTGCACAAAACGCATAGACGGACGCGATGCAGCTTCACAAATAGCTTCGGCGTCGACAAAGTCGTTTTTATTGCTTTTAACGAACGGGCGGACAAATTGTGGTGATATCAGCTTTGGGGAATGCCCCAACTCTTCCAACTTGCGTGCCATAAAGTGAGAACCGCCACAGGCTTCCATTGCGATGGTTGTAGCGGGGCATGTCGCCAAAAATTCGATCAACTTTGGCCGGGTAAATTTTTTACGGTAAACAGCCTTCCCGCGACGATCCTGGCAATGAATATGGAAAGAGTTTTTACCCAGATCGATACCAATGAGCGCAATGTTTTCCATGATAGTTCTCCGAATGAAAGCCTGTCCTCAGCATAGTACCGGGAAGGAGGGAGTGACCATCTCATTAAATAAAGCACGTTAAGGGGATGGGGGAGCAATGGAACCTAATACCAACGTAAGCCAAGGACTCTACGAGAGGGGAGGGCGGTGATCATGATGGCCCACACCGGCGCCAAATTGATCACTGGTACAGATCAATACTCCGTGATCGCGTCGTGAACAAGCCCCTCAATTCCGGTCACTACACGACAAAACCCGCCGTATCGCTCGCAAGCCTGATAAGTGGTGATAAAATAGGTTATCACCACTTTTAGAGGCAGAAGGGCGCATGGCACTTTTTGACCCCATCCGCGACTATTTCCATAGACGCCAAGCCAAAATTCTGAATGAACAAGCCTCCCGCGTTCACCTGGTGAATCGACGGCAGGAATCCCATCGCGGCAACTTTGTTTTTCCCGGTACCGACTTTGTGGATGACATCGAGGTCGGTGGCCAGCGCGTCGGATATGTCAGCTACGGCATCAATCCGCTGGATGACCGCGTGTACATCAACAAGATTGACATCGAGCTGCAACATCAGCGCCAAGGGTTTGGCTTGGGGGTGCTTTGGTGCCTTTGGCTTAAGCACCAGGTGCCCATCGTGCCGCTTTACCAGTACGGCGCCTCTAACGGATTCTGGAGCCTGGCTCGTCAGCGGTTCTTGGCAGCCGGTGCGCTGATAGAAGATCAACTGCGCACTGACACTGAGCTTGATGCCGCCAAACAGCGCTGGCAGCATCTGGTGCCCGAGCTGGCACACGAGCGGCAGATCCGCGAGATGATGGCCTCGCCGGATTGGCCCGAGATCGAGGCTGGGTTCATAGCGAGGCAGAAGTTATGAGCGAGCTCGTCAGTTCGGGCGGCGCCGGTGGACGTCGACTAACTTCCGCTGAGTTCCAGCAGTTGGCCAGTGTGCCAGCTGCAGTCGAGTGGTTTGCCAATATCGACAACCCACGTACCCGACGTGCCTATCAGAATGACCTGGAAGACTTCTGCAGCTTTGTCGGCCTCACCGGCGCCGATGAGTTCCGTGCTGTTACTCGCGCACATGTACTGGCATGGCGTGCCCAGCTGGAAACTCGGGGCCTGGCCGGGGCCACGATCCGGCGCAAACTGGCCGCGCTGGCCAGCCTGTTCGATCATCTCCTGGAGAACAATGCCGTTGCCGGTGGGAACCCTGTGCATGGGGTCAAGCGACCCAAGATCGAAACCAACGAAGGGAAAACGCCGGCACTCGGTGACGACCAGGCTAAAAGGTTGCTGGACGCTCCTGATACAGAAACCGTGAAGGGAGTGAGGGATCGGGCGATCCTGGCTGTATTGCTGTACCACGGGCTTCGACGGGAAGAGGCGGCAAGACTGACAACGAGTGACCTGGTGGAGCGCCGAGGCATAAAGCATCTTCGGGTGCATGGGAAGGGGAAGAAAATTCGCTTCCTCCCACTCCACCCAGTTGCTGCTGAGCGGATCTATGCGTACCTGGAGCTCGACAGTGCCCGAGATACATCATCGGGACCGCTATTCCGTTCCGTCCGGGGCAAAACCACCGGTGCTGGAGTTACAGCGAATGGGCTTTATACGGTGGTGGCGTATTGGGCGCGTGTTGCTGGCATCGAGGTCGACGGCCTGGGCGTGCATGGGTTGCGCGCTACGGCCGCGACAAACGCCCTGGACCATGATGCTGACATCGCGAAGGTTCAGATGTGGCTGGGTCACGCGAACATCAGCACAACGCGACTGTATGATCGGCGCGGCCAGCGGCCGGAGGATTCACCTACGTATAAGGTTAAGTATTGAGTACGAACTCATAGTCAAGCCGGGAGGCTGACAAAAACTGGGAAGTTAACCGCCGAAGCGCAAACTTCAGCACTTTCGTCGCAATCCCAGCAACCGCGATCATCGTCCCATGCGACAGGACTAATACACCCTGCAGTTTCCATTTCTACTTCACCAGCTTCGTTCAATGTCACGGCATAGACTTCACCATCTTCGAGGAAGATGGCCCCGCCGTCAGGCAGACGTAGCGCCTTGCCCGGTTGGCTATGGAGCACGGCGGTGTAAGCCGAATACATCGCATCAAAGGTCAGATGTTTAGGTGATAGGTTCATAGCTTTTTTCCTTGGTCAGCTTGTCACTGTTACTACCTAATTTCTGAGAGCACCTTGCGGGCAGTATCAGTTGCGTCCAATCCCTTTACCCAAGATTGCTGTATGTGAAAGGTCTGGGCTTCCACCACGCCTGATGCGTCTGAATAGCTGATCTCCATTGATTCAGCGAGCTGCTGGACAACAGCCGTTTCCCATTCGGAATAATTATTCATCGCCTTCTCCATCTTTGAACACACCTTCGCTGCAATCGTCGAGAAGGACCGGCGACTATCAATCCCGGCCCTGCCCTTGCTGTATGTGGTTAAGAAGCTGGCTGCTTGTCACAGGCCCAACTGCCGAGCGCCCAGTTGGTGTTCGCTCCGTCAGGTACCACTGCCAGCTCAAGCGAGCAGACAGCTTGCCCTGGGGCTTTGGTAGTTGCTGTAGCTGTGTACAAATCCTGCTTGGTGATTGTCACGTCTACTACAGAAGCATCGACACCGTAGAACTGGGAAGCGAAGGAGGCAGCGGTCGACGCTGGCGTGCTCTCGTTTGGAGCTTGTGCATGAGCAGCTTGCGCGGTAGCTGTAACGACCTGCAAACGAAAACGTTCCGACCTGCAATCAGCGCCGTTTTCGACCAGGATTAACTGCGACTGTCCGGCCCGGCAAACCAGCGTTAGCTGCGAATGAACCTGCATTGATCCACACCGACCTGCATTCCATCGTCGCCAACCAGCATTAACTGCAAGTCAGAGGATCTTGTGGGTAGGGATCACAGGTTTCGACGCAGACTTAATGCCATGTTTACCAACGAGCGGATTCCCCGGAATTTTTGTCACATTATGAGCTTGATGAATCCTTTGCATGTCTTAAATTAAATAACGGGTTAAGTGACAATTTTTGACGGCCAGAGCTTTCCGACTCAAACTGTCACATAATCGAACGTATATGTGACAGGTACGACATGCTGATAGGCTACATGCGGGTATCGAAGGCGGACGGCTCCCAGGCTACCGATTTGCAGCGCGACGCGCTGATTGCCGCCGGGGTGTTGCCGCTGACCGAAAACTGACCCAGTAGAGGCTGTTCTGCCGACTGAAAACTGACCCAGGTGTTCAACTGCTTCTGCTCAATTTTTGAGCAGGAGAACACAGGGTGATCAGTATGGAAATGATGGGCAAAATTCGCCGGATGTATTTCCGCGACAAGCTGTCGCTGCATGAGATAGCCAAGCGCACCGGGTTGGCGCGCAACACGATTCGCAAGTGGGTCAGAGCACCTGAGGCCAAGCCGCCGGTCTACCAACGCCGCGCGATCTTCAACAAACTCAGCCCTTTTCACGCCACGCTGGAGCAGGCGCTAAAAGCCGATTCGCTGCGGCCCAAGCAACAGCGGCGCAGTGCCAAGGCGCTGTTGGCGCAAATCAAAGCCGAAGGTTATGACGGTGGCTACAGCCAGCTCACCGCGTTTATCCGTGCCTGGCGAGGGGGACAGGGCAAGGCGTCGCAGGCCTTTGTGCCGCTGACCTTTGCTCTTGGCGAGGCGTTTCAGTTTGACTGGAGCGAGGAAGGCTTGCTGGTCGGCGGCATTTACCGGCGTATGCAGGTGGCACATCTGAAGCTGTGTGCCAGCCGTGCGTTCTGGCTTGTGGCGTATCCGAGCCAGGGCCATGAGATGTTATTTGACGCCCATACACGCTCGTTCGGCTCCTTGGGCGGCGTGCCGCGCCGGGGCATCTACGACAACATGAAGACCGCCGTCGACAAGGTCAATAAGGGCAAAGGCCGGGCGGTGAATGCGCGCTTTGCGGTGATGTGCGCGCATTACCTGTTCGATCCGGACTTCTGCAACGTCGCCGCTGGTTGGGAAAAGGGCATCGTTGAAAAGAACGTGCAAGACAGCCGCAGGCGTATCTGGCTAGACGCCCAGGACTGCCAGTTTCACTCCTTCGAGGAACTCAATGCCTGGCTGGGCCAGCGCTGCCGCGCGCTTTGGAACGAGCTGACGCACCCTCAATACAGCGGGCTGAGTGTGGCCGAAGTGCTGGAGTTGGAGCGCGCTGAACTGATGCCTGTGCCAGCGCCATTCGACGGTTACGTCGAGCGGCCTGCGCGGGTCTCCAGCACCTGCCTGGTCAGCGTCGGGCGCAACCGCTACTCGGTGCCGTGTGAGTATGCGGGTAAGTGGGTCAGCAGCCGTTTGTATCCGACGCGAATCGAGGTGGTGGCTGACGACGCGCTGATCGCCAGCCATGTCCGCTTGCTGGATCGCGACCAGGTCAGCTATGACTGGCAGCACTACCTCCCGCTGATCGAACGCAAGCCCGGTGCGCTGCGCAACGGCGCGCCCTTTGCTGATCTGCCGGCGCCGCTGCGTCAGCTTAAGCACGGTCTGGGGCGTCATGCCGGCGGTGACCGGATCATGGCGCAAGTTCTGGCTGCCGTACCGGTCGCCGGGCTCGATGCGGTGCTGGTGGCTGTTGAGCTGGTACTGGAAAGCGGCAGCCTGAGCGCCGAACACATCCTCAATGTCGTGGCGCGCCTGGCCGCGACCGAACCACCACCCAGCGTCGAAACCCACTTGTCGCTCAAGGAAGCCCCCGTCGCTAACACGGCGCGCTACGACCGCCTGCGTGGCCAGACCGAGGAGATCGGTCATGCGTGATTTGATGGCGGAACTCAAGGAGCTGCGCCTGCACGGCATGGCCACGGCCTGGGCGGAGTTGACTGCGCAGGGTGAGTCGAACACAGCCTCGTCCAAGTGGCTGCTCGAACACCTGCTGGAACAAGAGCACACAGATCGCGCCATGCGCTCGGTGAGCCACCAGATGAACATGGCCAAGCTGCCGATGCACCGCGACCTGGCCGGCTTCGACTTCAGCGCCTCCAGCGCAGACGCTCGTTTGATCAGCGAACTGGCCAGTCTGGCCTTTACCGACACCGCGCAGAACGTGGTGCTGATCGGTGGGCCTGGCACCGGTAAAACCCACCTGGCCACTGCGCTGGCCGTGTCCGGCATCACCCGGCACGGCAAGCGCGTGCGCTTCTACTCCACGGTCGATCTGGTCAATCTGCTGGAGCGCGAAAAGCACGACGGCAAAGCCGGGCGGATCGCCCAAGCTCTGCTGCGCATGGATCTGGTCATCCTCGACGAACTGGGTTATCTGCCCTTCAGCCAGGCCGGCGGTGCGTTGCTGTTTCACCTGCTATCCAAGCTGTACGAACACACCAGCGTGGTGATCACCACCAACCTGAGCTTCGCCGAATGGTCGAGCGTGTTCGGCGACGCCAAGATGACCACCGCCCTGCTGGATCGGCTGACCCACCACTGCCACATCGTCGAAACCGGTAACGAGTCCTATCGCCTGCAACACAGTAGCTTGGCGGCCCAGGCCAAGATCAAATCACGGGAGCGAAAGCGTAAGGGCGGCCAGGAACCGGAGGACGATGAGCCGTTCTGATTTCATGGCGACGACGGCCTGCTACATGGCTGCGTGTGGCAGGTCTTAAACAACTGAACTGGGCTAGCGAAGGAGTGGGGGCAACAGCAGCTGCGCTGGTAGACTTATCCACAGTTGCTGGTAACAAAATCAGCAATCCGCCCTGGGTCAAATTTCAATCGGCAGGGTGGGTCAATTTTCCATCAGCGCCAACACACTAAGCAACCATCAGAAAATTTTGACTGTACGCCAAAAAATTCGCATCTACCAGCATCTAAACAGGCGTTGCAGGGCAATCGCATGAACGCCTGCCGATTTGAATGAGTCCTTTCCCAGCGGGCATCCTGAGCGCCTCTCTACTCAGGATGCCCTGCAATGTCGCATCACATACCAATCTCCGATGTTCTGGTCGCCATCAATGATCCCCGTCAGCAGGGCAAGATTCGTCACGACCTGGTCGAAACACTGGTCGTGGCTATCTGCGGCGTGCTTGCCGGCGCTGACACCTTCATCGAAATCGAACTCTGGGCTGAGCAGCGGCTGGACTGGTTCCGCCGTATTCTGAAACTACCCCACGGCATTCCCTCACACGACACCTTTGGACGGCTATTCAGCCTGATCGATCCAGAGGAGTTCGAGCAGGCCTTCCGCTGTTGGGTTGCGGCGATCCTACCGGCCCTTTCTCCGCAAGTGGTTGCCCTAGACGGCAAGACCAGTCGCCGCTCCGGCAAGAAAAACACGGCCCCGTTGCACCTGGTCAGCGCTTTTGCGGCTGATTCAGGGCTGATTCTCGGGCAGAGGGCGACCTCCCAGAAGTCCAACGAGAAGACCGCCATTCCTGAGCTGCTGGCCACACTGGCGCTTGAGGGCTGCACCGTGACGATCGATGCCATGGGTACCCAGCCGGACATTGCACAGGCCATTCTCGATCGCGGGGCGCACTATCTGCTGGCCATCAAGGGAAACCAGCCGAAGCTGGCCGAAGCGATCGATGACTTCGCTGACACCTTTTTGGACGGCGATCCTGCCCGGGTACCCCATGCGCACTTCGAGCATGTCGAGAAGGACCATGGCCGGCTGGAGGTTCGTCGCTGCCATGTTTTCGACCAACTCCAGTGCCTGCCACAGCCAGAACGCTGGCCAGGACTGCGCACTTTCGTGATGCTGGAGTCCGAGCGGACTGTGGGCAACCAGACCAGCCTGGAGCGCCGTTACTACATCAGCAGTCTTGCTCCGGATGCAGAGCGCATCGCACATGCCATCAGGGCGCACTGGGGCGTGGAGAACCGCGTCCACTGGTGCATGGATGTCATTTTTGGTGACGATCAGATGCGGATCCGAACCGGGCATGCTGCCCACAACATGGCCGTTCTCAAGCAACTTACATTGAATTTGATCCGGTTGGATCCGGTCAAGCGCAAGGGTGGCATCAAGGCACGAAGGCTGATTGCTGCAACCTCTGATGATTATCGGGCTGAACTATTAGGTCTCAGGTGAGCTTCATGCGATTGCCTTGACAGGCGTTGTTGATTATCATAAAACACTGACACTGTATTATATAATCGTGCTTTTGTGTTATTTTTTTAATATTTACTGATTACGTACTTGCTTAACCACTCAGTTGCGCTAGAACTAATAGACGCGAAATTTAAATCTCTAATTTTCCAACACTTAGTAAAACCTCGTTTGCCATCCCACTACCATTGTAGGAGCAAATCAGGAGACATAAAAAATTAGCGGTAGCGTGCCTGGCCCTCTAGATAAGTATTGGAGACTGTAATGAAGTTTGAAAAGTCACAGACAGCAATCGACCACCTGACTCCCGAGCAACACCGAATTACCCAGGAGGCGGGCACCGAAAGGCCCTTCACGGGCGAGTACAACGACAACAAGGAGCCTGGCATCTACGTCGACATAGTGTCGGGAGAGCCACTGTTCGCTTCGACGGACAAGTTCGATTCGGGTACTGGCTGGCCCAGCTTCACCAAGCCGATCGTTTCGGCAAACGTGAACGAGGTGCGGGACAGCGCACACGGCATGGTCCGGACGGAGGTCAGGTCAGTACACGCAGACAGTCATCTCGGCCATGTGTTCCCCGATGGTCCTTCCGACCGCGGCGGTCTGCGGTACTGCATCAACTCAGCGTCCCTTCGCTTCATCCCGCGCGACGAGATGGAGTCCGAGGGATACGGTGAATATCTCGATCAAGTAGAGGAGGCTTAACATGCATCAGCGCGCTGTTCTCGCAGGAGGATGTTTCTGGGGCATGCAGGATCTGATCCGCAAGCGGCCCGGCATCATCTCGACCCGTGTGGGTTACACGGGCGGCGATATTCCGAACGCCACGTATCGTAATCACGGCACGCATGCCGAGGGGATCGAGATTGTCTTCGACCCGACAGTGACGAGCTACCGGAACATCCTGGAATTCTTCTTCCAGATCCACGATCCGACGACGCTGAACCGCCAGGGCAATGATCGTGGGCTCTCCTACCGGTCGGGCATCTATTATGTCGACGAGGAGCAGAAGCGCGTCGCCGAGGATACGATCGCCGATGTGGATGCCTCGGGGCTGTGGGATGGCAAAGTGGTGACCGAGGTCCAGCCGGTCGGCGAGTTCTGGGAGGCCGAGCCCGATCACCAGGATTATCTGGAGAAGCGCCCGGGCGGCTACACCTGCCACTTCGTCCGTCCCGGCTGGGTGCTTCCGAAGCGCCAAAAGGTTGACGACGTACAGCCAGCGGCCGGGACCGCGGCGGAATAGGCTTCACTGCCGTTGCCACTGCGCCGATCCGGTCCGCAATCTTCGTGACCGCGTCGTTCAGCGACGCGGTCATCGAACCCTACTTCAGAGTGACGGCTCGTTCCAGTCAGTCGCCATCGCAACACCAGGATCGCAGATTTATGCCAGACCTCTCGTCCTTTCCGATCACGCAGCGCTGGCCGGCATCTCATCCCGATCGCCTGCAACTCTACGCAGCCCCTACGCCCAATGGCGTCAAGGTCTCGATCATGCTTGAGGAGACTGGCCTGGCGTACGAGCCCCACCTGATCGACATCTCGAACAACGAGTCGAAGGATCCGGCGTTCGTGTCGCTGAACCCGAACGGACGCATACCGGCGATCATCGATCCGGCTGGCCCTGACGGTAGACCCATCGCCTTATGGGAATCCGGTGCGATCCTCCTCTATCTGGCCGACAAGACGGGTCAGTTCATCTCCACCGAACCAGGCCAGCGTTACGAGACCCTAGCGTGGGTGTTCTTTCAGATGTCGGCCATCGGGCCGATGTTCGGTCAGCTCGGCTTCTTCCTGCGATTTGGCGGCAAGGACTATGAGGACAAGCGGCCGCAACAGCGCTTTATCGACGAATCCACGCGTCTGCTGGGGATTCTGGATCGCCGGCTGGAAGGCCGCGACTGGATCGTCGACGACTATTCGATCGCGGACATCGCGACGCTCGGCTGGGTGAATGCGCTGGTGGAATTCTACGCTGCGGGTGACATCCTTGGCCTCAGCAGCTTTTCGAACGTCCGCGCATGGCTTGGACGCGGGCTGGCTCGACCGGCCGTCCAGCGTGGCCTCCACATTCCCGCGAGGCCAGCATGAGCATCATCGCCGCCTATTATTACAACGAAGGCAAGCGAGTTCGCGAAATCGCGCTCGATGAGCACGTCAAGTTGGGCGAGAGTCGCTCGGGCTTCTGCTGGATCGCGCTTAGCGAACCCACCCCCGAGGAACTACTCGCGATCCAAAGGACATATAATCTTCATCCGTTGGCGATCGACAACGCGATGCACCCGCTGTGCCCGCCCAAGCTCGAGGTCTACAACGATGAGTTGTACGTCGTCGCGCAGACCGCCGAGCTGGTCGGCGACCGGATCAGCTACGGCAAGATGGCGATCTTCACCGGTCACAATCACCTTATCACCGTGCGGCACGGCAATGCCGGAGCGCTGGGCAAACTTCGGGAGCAACTCGAGGCATCGCCGACGCAGTTCGGCAAGGGTGTCGACTATGTGCTGCACGCGATCTTGCATCGCGTGGTCGACCAGTATCTGCCCATCTTCGAAATGATCGAGGACGACGTCCTGGCGATGGAGCGACGGTCGCTGCACGATTTCCTCGGGCCAGAAGAGGTGGCGCGAATCTTCGAACTAAGGTCCGAACTCACGCGGTTCCAGCGCACGCTCGGGGCTATGGCCGAGCTGGTGCGAAAGCTCGTTCGCGGCCACTTTCCCTGCATCAGCGCCGAAATGACACCATATTTCCACGACGTCGCGGACCATGTCCACCGCGTGCAGTCCATGGTCGACGGCCTCCTGCTTGTCCTGTCCACGGTCTTTGAGGCCAGCGTCCTTCTTGAAGCGCAAAGGACGGGGGTGATCACCCGCCAGCTGGCGGCTTGGGCGGCAATACTGGCAGTCCCGACGGCGATCGCTGGAATATACGGCATGAACTTTAAGCACATGCCGGAGCTGGACACGGCCTACGGATACTTTGTCGTGCTCGGAGTGATAGCGATATCGTGCGTTTTCCTATTTGTGCGCTTCAAGAAGGCTAAGTGGCTGTGAATACTGCCCATCGTTTTCTTCGCCGTCATCTGACGGTTACAGCGGGCCTTATACGGAAGCTTGTCCAATCCAACTCAAGATGAAGGTGCGTCCATGACATAGCAGCTGACCGACGCTCTACAAGCAGTTCAGTCCTTCATCGCCAAGGGCTAAGACCGCGAATAGCGCGTCAAGGACAGCAATCTCGTCGATCTCGAGCCAGGATCAACCATCGGTCCGTGCGGCATCTGCGTCGACGCGGCGTTTCGCCTCGGAAGCGGTGATGATGGCGATAACGCCTCCACCCTCTACGCGATCACCGATCCGGCGACCGAGCATAAGGGCCTGTTGATCGACGTGTTCGATGAAATCTGCTACCGCGACCCAGTTCAAGAGTCGGGACCTCAATGTAGAAGAAGTTGACTAACGAGCATTCGCGTCATCCGATCAAGCAAGCTGGAGACATTTATGAAAGCCATTGGTTACAAGGTTCCGGGACCCATCGCCGCGGATGCCGCGCTGGTCGACATCAATCTGCCTCGGCCTGTCGCTGCAGGATACGATATCCTGGTTGAGGTGAAGGCCGTCTCGGTCAACCCGGTCGACTACAAGGTCCGCAACAGCACGCCGCCGGCAGATGGCGATTGGAAGGTGCTGGGATGGGATGCCGCCGGGATTGTGCGCGAGGTCGGCCCCGACGTCACGCAGTTCGAGTTAGGCGACGAGGTCTATTATGCCGGATCGATCACACGGCCCGGTACCAATGCGGAGTTCCATCTCGTCGACGCCCGGATTGTCGGTCACAAACCTGCGTCGCTCTCCTGGGCGGAAGCGGCGGCGCTGCCGCTGACGACGTTGACGGCCTGGGAGGCGATGTTCGACCGCCTGGACGTGGCGAAGCCCGTACCCGGTGCGGCGGAGGCGATCCTCATCATCGGTGGCGCGGGCGGGGTTGGGTCGATCGCCGTCCAGATCGCGCGACAGCGCACGGACCTCACCGTCATCGCCACAGCCTCTCGACCGGAAACCCAAGAGTGGGTAAGAGGGCTTGGAGCTCACCACGTCATCGACCATTCTCGTCCGCTCGCGCCACAGATCGCCGAACTGATCGCCCCACAAGGACGGTTCGGACTGATCGACGATCCCAAGGCATTCGATATCATGGTTTTCAAGCGCAAGGCGGTGTCGATCCACCACGAGCTGATGTTCACGCGGTCGATCTACGGCACGCCCGACATGAATGAGCAGGGCGAGATTCTGGATGCGATGGCAGCGCTGGTTGACGACGGCAAAATCCGCACGACGCTGACCCGGCGACTGTCGCCGATCAATGCCGCCAATCTGAAGACGGTGCATGCACTGATCGAAAGTGGCGCGGCTAAAGGCAAGATCGTCCTCGAAGGCTTCTAACGACCGCGATCGCCAAACATCTTGTCCAACCTCAAAAAGCCGAACGGGTTATGCCCCAGCGATGAGAATCCCATGACCAAATCTATTGCCACCGCCTCGATCAACCGCGAAACCGCAGTCGCCCTCATCGACGCGGCGCTCGCTGCGGCCCGTGCCATCGGCATCCCGGCTGCCGTCGCCGTCGTCGACGCCACCGGTAACCTGCGCGCGTTCGAGCGCACCGACGATGCGCCGTTCCTTACCGTCGATGTTGCCATCGACAAGGCCTGGAGTTCCGCCTCGTTTGGGTTCCCGACCCATGTCTGGAACGACTATGTGACCAACGATCCAAAAGTGGCGCCGCTAGCCTATCGCCCTCGGATGGTCGCTGTCGGCGGCGGTTATCCGATTCTGGAGGATGGGAAGTTGATCGGCGGCATAGGCATCTCCGGAGGCAACTATCAGCAGGATCAGGATGCGTGCGTCGAGGCACTCATGAAAATCGGGTTCCAGTTGCCAGCCTGACGACTGTGAGGCCATCACCGGTGGTAATGGCCAACAGATCCAACCTTTGAGAGGCCTAATGATGGAAGCGTTCGTCGTCTTTACGCGGGAAGAAACCAGCGACCCACATGCACTCGCAACCTATTCTGCAGGCGTCGGACCATCGTTCGATGGTCACGACGTTACCTTTCTCGCCGCTTATGGCGCGATCCAGCATTTGGAGGGGCCGCCCATCGAAGGGGCCGTAATCTTGCGTTTCCCGACGATGCAGGCCGCTCGCGACTGGTATGACAGTCCCGCCTACCAAACCATCGCTGCTCAACGCTTTGCCGGTTCCCGTTACCGCGCCTTTATCATTGAAGGGCGGCGGTGACATACCGACAGAAGCACTTCGGCGCTGACCACGAGGTATCGGCGTGTGAACTCGCATCTTGGGAATCTGTGGGGGGGACCAAGACAGCGGCGCTAGGGGCTCATATCGTCGATCGGATCAGAGAGTTGCTCGGCGAGAATGGGTTATCTATTGCCGAGCTGACGGAGCGGAGCCGCCCTCTCCCAACGGATTGATTCAATCGTTGACGCTCCTCCTATCCGGATCCGGGTTTTCGCACGCTGATCAACAGAGTTACAGCGCGCAACGCCTGTAGTGGGCATCAGGGGATGGGTGGCAATCAGGATGATTGCCCACCTTCCAACGATTAACCTTGCTCAAGTTGCTTCACTAGTCGCTCCGCGTCGAGATGGAAGTCCGAGAAAACAATGCTACCGCCAGCGTCGATAACCGTAAACCACGGAGTTCCTCGTGTGCGGTAGTCTTCCATGAAGGTTGGAAACGGCGAGCCGGTCGGTTGCTCGTCGTGACCGAAAACGATAGGAAGCTCATACTTGAGCTGGTTCACGCGCAACTTCTCGAAGGTATTCTCATGCGTTCCTTCGAAGACGGTCTGGATCACTGCGAACCCCACGTCTTTTGAGCTCAACGCTGCATGCAACTTTTGTAGCGTCGGAAACCCATGCAAATGGCAACCTTGGCACCAATGCTGGAAGGCAAACAAGATTTTCGGGCCGGGCCCGATATCTGACAGTTTGAACGGCGCGATACTTTCCCCATCTTTGCCAATCCATTTTTGCACCCGCAGCTCAGGCGCTTGTCGTTCGATCTCGTTCATCTGATCCTCCAACCCCGATACAGAAGCTTAGTGGATGATCGCGCGTCGCGACGGTGCGCGAACGTCCGACCTTATTTTCCCTATTTCCTGAAGCCAGAATAGATCAGATCGACATTTCGTCCTTAATATACTCAAGCTGCCGGCGAGCGCGAACTGGGCAACCATGCGCTGGTGAGCCTTGAGCTTTGCACGCTGCCCATCCGTTTGAGAGCGAACCTGCAACTTCCGCTCCGCATACCGCAGATCAGCGTACGCAGCCTTGGGGTTATCTACCCTATAGCCATTGGGTATTGGGAATCATGCTGGCCTGACGCTATGTTCGATACGCGATTTTTTACGATGATAGAGCATCTGTATCTGATTTTTAGTCGATTGGCTTATTCGGCGGATGTGCGGGCAAATGCTTTACGCAGAGTACTGAAATGAAGGCCGGCTTCGGTCTGCCGTATCGAGCAAGAGGGGTCACTATGGTCACCAGAGGTTTCACCGGTCGCGGTTCAGGCGACCAGTCCGATCGGATTCCGCCAGGTCAGCATCTGGTGGAGGATTTCCCTGTTCTGTCGGCCGGCCCTACGCCGAGGGTAGAGCCCTCCGACTGGAAATTCACAGTCAAAATTGGTCCGAAGCCCGTCAAAACGTGGAATTGGGGCGAATTCAACACTCTACCAAAGACCCAGGTGACAAAGGATATTCACTGCGTCACCTCTTGGTCCAAACTGGATACCGTTTGGGAGGGTGTACTCATTGAAGACATCCTTGCAGATGCAGAGCTTGATCGGCCTACCGATTTCGTCTTGGCGCACTGCTACGATAATTATTCGACAAACGTCCCTCTGACGGATCTGCTTTCCGGGAAAGCGATGGTCGCCCTCAGTTATGCGGGCAAGCCACTTTCCCGCGATCATGGGGGGCCGGCGCGTCTTCTAGTGCCGCACCTTTACTTCTGGAAATCCGCCAAATGGGTGAATGCGCTGCAATTCACGACGCGTGACGAGGCCGGCTTTTGGGAGCTGCACGGCTATCACATCTACGGCGATCCGTGGCGCGAACAACGATACACCCATGACTGAAAACGAAGCGCAAGTCCGTTCGTGGCAATCATGCGTGATCGACGACATCATCCAGCAAACACCGAGTATCAAGAGCTTCTTCCTTCGGTTGAGCAAGCCGTTCGCGCACACCGCAGGTCAGCACGTCGATATCCGGCTGACCGCGCCCGACGGCTACAGTGCAATGCGCAGCTACTCGATCGCGTCATCGGCAGTTTCGACCCCGATCGTCGAGATAGCTATCGAGCGCATGCCGGATGCCGAAGTTTCGCCGTTTTTTCACGACATCGCGGCGATTGGTGACGAAATCGAAGTTCGCGGTCCGCTCGGTGGCCATTTCCTTTGGCCTGAGCCTGCCATAGATCCGGTTCTGTTGATCGGGGGAGGCTCCGGCCTCGTGCCGTTGATGGCAATGATCCGGCAGCGCCGCGCATTGGCCCAAGCCGTTCCGACAGCGTTGCTCCTGTCCGCACGAACCGCCGAGGACGTTCTCTTCTCAGAAGAACTTCATTGCATCGAAATCAGCGATCCGGCGTTCGTCCTGGCGCTCGCGATTACGCGCGAGAAACCGGTTCGCGCATCGGACTTTGCGCGACGGATCGACGGCATGATGGTCCAAGAAATTCTAACCAGGCTTCAGGGAAAGCCGACGCAAGTGTTCGTCTGCGGGTCTAACGGATTCGTCAACATCGCAACCGATAGCGCGCTGCTGGCGGGCTTGGACGCCTCCATCATCAAGACGGAGCGCTACGGGGGCTAGCGGCGCGAGCTATCTCACGTCGCGCCGATCGTAGACGTGCGCCCTGGGAAGCTTTGGCGATCAACGTGAACCGTTTTGCCGAACACAGTCTTCGTACCCCCCGGCCTCTAGAACGCCTTCGCTCGCGATACCTGGCTCGACATCAAGCTCAATTTGAAAGTTCCTGCACTATCCGTCGTCCTGATATGCTCGACCAGCATGATGGGCGATTCGAGCGGGACCGCTTCCGTCCCAATCGAGGCTCGGTTACCTTAGAGCATCGGCTCGGCGCTACAGGAGGCGCGTGCGGCCTCTGCCTGGCGGTGAAAGCACTTTGGGCCATGTCGCCTGGATAGCGGCCAATCGTCAGCATCTGCTCCGATGTCGGCCAAGGTGCAGTCGCCATCTTTGAACGCCGCGAATTGGAGATCAACGCCATGACAGCGATCCGCGTGCAACTGCCGGAGATGCAATATGACAACTGATGTATTGCTGTACACCACGAATTGGTGCCCGTTCTGCCGCCGAGCGAAGGCGCTCCTCAAGGAAAAGGGCGTGCGATGGAAGGAGCTCGATATTGAGGCGGATCCGGCTCACCGGCAGGCCATGGCGGAAGCGTCGGGGCGAAGCTCCGTGCCGCAGATCTTCATCAATGGCACCCTTATCGGTGGCTCCGATGAGCTATTCGCGCTCGATGTCAGAGGCGAGCTCGACAAACTTCTCGGGCGCAACCCGCCTGCCACCTGAGGAGGTGCGGCTTGGGGCAGCCAGCCCGCGAGCCTTCGCCGGTTGATGAATACAAAAGGAGAGTCCGTTGGTCTCAGCCATCTGGAAAGACACTACTATCGCCACAAGCGACGAAACAGTCATCGTCGAGGGAAATCACTACTTCCCACCGTCAGGAGTCGACCTGAGCCTGCTTGAGATGAGCCCGCACACATCTGTCTGTCCGATCAAAGGCGCCGCGCGCTTCTTTCATGTTCGCGCGGGTGACGCGCTCAACGTGAACGCCGCTTGGACCTATCCCGCCCCCACTCCGGATGCCGAGGGTATCCGGGATTACATCGCTTTCTGGAAAGGCGTGGACGTTGCCTAGCAGACTGGACGGACGACTTCGCTGATAGCCATGCGGGCGCCGACATCTCAATTATCCTGCCCACCCCGGGCCTCGTCGGCTGCAGGAATCTGCCCGGCACCTTAGCGCGACCCGGCACTGGCGGTCTCGCACCCGCCGCGCCTCTGTTCTATCAATAAGGATGGATGACATGGAGCATTCCGAGTTCGATGCCGCTTTCGCGAAGCTTGCGGAGGGATACAGAGAAGGGACTTATGAAGGCCGGCGTTTCAGCTTGATCGTCCGGCGATCTGGGGACGGACGTCGCAACAGTCTGTTCGCCAGGGAGTTGGACGGGACTGACATTGTCAGCTTCAACCTCTTCCGCGTTACATCAGATAGGACATTGTTGAAGCCGTGCGAAATGTCCGCCGAAAAGGTCGTAGCGTTCGTGCTGGAGTTCCGACCGGACACCTGACGGGCAGAAGAAGATCCCGGCCAACCGGCGCGCCTGCGACGGCCGGCTATCTAAGGCTGCGCAAGCCTATAGCCGCAGCTCATTGCACTTCGTCTGGCGAGGAATTCAACATCGATACGTCGCCATCCGCGGGGATATCGGTACAGGCGCCCGTGTAAGCCAGATTGAGAAATCCTAAGCGATGACTAACACCAATGACGCCACCCTTCCGACACATTCTATTCTTGAGGAATGCACAGCGATGGCTGTCGTCAACGCTCTGAAGATTATTCTGAAGAACAGCTACGCGATCTACCTTAAGACAAAAAATGCCACTCGGGCGCATCCCGCCCCTACTTCAGGGACTTTCACTTGCTTCTCGCTCTGTCACTCACAGCATCGGCACGCCCATGACGCATGGTATCCAGGCCTCATAATTTTCCCATATAACCTTCTTGTCTTTTGCGCACCCAGAAAGACTCGAGGCTTTAACTGGACAGATGAGCCCTCGAGGGTAGTGTTCACCTGATTGGCTTTCTCATATCTGATGTTGATTCGCACAGTGTGCCAACCAGGTGATAGTTTCAAAAAACCTGCGCTTCAGAGCGAATTAGACGATCTTCGATAAGAGCGATCCGCCTCAAAATCCAAAACATCTAACATTGTCCTAGAGCCATATTTGTACCTAGTACTATGGCGCTCCCATTAACACATTTGATGATGCACAGAAAACTTAGCTCATGATAGCTTTCAGCTAACAGCTATTCGGAAGCCCGAAAGGATTCAACCGTTTAAGCGTGAACCGTCGATTATAAATACTTTCGTAAGTTAGCTTTAAAGGACGCTTTTAGTCCTTGTAAATACGCATTACGACTCCACAGCTACCAAATCCATACGGCGCCAGCAACCATTAAAACACCCGACACTACTAAAACAATAGTAGAGGCGCGATTGCTGCCTTTCAAAGTATGACCAACACCCACATCCATAACTAGGTGTCGAATTCCGGCTACGAGATGATAAATAAATGAAGAGTATACCAACCAGAAACTAACTTTGCCGAAAGGTGAAGAAAAAATCTCCTTGACTTCATTAAAACCCTTTTCTGACTCCAACGATTTGCTCAGCATATACAGTATCAGTCCCAGAAAAATAAAGAGCATAATTCCTGAAATCCGGTGCAGAATCGATGTAAGCGCCGTGAGAGGAAGCTGAATGGTTCGAATATCAAGATTAACCGGCCGCTTTTTATTCATTTTGACTCCAGTCAACAATTCTAGTGGGGGATTTCAGTTTTCGATCTCATTCATCATAGCAGCTGTAACTAAGGCTGGCGGCGACAATAATGGAGATATTCGGGGCTTACGTTGCATTTTGAGGTCGCAAGTGCATGTGCGTAAATTGAAGCAAATTGCAAGGTTATGCCCAATAGGTAGCTAGCTTATTAATTTAACAAAAGTGACGTGTGTCGTTCTGCAGGGCATGCTGTTCCCCAACCCTGGAAAACCTATCCTCTTTAACACGTCAAAGTCGATTGATAGGCTTGCTGCAACAGCTATCTGCCCGGTTGAAGTCGAAGATCGATGTATCTGTAGGGTTTGGAAATAAATGCGGGCGCCCACCGCACTCACGGCTCAGTTACCATTCTTTGTGCATCGCGGCCGCGCGGCTAGTTGGTAGCTGTTCTAAGCCTAGTCAGTGCCGCCCTTCGCCCCAAGCCCCATAGTCAGATTTGAGAAATGACAGTAGGCGATGCCGCAACGCGCTTCATCGACCTATGTAAAACGACTCCTTTATCGAAATAGTGCACTCATCGCTCTCCACGGCGATCCCTTCATCGCGAATTGCACCGCCCAAGACGATCTGCACTGAAATCAATACTTTCTGATGCCTCTTGATTAGAGATGCCAGCCATAATAATCTCATCGCCAACGCATACGGCGTTCGGCAGCCAACACACTCTCACTCACTACTGGAAGCTCAGACATGAAAACCATAGGCATTGAAAACTCGAAGTCCAGCGTACAGGCCCACTTAACGCTTGGAACCAAAACTATGGGGCTAGGTATCTATGGCGCGTACTTGGCTCTCGCTATTATTTACTTCTGGTTCGGCGGCATGAAATTTACCCACTACGAGGCCGAGGGCCTGGTTCCACTGGTGAGCAACAGCCCGCTTTTGGGATGGGTGTATAGCATTTTTTCGGTCGACATGTTCTCCAGCCTGCTCGGCATACTAGAGATTTCGATCGGCACTCTGATCGCAGGCCGCATGCTGTCGCCCAAACTATCCGTGGTAGGAGGCGCTCTGTCTGCAGGCCTGTTCTTCACAACCCTTAGCTTTATGTTTTCCACTCCGGGCGTCATTGAGCCTAGTTTAGGGTTTCCGGCGATTTCCGTTGCGCCAGGTCAGTTTCTGCTTAAAGACTTAGGGTTGCTTGCTGTTTCGATATTTGTGGCAGGCCATTCGCTGGTTGAACTGGAAAAACGTAAAATTAATGCATAATTTTTTCAATGGCTTAAGGCAGTAATGCCTTAGGCCTTTTTGCCATCATTTTCCCCCGCCAGATCTTTCAACCAGTCACGAGGGCTCAACCCCGTCTTGCGTCTAAATGCGCGAGACAGCGCCGAAGGACTTTCGTAGCCGACTTGAGCTGCAATCAGCGTAATCGAGCGGGCACTGTTGCAAATAGTCGGTGGTGATAAACTTATCATCCCCTTTTGCTGATGGAGCTGCACATGAACCCATTCAAAGGCCGGCATTTTCAGCGTGACATCATTCTGTGGGCCGTACGCTGGTACTGCAAATACGGCATCAGTTACCGTGAGCTGCAGGAGATGCTGGCTGAACGCGGAGTGAATGTCGATCACTCCACGATTTACCGCTGGGTTCAGCGTTATGCGCCTGAAATGGAAAAACGGCTGCGCTGGTACTGGCGTAACCCTTCCGATCTTTGCCCGTGGCACATGGATGAAACCTACGTGAAGGTCAATGGCCGCTGGGCGTATCTGTACCGGGCCGTCGACAGCCGGGGCCGCACTGTCGATTTTTATCTCTCCTCCCGTCGTAACAGCAAAGCTGCATACCGGTTTCTGGGTAAAATCCTCAACAACGTGAAGAAGTGGCAGATCCCGCGATTCATCAACACGGATAAAGCGCCCGCCTATGGTCGCGCGCTTGCTCTGCTCAAACGCGAAGGCCGGTGCCCGTCTGACGTTGAACACCGACAGATTAAGTACCGGAACAACGTGATTGAATGCGATCATGGCAAACTGAAACGGATAATCGGCGCCACGCTGGGATTTAAATCCATGAAGACGGCTTACGCCACCATCAAAGGTATTGAGGTGATGCGTGCACTACGCAAAGGCCAGGGCTCAGCATTTTATTATGGTGATCCCCTGGGCGAAATGCGCCTGGTAAGCAGAGTTTTTGAAATGTAAGGCCTTTGAATAAGACAAAAGGCTGCCTCATCGCTAACTTTGCAACAGTGCCCAATAATTTTCGATATCCAAACTGACCCCTATTGAACAATCACACAAGCCAACCAGCTAGGACGGGTAGACATTTTCTTGTGTGTTGTAACTACTTACTCAAAGCACGTTTATCTTCCCTCGATTTTACAGCACTACTAATTGTCCCTCGACTACAGGCCATAATTTTCTGAACCTGGCTCCAAGAACTACCGCTATCGAGCAACCGATTAATTGCATCGTATCGAGCCTGATTGACCTGACGCCCCTTATATTTTCCCTCCTTTTGAGCTTTATTAATCCCCTGCCTTTGACGTTCCCGGCGTTGTTCATAATCACGACGAGCCACAGCAGCCAGCATATCAAGCAACATATCGTTGATTGCAGCAAACATGCGACTATCAAAATCATGGCTCGCTGAAGCAATCCAGGTTGTCGGTACGTTGATGGCCATCACTCGAATATCCTTCTGGCGAATCAACTTCTTCAGGCTGTTCCAGTCTTCACCAGTTAAGCGTGAAAGCCGATCAACATCTTCAATGAGGAGAATATCGTTCTGTCGGCAGTCGTTCAGCAGTCTGAATAATTCCGGTCGGTCGAGCCGCGAACCAGATTCATTCTCGATGTAGTAATTGCAGATGTTAAGGCCACGCTCATCAGCAAAGCTATCGATCGCAGCGAGTGCGCGAGAAGCGTCTTGTTCAGATGTTGAGGCGCGTAAATAAGCCCGGACAAAGCTTTGCGGTACGGTATGAGTCACAATGTCGAACCAGTTCAATTTAGGTTATTAAAGCATAACCATATAGTACCTGTTTCGCATGGTATTTTAAAGGCATACTCAAACCGAACCAAAGAAATGATTCATTATGTGACCACGTCACCTACAGTTACATCAGAAAGACGGTGTAAATCAAACGTAAAGCCATAATGAGCTTTACCATGTAAAGCACACATAAAGACATACTTATCTTTATACTCTATTTACATCGTAAAACATAAAGAGTATAAAGACACTATAAAGACGCCTATATCTTTATAAGTTAAAGACACCGTAAAGACATGAAAAGCTTTACATCGTAAATACGAGGATGCGGAAATGGGAAAAATTTTACTGGTGGTTTCAGATAAGGGCGGGGTAGGGAAAAGCACCTACTCGGCTAACACAGCATCTATGCTGGCAAACAGAGAAAAATCGGTAATCATCCTTAAAACCGATAAGAACAATGACCTTATCAGCTGGAATGAAAAACGCAGGGAGAATAGCCTCCCAACAGTACCAGTCTACGAGGCATACGGTAATGTAAGCAAAGAGATTAACCGCCTGAGCAAGCTGTGCGATGTTCTGATCGTTGACTGCCCCGGACATGACAGCCTTGAGTTCCGTAGCGCACTGACTGTGTCAGATATCATGATAACTCTGGTTAAAGCGTCATCTGACTTTGAAAGTGAAACACTGACGAGCGTAACCGAGAAAGTCCGCATGGCTCAGAAATCAAACGCAGCCCTGCAACCCTGGGTACTACTTACCAGAATAAACCCAAGCAAGCCACGCCACAGAAAAGCCGCTATTGAGCTGGATAAATTATTACGCTCAGACGACGTCTGGATACAGCCACTAAAAAACCGCATGTCAGAATTGGATGTGTTTGAAAGCGCCTGCAATGAAGGGGCAGGGGTACATGATGTAAGCCGCGCCTCCAGTCTGACAACAGCAAAAGCACAGATAGAATTAGTCGCCCAGGAAATAGGGATAATCTAAATATTTCAATCGAATACATAGAAATTTACATTGTAAAGACAACATAAAGACACTATAGTATTTACACTTAGATAGTGTCTTTAATGAGGATTTTGTATGGCTTTAAAATTGAAAACGCCAACCGTTCCGGCGACAGAAGAACAGGCAACAAACGCAGAAACAGCACGCTTTATCTCTGGAGCCACAAGGAAGCCAACACCAGGTAAAGCGAAGCTGGTTAATTTCCGGCTTTCTGAAGCCTTTGACGATATCCTAGAGGCTGAGGCGATCAGAACAGGACAGAGCAGGACAACCGTTCTAAAGGCAGCGCTGGCCGCATTTGATAATCTGGACGAAAACCAGAAAAACCACTGGTTACTGGAATCAGCAAAATTCTAACCATAGAAGCATGGATGATAATCTATGAGATATTTAACCGAATTAATCTGTCAACTCTACAGGTTGACAGATCACCATAAGCTGACCGCTGCAACGTTTAAAAATCTTGCTGATATTAAGTTAGTTGAACCTACAGCGGATGCAGACACCATATTGCAGCTTGAAAATATATTTAGCGAATACTCACTGAGATATATTGACAGGGATCTGGCTGAGATTCTGAGTAACATAATAACTACAGATAAAAAACACTCTCTGGATTTCGATTTTAACAAATTACAGTCTCTGACTGCCTCGAAAAGTTTCGGTTGTGGATGGAACAAGGTAATAAATGGTAGTTGGTTCAAAAACCTTTACTCATGGGGGGAGGGGATGTATCCCGCCAAAAACCTGAAAGCTGAAAACATTTCAGACTGGGAGGATAATATATGGCACATTGAGCATGAAGGTTTCAACCCTCGCGATTCTATCAATGTTACATATTACTCCTGGCTTGACCGCTATGTAGCTTCAAACAGTGGTGGTTCACATCATGCAGCAATGGTTGTATATCAATCTGTCAGAGACAAATTAGAGTATAAAAGAGAAGCGGTTATTGAACAACTGAGCATAAATTCAAACACCGTTGAAATACTTGACCAGAACTACTATTCATTCATATTCCAGATAAAACGCCCTAGTAATAAGACAGAAATTTATACATCAGAATATGAATTTACAGATGCTTTAAAAGAGTTTGTAGAAAACAGATATACTATACTTAATCCTGTCAATTACGTTTCCAGTATTAAATTAGTTTTTATTCCAAAACATGCACTAAAAACAAATGACAAAACTTTCCGTAACTGGTTCTATTCTGCAATTAGTTGCGGGAAAATAATATCATTCCCCGATTATCTGAAAAATCCAGCGCATTACCATACACACCATTACTCACATGAACTAAACTCGATAACACTTGGTGACCCTAGCAGAAAGTATAAACTGAGAGAAGATTCTTAGATTTTATATAAAATAGCAATATTATCATTTGTCAGAAGATCGGACAGGGCCATACATTCAAGAACCACAATACCCGTCCCTGCCAACAAACTGGCATCAGATATCTTATCGAAGCTGATAATCATCATTGGCTTGCGTTGTGTTAAATCAAAGATTACTAATGGTAGTATTACACTGTTAATTGATTCAAATTCTTTAAAGAAAGCATCAGAGCCATACTCACTGGCAGGAAAAAGAATTTCACTCAATCTGATCCCATAAAAAACATGATAGTTTTCTTTGAGGTTTTCCTTTAAAATATTAATAGCTTTTGCGTATTTATCATCAATAAACTCTTTTACATCAAACTTCATAAATCCTCCAACAAGAACCGACTGTAGGTCACCGGGCAAACGAGTAAAATGCTAGCATTTTGCGGCGTTTGCCCTATCCTGCATCGCATTGAAAAGAACTCACATCGCGCACTATGCTAAACCGATGGTATAAGGCAAACATGCACAGTGCAAGCAGGCAGCTTGCGACTGGTTCACCGCGACTCATCATCAGGTGTCTCCGTGCTTGCTTCTTTCGCATCAGGAACCAGGAGACGATACCACGGCATTTTTTTGTTTATCAGCTCCATTAGGGGAGTGGCAAACAAACTCAATCCCCACAGGCTTACGATAACAGGGATCGTGAAATTATGTGGTGTCCAGAACTGGCGCTCAAGGTGAAACCATGTGACGACACAAACCATCCCGCCAATCCAGAAAATAGCCTTACTGAAAGCCCCCAATACAGCCAGGGTAATAACAGAAACTACATGCAGTGCGCCAGCTGTGACAAGGCGAAGATAAAAACAGAACCATTTAACGTGTCGGATAAACGGATTGCCCGTTTTTACTCTACGTTGCTTTTTACGTTCCCTGTCAATTTCATGCCTTAGTTTGTCTCGCTCTGCGCCCAGCGGGAAATCATAGATTTTAGCCATAACTCACCTCATTTCTTTTTGGGTGGTACTTTTCTATCAAACTCCTCAAGAAAAGCAGAATCATCATCGTCAAATAACTCTATAGGAAAATCAGAGCCTGATTCGGCAAATTTATCTTCATCTATAGCGTATTCAAATCGTAACTTACTAACTTTCCTTCCTTCTTTTTCATCGACAACGCAAGACAGGAAAGTCACCTCAGTTTTTTCTTTTATTTCTTTGATAGCCTTATTTATTACCTCTCGCTTGAATATAGGGTACTCTGGATACTTATATATAATATCTCCATTATCATCAATATTGTAAGCAATAAGTTCATCCTTCAACTCTTCCAGAGATAGGCTAAATGAATTTTTCCCTTTAAACGTTGAGTAATTCTTCCTAATTAACTGATACAATGACCACGAATACTCCCCTCTCAATTTTAATGAGGACGCAATTAGTTGTGTTGTGAATTTATTTTCCGCCCCAATTAATCTTGATATATAAGGCGTGATAGTGTATCCAAATCTTAGAATTACAAATCCCTCATTTTGGTTATATGCACAATAATCAGTAATCGATAAGTCAAGGCGGTCGATGTTTTTTGAATTTGGAAGACCAAGTTCCTTTGCTAATTCCTTCATATCATTCCCCGTAAGGGAAAGTTTACTGACATTTAACAATTCAGCACCTTCCTTGACTTGCTTATAAGCAACAGAAGGATGTATTCCGGCTATCTTTGCGTACATATCAGCCCGAATTTTAAAGGTCTGCCCCATTTTCATTTCTTTTTTTGGATCAACATAAACCAAGGCCAGACACAGAACCCTTTTGGCTGCCAATGGAAGTTGAGCCAGAGTTTTATTTATTTCGTTCCTGTGACGAATCTTCGTTTTTTCAGTTACATTTTTCATAACTTTTATTCTCATAAAACCTCTCACTAAAGAGTAGCCACATTAACATGATGAAGTTATTTTTTCCATCATGTTTATTCGCATTTATCATCATGTTTGTCCGCTTAGCGACTCAGCGAAACCAGACAGGCTCCAGCCAATGTGCTCATAAAACGCACGCCTTGATGACTTCACATACAAAGATCTTCAGATATGAAGCTTTTAAATCAAGCTGTTAATAGCGTCGCATTTTCCATCATGTTTCGTCGCATTTTCCATCATGGTAAAACGCATTTTTCATCATGCCTCGTCGCATTTCCCATCATGTTTAATCGCATTTATCATCATGTTTCATCGCATCCACCATCATGTTTAGCTTATTTTTCCTATATATATCAGATAATTAAAAACCTCTAATTCTTTAAGATCTTTAAGAAAAGAAAATATATATAAGGCTTTTAATGCACAGTACCTGTGGATAACTCAGCATAAACCCAGAGGATAGATCCTTCTAACCTTCGGAAGTTGGAGCAAAACATAAGGTGTTCATATTTTAGCCATTGAGTGTACGTGCTCTCTGTCAGAGCAGCAGATATTCCGCTTCCTCGCTTTGGCTGTTCGTTCCTCGTCGCTATGCTCCTGCGGTACGCCTCAGCCAAAGACTGCGGCGAGCGGTGCCGTTTCTCGATCACCTAGGTCTGAGAAAAGGTGAGAAGAATTTTAACTAAAAAAAAATAGATGTTTTAAACTTTTAAATCAAAGAGATACATTGAGCAAAGATAACTTAAAAGTAAGATGATTTTTAAGTTATGCGTAAAAAACGGGAAAGGATCGTGGAGTGATCCTTTTTAGATCCAGCACTAAAACGCACTCAGAAGCCCTCAGAGGCGTTTTAAGTGAGTTTACCCCGACGAGGGTTCAGCAGAACGGGGTAAACCCGCTTAGAACAGCATACAGCTCGTTTAACGTAACAAGCTGGAAATTGACCAGGAGTGAACTCCGCTTACATGGGATGCCAGCAAAATTTTACGACCGGCAATGATGGTCAGTTACTTTTTGCTGGCTATTGTCGCCCAGCAGCTGGCGGCCTGATTGTTTTTTTGCTGTCAGAGTTCGTCAGGCATCAATTGGTTTCAGCTACTCGCCACGTAATGCGCTGCTAACGCACCTCATAACGCGCAGATACAGCGCCCCGCGCCAGTGCTTCACACTGCCCCGGCGTACCGTTCGCCAGCTCACGCGCTAACTGCGACAGGCTAAACGCCGTCTGATAGTCAGAAATTGGCTTAGCAGGGGAGAGGAGGTTATTGCTCATATCCAGGCTTGTTGGTTCGCCAATACTGGCGAACGTCCCCGGCGCGATGTAACGAGTATGCAAAATGTGACAACAGTTCGCGCCTCTTTGAAACACGGTTCAACAGCGTAAAGCATTCGCTGTCTTTATAGTGTCTTTACACTACAAAGCAATCAAAAACAATTGTATTACCATCATATGATGGTATACTGAATTTGTTGGTTGGGAATGGCTCCCTACCTTAATCCAGCAGCCCAAACGGGCGGGAGAAAAGCATGAACATTCAGGAAGCATTAAACGTCTTTGGTTTATCTGGTGAATTGACTGAAAAGGATATCAAGGCTGCATATAAAAAAGCGGCTTTAAAATATCATCCAGACCGTAATCCGTTAGGCGCTGAACTGATGAAAGCTGTAAACGCTGCTTTTGATTTTCTGATGGCAAACATCGATAAAATTAATTCGTTTCAGAGCACCGATGAAAACGCACACTATAACTACGGTGACGATATGGAAAGCGTGTTGAACGTACTCACCGGGTTATCAGGTTTAGTTTATGAAGTTATAGGCAACTGGATCTGGATTAGTGGGGAAACTCGCGAACATAAAGACACGTTGAAAGAAATAGGTTGCAAATGGGCAGCGAAGAAAAAACAGTGGTTTTACCGTCCTGAAGAACATAAGAGCCGCTGGAACCGAAAAGAACACAGTATTGATGAAATCCGCGAGATGTACGGCACTGCCGGGAAGCGTAAAGCAGCTGGCAGGCAGAAAGTAGAAAACAGAGCATAGTTAAAACGGGGGCGAAAGCCCCCAACACTTTAAAGGTGAGTTTATGAAATCATTTTTCTTGCTCTATCGGCCTGTTTTTGAAATCGTCTGCCGTATCCTGGGGAACGGCTGGCGCGTAAACCTGCTGGATGATTGTCAATATCGTATAAAACTAACGTCGCCACGATTTAAAAATTATTCTGTACACATTCGAATGGACAAAGGAAGGTTAGCTATCATAGGCAGCGTGGATAGCCGTAACTGGCGTAGTCCATGTCATACATGCACTGTATCACCACAGCGTAACCCCGTAGAGATAGCCGCAGATATTGAAAAGAAAATACTTATAAATGCATTACACGATGTTGAAACTTCGCGAGAGTATGAGAAGAAACTACAGAAAAAGCGGGAAGAAAGGCAAATACTGAAAGGCATGTTGTCACAACTTGTTAAGCTTGAAAACTGGCACGGAACGTTAACAGGGTTTAAAGCTGTAAATGGTTTGAATGGGCATGTGACAGAGCGTGGTGATGGTTATGAAGTCCTGATTCGGGGATTGGACATAGATCAGCTCGTAAAGTTATCCGGCTTAATTAAACAACTATGAAGGTAATTATAATGGATGAAATACTGAGTGACAGAAAAAACAAAGGTAATGTTACATACAGAATTGTTGTTTCTGAAGATTCAGGACGCATCTTCATCGAGCTGGAAAAACTGATGAAGGTTAGAGCAAAAGAATCTGAAAAGAAAACAACAAAAAAGATTGTTTATCAGCAGTCTTTTTTCAAAGATGAATTTGATAGGGTAAAGAATGAAATTGAAGACCCAATATTATTGCAATTTTGTGTCGATACATTGTTGAAGGTGAAAAAATATGATTGATAAACCAACGCCGGAAGAGGTGAAAAACGCTCGCATTAAAGCTGGATTTACACAGCAGGAAGCCGCAGATCGTTTTGGCTTCACTTTGTCAGCATGGCAGGCTAAAGAAACTACCGGAAAAACTTCACGCGGTTTAGCAGCCGGTACTTATGAAATGCTTTTACTCCTGGCTGATGAACATCCTGTTTACCAACTTGTAAAGCGTGGAGAAATTCTAAAAGAAAGGGATTAAAATAATTGCATTACCATCATATGATGGTATACTGAATTTGTTGGTTAGGAATGATTCCTTGCCTTAATCCAGTAGCCCAAACGGGCGGGAGTAAAAATGAAAACTTATGCCATCGATTTTAAATCAGTAAACGTTAAAAAAGAAACCATAAACTGCATATCCTTCATCCAGTCAGAAACACTTTTTCTTGCCATTCATACATTCGAAGAAAAAAACCGGGGTCGTGGTTACATTACTTTGTCTGTTCGCGAAGTAGATAACAACGAACTTAGCGCGATTAACTCACTTAAAAAGAACGTAACATTCTGGTTCAACGAATGTGGCCTGTCAAAAGAAGGCGTTTTAAGAGAGATTGAATCATGGTTCAATTTTGCCTTCACAACGAAGGAGCAGAATGAAGCTAAAAGAGAGGTGATTAATCTTTTGAATAAAAACTGATGTTTTAAAAGAAGGTGGTATCAGGTTGTTGGAGCAACCTGATACCGTGACACTCATTCCCACGCGAGGAATATCTAATGTCGGAACGTATGCTATCAGCAATACAGGCTGTTGAAAAGGGCGCTCGCCCTGTCTTTCCCATCATGCCGTTCTCTGCATTCCCTGAGTTCATGGATCAGCTCAAAAAAGCGCTGGAAAGACGAGCGCATAGATTCACTGGTAAATGAAACATTGGAGGTTTTATGACAAAGCAGGAGTTTTTAACTTTTATCAGTGATCAACAAAAAGAAGGTGCGGTTCGTTTTTCCCTTGCATTCAACAGTAAAGGTGAAATAGTCATTCACTGGACGAATAAAGAAGGGCTGAGGGTTTGGAGAGTTTTAACCGGAAACAGAGGGAAAAGACCAAGCCACGCAAACAGGGAAAGAATGAGCAACTTACGCCGCTGGTTGTGTGATGCCCGTCAGGGCATGGTAGGCGACACACCAGACCCTGAATAGTTTCACACGTCATGAATCGCCGAAGCCCTCCCGTTTGCGGGAGGTGCTTTTTTATATACTCTGCAAGACAGCGCTTGCGCCCCCTGCCAGACCGTTCGCGTAGCGAACCTTATCCCACATAGCTCACAGCCATTGAGATGTTTCCGGTCGTAGACAAGCGAAACCTTCAGCCATGACAGCCCTTCAGTTTTGCTTTTTCCTCGACGCTGAAGCACAATTCAAGACTAGTACTAGATCACAGCGATGCAGGATAGGGCAAACGCCGCAAAATGCTAGCATTTTACTCGTTTGCCCGGTGACCTACAGTCGGTTCTTGTTGGAGGATTTATGAAGCAAATTAATTTCAGACTAGAAGAAAAACAGCATGATAATCTACTTGAATGTCTGAAGGTTATTTATCCAGATGAGCCTGGTTTAACTGTTGCTAAAGGCATGAAATTGCTTGCCAGTGCTTTACTTAAAAGCAAAGTAACAGAAGATGATAATGATAACTTTATGCCAGATACTAATGATTTTATCAAAACTACAATGTATTTAACAATGAAACAGCGGAATAAAATAGAAAAAGCCGCAAAGCGTCATGGATGGACTTTGTCCAGAGAGTGCCGCTACCGTATTCAGACCACCTTAGATAATGAACTGGATTTCTTTGATCAAGAACTTCTTATGATGAATCGGTGTCGCAATGCTATCGATAAAGTAGGCCGGAATTTTCACTACATCATCCTTAATGATCAGGCAAGAGTTCTTGATAAAGATGGGTTCTATCAGGATGCAGAAAAGCTTAAAACAGAAATCATTAATCTTAAAAGTGAGTTTGAAAACTACATAATGTTATGCAAAGGTCGAACTGTATCTAATAAGGTGGAGGTGTAATAATGGGCGTTTCCGTTGATAAAGAATACCGGGTAAAACGTAAATCCTCTGAAGCTGGCCGCAAATCTGCTTTTGCCCATAAAGTGAAAAATGGTGGTAAGAACTATCAGCGTAACGTACAGGAACGTATCAACCGAAAGGGTGCCAGTAAGGAAGTGGTTGTAAAAATATCAGGCGGTGCAATCACCCGACAAGGGATAAGAAACAGTATTGACTATATGAGCCGGGAATCAGAATTGCCCGTGATGAGTGAAAGCGGCCAGGTATGGAAAGGTGACGAGATACAGGAAGCAAAAGAGCACATGGTAGATCGTGCAAACGACCCTCAAAATGTAATGAACGATAAGGGTAAAGAAAATAAAAAGGTGACACAAAATATCGTGTTCTCACCGCCTGTCTCTGCAAAAGTGAAACCAGAAGACTTGCTTGAGTCAGTCAGAAAAACGATGCACAAGAAGTATCCAAACCATCGCTTTGTTCTTGGGTATCATAACGATAAAAAAGACCATCCTCATGTTCATGTTGTTTTCCGTATCCGTGATGAAGATGGAAAGCGTACCGATATAAGAAAGAAGGATTTAAGGGAGATTAGAACTGGTTTTTGCGAAGAGCTAAAACTTAAAGGTTATGACGTTAAGGCAACACACAGGCAGCAGCAAGGACTTAATCAGTCTATCAGGGATGCTCACAGTACCGCTCCTAAGCGACAGAAGGGCGTTTATGAGGTTGTGGATGTTGGTTATGACCATTACCAGCATGATAAAACGAAGCCGAAGCAGCATTTCTTGAAACTGAAGACCCTTAACAAGGGGGTTGAAAAGACATACTGGGGGGCTGATTTTGGCGATCTTACATCACGAGAAAATGTTAAGAAGGGCGATCTTGTTAAGCTTAAAAAACTCGGTCAAAAGGAAGTAAAAATACCTGCACTTGATAAACATGGTGTTCAACATGGCTGGAAGACAGTCCATCGTAACGAGTGGAAGCTTGATAATCTTGGTGTTAAAGGTATCGATAGAACCCCTTCATCAAGTAAAGAACTGGTGCTTAACAGTGCTGCAATGCTTCAGAAGCAGCAGCTCCAGATGAAACAGTTCATCCAAATCAAACAAGCGATGCTCCAGAACGAACAAAAGATGAAGATTGGTATCAAATTAGGATAATTTCAAAAGCACTTGTAACTCATTGAATAAGATCGATTTATTTTATCACGAACTCCATTTTAAAGAAAAACCAACTACAGCTTAAAATTTTAGTTAAGTCATCTGTGAAAAGATCCCATCACGATCATTTGATCTGTCTTTTGTAATATATAAAGATAAATCATCTTAATATTGTTATTTTTGCAGCATAAACAAAGTGCGATATGAAGTTATGGCGATCGAAAGATCTACTTAACGGATTGAAAGCAGCACAAGTAGCTGATAAAGTCACTT
Organism: Citrobacter freundii complex sp. CFNIH9; assembly: GCF_002903305.1. Lineage (NCBI taxonomy): Bacteria > Pseudomonadati > Pseudomonadota > Gammaproteobacteria > Enterobacterales > Enterobacteriaceae > Citrobacter > Citrobacter freundii complex sp. CFNIH9. The sequence goes on along the minus strand of NZ_CP026240.1, from coordinate 3,638 downwards.
CGAGATTAAAATTTGTCCTTTTTCTTTTTCTTATCCACTTCGGGGTCATCCGAGTCGAGAGAGCGCATGAAAGGAAAAATCTATGAAATGGTACGTTTTGCAATTTACTACGACGAGGTTTGCTGCTGTTTTCTCCCATCTTGAACAGCATAACTTTTCTTACTACTGCCCTATGATTTCAGAAAAGTATCGTCGCCCGGATAAACAAATCTCGTTCAGAGAAAGGCTGTTACCACTTTTCCCAGGGTATCTTTTCATCCAGGCCGATTTTGAAAAAATTCACTCATCTACTATCACCGCATTACCTTATGTTCAGCGGTTTATTGCTTTTGGTGGAGAGCCGTTACCTGTACCTGATGAGGAAATATTTAACGTACAACAAGGAGAACGGAATCAACTTAGCCATACTAACGCCCCCCGTTTGGTGGAAATAATGCTGATGGATGATCCAAGGAAGAGAAGTATAGCCATGCTCAACTACATCACAGAAAAAAGCTTAACCCACAAAATGAAACGGAAGAAAAATGACTGTTACCAGAAAAAAGACTTCAAGCAAGCGCAAGCCTCAACGTAATACCCTCTATCTCCCTTCTGACGTTCGTGATGAAGTTGAGCGAATCGCTGTTGAGATTAGCTACCGCCGGGGAAGGCGTATTTCTGACTCTGGTTTTGTGCAGTATCTCATTAAAACATGTTCACAAAAGGCAATAGATGAACTCATAAACGGAGCCGATATGGACTCCGAAGAGTAATCGTTCTGCCGATCTGTTCCGTGCTGTTCTGGCCGGGAGTAATCAATGTTATCTACCTCAGCTTTTATCGCGCTTGCTATGCAATGCGCCGCCAGCGTTCATCCTGATACTGCTCATGAAGTTGCAAGGGTTGAATCTGGCTTTAATCCTTATGCTATAGCCGAGATTATACCGAAAGGTGAGCGTAAGCCCGGTGATAGTGGCGTAATTTCTTATTTCCCAAGTTCTAAGGAGGATGCACTAAGCATAATAAAAAAAATTGAAGCTAGATATCACCGTTATTCAACGGGTCTTATGCAAATAACAAGCACTAATTTTTCTAAATATGGCGTCAATGCAGAAAAACTTTTCTCGCCGTGTACAAACCTTACCGTATTCGAAAAAATCATGCTTGATTGCTATCAAAGGGGAGGGAGTTTAAAAAACGCTCTTAGTTGTTATTACTCTGGAAATTTTGTAACGGGGCAAAAATCTGAATTAAATTTTAATAATACGAGCTATACGCAGCGTATTGGTTATAGCCGTCCAGACAACAAAAAGGTATGGGCTGTTCCATCGGTTAAGGATGAAATAGGAAAGGAGACTGCAACACAGGACATTACGCGAAAAGAAACTACTGTTTATCCAAAATATGCCATGCGTGGCACCGTATCAGATGAAAAGGAAACAAACGATGTTGAAACTGAATAAACGTTACTTAACACTCACTGTCTTTATGGCTGCCTTAATGCTTTGTGTTGCGGAACCAGCTTTTGCTGATGATGTATCTACAAAGACTACCGGTTTTTTACAAAAGATCATTGATTTCCTTACTGACTTGAGAAAACCAGCAATCACCATTATTTGCTTAGGTATTGCATATATTGCGCTGTTTGCACGTCAACATATGACATGGATTTATCCTCTGATTATCGGGATGATTATCTTTATCATTGCTCCTTACGTACCGGACTGGTTGTCATAAGTTAATCTCAGGGGCGTAAATATGAGTACTCTTTTTAAAGGGCTGACACGCCCCGCTTTAATCCGGGGGTTGGGCGTTCCGCTCTACCCCTTCCTTGGAATGTGCCTTATTTCTGTATTACTTGGTGTATGGATTCATGATGCAATGTATGCACTCATATTGCCAGGGTGGTATGCCATCAAGCGAGTAACACAGATCGATGAGCGTTTCTTTGACCTGCTTTATCTACGAACTGTAATCAAAGGTCATCCCTTGTCAAACAAACGCTTCAGTGCCGTCCATTATGCGGGGAGCCAGTATGATGAAGTTGATATTTCCAGAGTGGACAATTTTATGAAGCTGAAAGACCAGTCTTCTATTGAGGAGCTGATACCGTACTCTTCTCATATCACAGATAATCTAATCGTCACAAAAAGCCGTGATTTGCTGGCTACCTGGCATATTGACGGCGCTTACTTTGAATGTGTTGATGAGGAGGATCTGACGTTACTGACAGACCAACTCAACACGCTTATTCGAAGCTTTGAGGGTAAGCCTGTGACGTTCTACACACACCGTGTTCGTGTAAAGAAAGAGGTTCAGTCTTCATTTAACAGTAAAATCCCATTTGTTAACCGGGTTATGAATGATTATTACCGTTCTCTTTCTGAGCCTGAATATTTTGAAAACAAACTTTATCTGACAGTCTGTTATAAGCCTTTCAATGCTGAAGATAAAGTTTCACATTTTCTTTCAAGGAATAAGCGGAATAAAAATATTTTTGATGAACCCATTAACGACATGAACGAAATTTGTGGCAGACTTGATACTTATCTGTCCAGGTTCCACTCTCGCCGTCTTGGTTTGTTTGAAGAAAATAGCAAGGTATTTTCTGACCAACTTTCCCTTTTTCAGTATCTGCTATCCGGGAAGTTTCAAAAGGTAAGAGTAACTAATAGTCCTTTTTATACTTATCTTGGCGGTAAAGACTTGTTTTTCGGTAACGATGCAGGGCAAATTACAGCTTCTGATCACGCCAGATATTTCCGGTGCATTGAAATAAAGGATTACTTTCAGGAGACGGACGCCGGAATTTTTGATGCGCTGATGTATCTCCCTGTTGAATATGTCTTTACATCGTCTTTCACTACGATGGATAAGCAAGCCTCCATCAAGGCGCTGGACGATCAGATTGATAAGCTTGAGATGACTGATGATGCGGCTAAATCATTGCTGGCTGATTTGCATGTTGGTCTGGATATGGTTTCCAGTGGTTACAACTCTTTTGGTAAGAGTCACCAGACGCTGATTGTTTTTGCTGACACGCCGGAACGTCTGGTTAAAGACACCAATATAGTGACCACAACCCTTGAAGACCTTGGGCTTATTATCACATATTCGACCCTGAGTCTTGGGGCTGCGTATTTTGCTCAGTTACCGGGTAATTATAACTTGCGCCCTCGCTTGTGTACCCTTAGCAGTCTTAATTTTGCTGAAATGGAAAGCTTCCATAACTTCTTTACAGGGAAAGAAAAAGGGAATACCTGGGGTGACAGATTAATTACCTTGCGCGGTTCTGGTAATGATATTTATCACCTCAACTACCATATGACCACGGAAAACCAGAATTTCTTTGGTAAAAACCCAACGCTGGGACATACGGAAATTCTTGGGACATCAAACGTAGGTAAAACTGTCCTTTTAATGACGAAAGCATACGCCGTACAACAGTACGGTGCGCCGGAGTCCTTTCCGTCTAACCGAAAGGTCAGGAAACTGACCACTGTTTTTTTTGATAAAGACAGGGCGGGTGAAGTCGGCATTCGCGCTATGGGAGGTGAATATTACCGGGTTAAGGGTGGCGCACCGACCGGGTGGAATCCAGCGGCTCTGAAGCCAACCAAGCGTAACATCGCTTTTATGAAGGATTTGATAAGACTGAT